>CANFTO010000060.1 GCA_947449945.1 Actinomycetota bacterium | reverse complement strand
TAACGTCGTGAGCGTTCTGTTTACGTGTACCCCTGATATTCACTCAGGGTTCCCAGCGAAGGCCGCTCGTGAATTTGGCTTTGCTGATGTCCCGTTGATGTGTGCGCAAGAAATCGATGTTCTTGGTGCCCTGGCATTGACCGTGCGCGTCATGCTTCATGTTGAAACCGATATTCCTCGTTCAGAGATTCGCCATGTGTACTTACGCGGGGCAGAAGTCTTGCGCCCGGACGTGAAGTCGTGAGCGATTCTGCGCCACAAGCAATTCAAGGTCCAGTCTTAGTTATTGGCGCGGGACTTATTGGCGCATCGATTGGACAGGCCCTCGCTCGCGCCGGTGTTGAGGTGTGGCTAAGGGATGTTGATCAAACGCAGGTTAATACCGCGGTTGCTATGGGTGCAGGTCAGGCGTTTGAATCGATGAAAGGTGAAAGGCGCACGCCGCAACTTGTAGTGGTCGCAGTGCCACCGCGGTTTGCAGCACGTGTCATCGCCGATGCGAGTTTTGAATTTCCAGAGTCGGTGATAACAGATGTGACAAGTGTAAAAAGCAATATTTTGAAGCAAGCAATTGCTTTTGGCGCTGATGAGTCACGCCTCGTGGGTGGTCATCCGATGGCCGGTCGAGAAGTTTCAGGCGCTGCTGCTGCACGTAAGGATCTCTTTGATGATCGCCTATGGATCATAACTGCGCTTGAGTCATCATCGTCATCATCGCAGAATCTAGTAGAGAAGCTTGCACTCTCATGCGGTGCAATAGCAGTGAAGATGACAGTGCATGAGCATGATCAAGCTGTCGCGTTGGTTTCGCATGCTCCACAGGTTGTAAGTAGTGCGCTGGCTGCACAACTCCTTCCTGCTCATGAGCATCACATTGCGGTGGCGGGGCAAGGCTTGCGCGATATGACTCGCATAGCTGCATCCGATAATGCACTTTGGGTAGACATACTTTCTGAAAATGCTGCACCTGTGGCCGAGGTACTCGGCGGACTCGTTGCGGAACTTCAGGAGGTTTTACACGCACTTCAGGATTTAGCTAATGGCGATGAAGACCATGCAAAAATACTTGATGCAACCCTTCGTGCTGGTACACAAGGCCGGGCCAGGATTCCAGGACGACATGGAAATGTGGAGGCTGCATTCAGCCAAGTTGCTGTGCTCATTGAAGACAAGCCAGGCGAACTCGCGAGACTTTTTGTAGCAGCGGGTGATGCCGGCATCAACTTGGAAGACGTTCGTATTGAACACGTTTTGGGAAGGCCGAGCGGGTTAGTTGAACTCTCGGTTCGTCCTGATCGGGCTCAGGAATTAACAGATGCCTTGGCATCGCAAAAATTTGACGTTAAAGGCGTATCGTGAAGCCGCTTGTAATCGCTGTCGATGGTCCTGCTGGCTCTGGAAAATCAAGTGTGTGTCGAGGAACTGCCCGGACCTTAGGGTGGCGTTATCTCGATACTGGGGCGATGTATCGAGCCATGACGTGGGCTGTGTTGAATGCAGGAATCGATCCTGATGACGCCGCAAAAGTTGCTGAGTTCTGCGAAGTGCCGGCGATCACGAGCGGTGTAGATCCAGCGAGATCAATAATTGAAGTCGATGGAGTTGACGTTAGTGCAGCGATTCGCGAAGAACGCGTAACAAGTGCCGTCAGTGCAGTGAGCGCTGTGCCAAAGGTTCGCGACCTGCTCGTTGAATTGCAGCGGACACAAGCACGAGAGGCATTGCAATTAGGGACTGGCATAGTGGTTGAGGGCCGCGACATCACCACCGTTGTTCTTCCGGATGCGCCCGTGAAGATCTTCCTCACCGCTCGTCCTGAAATTCGTGCCCTGCGGCGAGCAAGAGAAGATGCAGGATCGGCTGACGCTAGTTCAGCAGAAGTAAACGCGACGCAGGCAGCTCTTGAGCGCCGTGATCACCTTGATTCAACGCGCGCAGCAAGTCCTCTCAAGCAAACCCATGAAGCCTATGAACTGGACACCAGTGACCTGACTTTAGAAGAAGTCATTGCTGAAGTTATCTCCCGAGCAAAAGCCGCAAGTGAATGAGTGGCATTTCTCGGGCCGCCACGCTTCGTAATTTTACGGCACCCGCGCTGAAAGCTTTGTACTCCCTGGAGGTTCAGGGAGCCGAGCAGGTGCCGCCTGCAGGGCCGGTAATTTTCGACATCACAGGGATTGGCGTTCTCGTCGCCCCGATCGTGAATATTTGCTCGCCTAGGCCCGTTCATGTGGTGATTGACGGTGCACTCCGGGAAGTACTGTCGAAAAGGACGAGATATTTGGGGGGAGATATCCCCTTCGAGGAGCCTGGTTTTGGGGCAGTCCGCCATGCGTTAGATCTCTTGAACCACGGTCAGGCAGTCGGATTAATGGGCAAATCACCCTCCTTGGGCTATCTGGTGGCAGCAACTGGGGCTCACGTGGTCGCGGTGAACGTCACGGGAGCAAGTGGCAAGGTTGCGACCGACCCGCCAAGACCACGCGCGAAGATCGGTATCCTGTTCGAAGCACCGATTCAGATTTCGCCAAGCGGCGATCCTTGTGCGCTAGCCACTGTCCTCACAGTGAGCGAACAGGTGCGCCAAGCTCAGGCAAATGCTCGAGCTCGATTATGAAAGCAGGCTGGGCATGACTGACGGTTGGGTATCAATAGACACCGATGAAGGTGATGCCTCCGAGCCTGAATTCATTGAAGTCAGCGCAGATGTTGACGATATTGAAGACGATGCCGCCCTTGAGATGGCGCTGGCAGCTGCTCGCGCTGAGTTTGGCGAATTCGACGAGGATTTGGCCGATCTCACTGAAAAGAACAACACTGAAGGTTGGCCAGTTCTAGCGATCGTTGGTCGTCCAAACGTAGGAAAGTCAACCTTGGTCAATCGCATTATTGGCCGCCGTGAAGCGGTGGTTGAAGACTTTCCAGGAGTGACGCGGGACCGAGTGACATATGAAGCCGACTGGAATGGCAAGCGCTTCATTTTGATCGACACCGGCGGTTGGGATCGCAAGGTTAAAGGCATGGCTGCTGCTATTGCTGCTCAAGCTGAACGTGCAATAAATGATGCTGACGCGGTGGCGTTCGTAGTGGATGCAACAGTAGGCGCGACCGATACAGATGAAGCAGTAGTAGAAGTGCTGCGACGCTCTGGAAAGCCTGTCATTTTGGTTGCGAACAAAGCCGACGATGCGCTGCTAGAAATGGAAGCGACATCGTTGTGGTCACTGGGGTTAGGTGAACCGTTTCCAGTTTCCGCGCAGCATGGCCGTGGTTCTGGTGATCTTCTTGATCAAATCGTGAAGGTGCTCCCTGACGAGGGCAAAGGACGCATGCGCGGTGTTGGGCCTCGTAGAGTTGCTCTTCTGGGAAAACCAAATGTGGGTAAGTCATCGCTGTTGAACGCGATGGCTGGTTCTGAACGAGTTGTTGTTGATTCAGTTGCGGGCACCACTGTTGATCCAGTTGACGAATTGGTACAACTCAAGGAAAAGTGGTGGTGGTTTGTTGACACTGCAGGTATTCGACGTCGCGCGAAGGAAGCCAGCGGACACGAGTACTACGCGACTTTGCGTACCACTGCAGCCTTGGACCGAGCCGAAGTCGCATTGATCTTGGTCGATGCATCTGAGCCGATCAGTGAACAAGACGTGCGCATTATTTCTATGGCTGAAGAAGCTGGCCGTGCGATAGTTATTGCCTATAACAAGTGGGATTTAACTGACGAAGAGCGCCGCCACTACCTCGAGCGCGAAATCGACCGCGATCTCGTGCAGGTTCCTTGGGCGCCGCACGTCAACGTTTCAGCAAAAACTGGTCGCCACATTGAGCGGCTTGAAGTGGCTATTGAAGCAGCGCTAGCGGGGTGGGAGACTCGCGTTTCCACCGGACGCCTTAACCAGTTCCTTGCATCAATCGTGCAATCAAACCCTCATCCAATTCGTGGCGGTAAGCAACCCAGAATTTTATTCGGTGCTCAGGTGGCAACAAGCCCGCCAACTTTTGCACTGTTCACAACGGGGTTCCTCGAAGCTGGATATCGCAGATTTATCGAGCGTAGGCTGCGCGAGGAGTACGGCTTTGATGGCACACCTATTCGCATCATGATGCGCGTTCGAGAGAAGCGATCACGCAAATAGTTCCATTGCGAAACCCTGTTCTTGCACGTGTAATTGCACTAGCCTGTGGCTTTCTTTTACGTCGAGCTTGGGTGGAGCGGTCATGGCAATTGATGTAGGTCCATATTTGGATCCGGCTACCACTGCGGTACTCGTTGTAGAAACCCAGGCTCGATTAGTTGATCCTGAAAACCCACGTATTCCTGGCTTGGCCAAAAGCGCTATCGAAATGGATCTGGTTGGTCACATAGCAAAGGTGAATGCGGCTGCCCGCAGCGTTGGCGCGCAAATTATTTTCATCAATAATAGTTGGCGCAACGATGGTCTAGGTCGTCCCACGAACGATCTCATCCGTGGTCGCGAGTCGGGCGGTGAATGGAGTGGTGGTTTAGGTCCGGTTGCGCCCGGGCTTGACCCGCAGGAAAAAGACATCATCATTCAGCGGGAGCTAGGCCTTACGTCATTTGCATCATCTCCCTTGGATAACTACCTTCGAAACCTCGGTATCAAGTCAGTAGTAATCATGGGAATGTCTGCAAATTTGGCCGTGTTGGGCACCACAATTGAAGCGACAAACGCGGGATACAAGTGCGCGGTGATTAGCGACTGCATCGCAGGCGATCCACCTGAGTACGTGCCTTATCTTCTGAAGTACACGATTCGCAACATTGCTTTAGTGACGACTTCGGATGTTGTTATCGATCACTGGGCATCTTTAACGTAAACGCTACTTCTGTTCGTCTTGCAGCGTCGCGAGAAATCGTTCGACAGCTTCTGTTGACCAAGCTTCCTCTGGAACGGAGTCGTCGTTTGGATTTGCTGGTCGAATAGCACCTTGGGTAAACCACAATTCGTAGTCACGATCAAAGCGTCGGAATCGAACAAGACCGGCTCCAAACGTGACTCCGTGCGTGATGCCATCGATTGAGCGCCAAGCGACCATGGACCCTGCATAAACCTCGCCTTGGTACTGCACAAATACCGGCTGCGGCTTCATGCTGAAATCAAAGCATGGTTTGAGTCCTCAGGTTTGTTCATCCGGGACTTACGCTGCACCATCTTTTAGCTCGATAAAGAGAGCGCGAGCCTGTGCTGTGAGTACATCGCCGTGGTAGAGCGCACCGTAGGTGAAGCGCTTACGACCATCGATCTTTTCGAAATGAGCGCGGACCTCAAGTTCAACATCCAAAGGCGTCACGTTTTTGAAGTCAACATTGAGATACGCGGTTCGGCAGATTGGCCGCTCATAGTTGGCCAGTTGTCCGAGCACTTGATCAAAGAGCAGCGGAATGGCTCCACCGTGGACCGCGCCATTACCACCGAGATAGAAGCTACCGAACGTAACGGTTGCCTTGAATGCCTCCTTGGTGACTGACCTTGTGAGGTATGGGGGATTGAGGGTTCGTGAGCCGCGTGCCCGCTGGGTATCGTCCCAACCTTTGTCGCGTGCAGCGATATATCGATCTGGTTCTAGTAGGGCCACGACCTCATCTAGGGCCAAGGCTGCTTGCTCGGCTAATTCCTGACTGGCACCTGTGGCTGCCACCTGGTCTTGCAATGCGCGCAATGAGCGACCTAAATGGTTGATACCAGGTTCGCTGTTGGACTCAATATTGATGAACAGTGCCATAGGCACATGTTAGGCAGCGGGCCTTGGGTTCATACTCAAGGTATGACGATCGAAGAGATCGAATGGAACACCGACCTTGAGCGCGCCATGATGCACGGTGACGCTTCCGAACTTCTAGACCTCTACGCGCTAGGTAAGAAACTATTCGGCAGTGAATTAGGTGTTCGGTGGGCAGCTGGTGTTTCTGGCTTTGATGCGTCAGCAGTGACGGGCTGATGTCATTCAGGCGAACTTGGCCGGCATGCAAGTACCGTGTATGCGTGTATAGAAGCCAAGTTTTAATGCTCATGGGATGCGCACTCGTTGTGGTGGGTTCTTTGACTTCATGTTCACAACAGAGTTCAACAACGGAACCTACTCCCAATTGTGGTTGGGATACTTCCGTTGCTGATGGTCAGCGGGCCTTGAATGAGTACCTCACCTCAACAGATGAATGGTTGCACGCCAACGCAGGTGCAACGCCACCCGCGCCAGCAAGTCAATATTGGATGGGTGATTGCCCGAATGATGGAACAAACATTGCACCGCCAGTTGATGAGGCGGGGGATTCGCCGAATTAATGCAATTTCAGGAGTTGAGTAGCGAAGTGACGATCGCAATTACTGCAAAAAAGACGCCTGCATACACAAGGATTACGCCTATTGCGGCGATGCGTAGTGGCGCTCGTACCTCGCCAACGGAATACCTAAAGGCGTTTTTCATGATTGTCGGGAACTTTGTTGCATCAGATCGCGCATCGCCATGTGGATCTCGTTGCGACCAATAGCCACGCTCGCCATTGAGCCCCGTCCAAACAAACGCGAACCCGAATAGAGCCAAGACAACCGCGAACGTCCACAGCACAACAACTCCAGTATTCATGTCATGACCGTATCGTGAATGGATCACATGCTGGTTGATTGATCAGGTGGAGTAGCGCGGGGTGAATCTCATAAGTACTGTGCCCTCATCTGTGCGCACCTGCGTGTATTCGCCTTGGATCTTGCCAAGTGATGTAGTGATCATTGTCGAGCCTCCACCCAGGAGCACAGGTGTCACGGTGAGTAGAAGTTCATCGAGTAGTTCGGCTTCCAGTAATGAGGTGAGTAAAGCTGGCCCACCCTCGCAATGGATTCGATCGAAGCCACGATTGTGAAGTTCATGAATCGCGGCCGATAGATCAACCTGGGTGTTACCGCAGGGAATGATCGTGGCGCATTGTGCGAGCCAAGTAGGTGCAAGGTCAGCAGCCGATTGCGAAGTGACGATGTAGGTCGTTGGATTTTCACCGTTCGCTTGCGCGAAAAGAGGCAGTGATTGGTCAAGATTCAACTGATTCGTGACCAATGCAATTGGTACCGAGGTTGGGCGATAACCCTCTGTGCGTGCTGTACCTGCACCAACCAAGATCACATCGCTGTCGTGTCGTACGGCAAGAAAGACGCGTTTGTCAGCGTCTGTGCCAAGGCCTGCTGATTTGCCCTCAGAATCGACGACAGCGCCATCAAGTGACATCACCATGTTGCAGCGGACCCAAGGAGCGGTATGACCAGTAGCTGACTCGGGCCATAAGTACAGACCAGGAATGTCGCTATGTGGCATTGACTCGACGTCATCGCTGTTGGCCTGTGGCATGGATTGATCGTGCCATGTCCGGGCTAGGCTGCGTGCATCATGTCTGAACCTCGGGCCTTAGCGGAACGTAATCCGCAAGTTTCAGTCCAACAAATGGTTGATGAGCTCATACCGCCACCTCGTTTCTCGGCAGTCAGCTTTTCTTCATACATTCCAGCGCCAGATCAACCTTCTCAGGTCGCAGCGGTGAGAGCACTTGAGGCATTTGCTTCGCGCAATACGCGTGGACCTGAGAAAAAGCGTCTCTTTAAGCGTGGCGCTCCGCCGGAAGGCCGGGCAGGAATCTACCTCGACGGTGGTTTTGGAGTCGGCAAGACGCACTTACTGGCCTCTTTATGGCATGCAGTTCCTGGGCGCAAACGTTTTGGCACCTTCGTTGAATACACAAATCTTGTTGGTGCTTTGGGTTTCCGCACTGCTGTTGAGGCGCTTTCACACAATGATTTGGTGTGCATCGATGAATTCGAACTCGATGACCCAGGCGACACAGTGTTGATGTCTACGTTGCTTGGTGAACTCGTAAAAGCGGGCGTGAGCTTGGCTGCAACTTCGAATACTTTGCCGGACAAGTTGGGCGAGGGGCGATTTGCTGCTGAAGATTTTTTACGCGAAATTCAAGGGCTCTCTGCTCATTTTGATGTGTTCCGTATCGAAGGCGAGGATTATCGACATCGTGGGCTTCCGGATGCACCTCAACCGTTAAGTAATCAGCAAATCAAGTCAGTTCTCGCGGGTAATACATTGGCAACTATCGATGAATTTGCGAAGTTAGAACAGCACCTAATCTCAGTGCATCCCTCGCGTTACGGAAGTTTGCTCAATGGTGTGGCAGCAGTTGGATTCATGAATGTGGAGCCAGTTACCGATCAGGCAACTGCTCTTCGTTTAGTGGTGCTTGCTGATCGCCTATACGACCGAGATATTCCCGTTTTGGCATCAGGAATCAAGTTGGATGAACTCTTTTCGGCGGAGATGCTTAAGGGTGGATACCGAAAGAAGTACTTCCGGGCAATCTCGCGGCTCGTTGCTTTGGCCCGTGAAGGAACAGCACTCGTAGGCTAGCGACTTGCACGAGTCGGAAGTTTGCCCTTCTGCTGAACAAAGAAACGCAGAGGAAAGAGTAAAAAGAGAAACCAGAGTGCAGTCCCTGGCCATATAAGGCTTGCGACGAACAGCATCGCGAAAGCTACAGCGAAAACAAAACTAATAGAAAGCCATGACGACCAAAGCTCCGGTGAGACTAAATAATCTGGATGGCGCCTTCCCGCTTGGTAAATGCAATGCAAAAGTAAGGCGTTCAAAAACAGGGTGAGGCAGTACAGCCAACCGGCACCTGCACTGTCTGTGCCCACATCGATGAGCTTGCTCGGCCAAGGAAGAAAAGCCACTGTCGCTAGCCATGCCGCATTCAGCCACATAATTGAATTGTTGATAGACCCAAAGTTTTCAAAGACGCGATGGTGGCCCTGCCAAAAGATGAACAACATAAAAAAGGTGACGATAAAAGCAATGATTTGTCCGGAATTTTCCCTGAGGACATCAACCATCGTTTGATTCTGCGAGGGACCATCAAGGGAAACAATCGGAAGCACCAAGACGGTGATCGCAACGGCTACCACCGCGTCTGAGAAGTTGATGACACGATCGAGAGAACGGCCAGTGATGACCCGATTATTAGCCGCTTGCACGCATCCATGGTGTCACAGCTGGTGAGGGATGAGGAATATAACGAGCGAACGGGAACCTAAAGTAGGTTCCCGCTTGCACGAGTGGTCGATAAGGGACTCGAACCCCTGGCCTCTTCCATGTCAAGGAAGCGCGCTAACCAACTGCGCCAATCGACCTAAGCAGCGCAAAGACTACAGGTGCAGCAAATATGTTGTGAATCCGGCTATGGATGACAATTGATTGATGTACGCGCGCGCGATCGGCGGTCAATTGCCACGTGCGCAACTGCATTGGAGGTGGGTACCGGATTTGAACCGGTGTAGAGGGATTTGCAGTCCCTTGCCTCGCCTCTCGGCCAACCCACCCTGAGCTCGCCCGAGGGCTTACTACATGCCCGTGGGCACTTGCGAGCGGACGACGGGATTCGAACCCGCGACCCCAACCTTGGCAAGGTTGTGCGCTACCAGCTGCGCTACGTCCGCGTGGCCATGATGGCCGACTGAGAACATTAGCCGACTACGCATCGGGGCGCGAATCTGGGTGACCGAAAAGCGGCACAATGTCCCCGTGGAACCCGTCCCAGCCGCTGACCTGGCCTATGCAGGCGGATTATGGGCAACTGAGCTAGTGGAAGTATCCATTGATCCTTTTGCCCTTGAGGATGGTGGCAAATGGATTGTCGTGTATCCGTATGTGGGTACGCCGACCTTCTTGCGGTTTGCGAAGTGGAGTAAATACCCACCGCTTGATCTTATTGGCGCATGGCAGGGCCCAACTATTGATTCGTGGCATTCGTCAATGGATGTTGCGCAATATTGCGCTGCAGTTGAGGCAACCCGTACTGCGATCGCTCAAGGATCGGTCTATCAAGCCAATATCTGCCGAGTGATGCGGGCACCGATGCAAACCCAAGCGCGTGATATCGCGCGGCTACATATGTTGTTGGCCAGCGGAAATCCGGCGCCTTTTTCAGCGATGGTCCGGGTGGCAAGTCTTGGACTTGAAATCGCATGTGCGAGCCCTGAACTCTTTCTCGGCAGAGACGGCACGACGTTGACTTCTGGCCCGATTAAGGGAACTGGGAAAACGCGTTCTGATCTGACGGAAAAGGATCGTGCCGAAAACGTCATGATCGTTGATCTTGTTCGCAATGATCTGGCACGCGTTTCCAAGGTTGGCACAGTTGAGGTTGAAGGGTTACTGCGCGAGGAGGAACACCCAGGACTGGTTCACCTTGTATCCCATGTCAAAGGTGAGCTCGTCGCGGGGACCACCTGGTCGGAAATCTTTAACGCGACGTTTCCACCAGGTTCGGTCACTGGTGCTCCGAAAATTGCCGCCTTAACACTCATTGACGAGCTTGAATCGGCAAGTCGCGATGTGTACTGCGGCGCAATCGGTTGGGTTGATTCGGATTCCCAACAAGCAAATTTGGCGGTATCGATAAGAAGTTTTTGGCTGGATGCAGATGAATTGTGCTTTGGCACTGGTGCTGGAATTACCTGGGAATCTGATGCGATGCGTGAATGGCGCGAAACTGAATTAAAGGCAAGTCATCTCATTGAAATTGCGGCTCAGGAGTGGACCATGGATCAGGGGAGCGAAGAATGATCTGGGTTGGGACTAACAATGGTGGCTCGTTACTTAAAGATGACGCTGCATTTGTCCACGTTAATGATCGAGGGTTCACTGTTGGTGAAGGTGTCTTCGAGACTATTGCCGTTCATGATGGGCACCCATTCGCGTTAAATCGACACCTAGCACGATTGATTCGATCAGCTGAAATTCTCGACCTTCCGGAACCAAACCTTGAAGTGATTCGAGATTCAGTGAACCAAGTCATCGCAGCCAATGTTGAAGATATTGGTGATCTTGGAAGATTGCGCGTGACATTCACAGCTGGAATCGACCCTAATGTTCCTTCGATTGTTGTCACCTGCGTGAGTCAAAGACAGTGGGACGATTCAACGACAGTGGTGACCGTGCCGTGGGTTCGCAATGAACGTTCATCAATTGTCGGTGCAAAATGCACCTCTTATGCCGAGAACACCAAGGCTCTCAAACTCGCCCACAAGCAGGGTGCAAGTGAGGCCATCCTTGCCAACACGGTTGGCAACCTGTGTGAAGGAACGACATCAAATGTTTTTGTGGTGATCGATGATCAGATCGTCACGCCGCCGTTAAGTTCTGGATGTCTGCCTGGT
>CANFTO010000059.1 GCA_947449945.1 Actinomycetota bacterium | reverse complement strand
GAATGCAGCACCCCATCGACGCGATCCATATGTTCTTTGATGCCGCCGGCAAGAGCATCAAGGTGCTCTTGATTCACGACATCCAGTTCAAGCACGGGTGCTTCCTTGGGCAAACGACCAGCAGCGCGTTTGGTCAGCGAAAGCGCACGACCGTAACCGGTGAGCACGACGTTTGCGCCCTCTTCCTGGGCTAGACGAGCTGCGTGAAATGCAATGGACTGATCAGTGAGCACACCCGTGATCACGATGTTCTTGCCTTCAAGAATTCCCACAGTCGTCCCTTTCGCAGAGGCGCTAATCGCCCATTCCTAAACCACCATCGATGGGTATGACCGCGCCGGTGATGTACGCCGCACCATCACCTACGAGGAATTCCACAGCAGTGGCTATTTCGTCCGGCTCAGCATAACGACCAAGTGGCACGATGCTCACGATCTCAGCGCGACGATCCTCACCTAATTCAGCAGTCATATCCGTGTTCACAAATCCCGGTGTCAAAACATTGACGGTAATCCCTCGTCCGCCAACCTCGCGCACGAGTGAACGAGCAGCACCGATCAGCCCTGACTTGGCCGCCGAATAGTTCACCTGCCCAGCTGAGCCAATAATGCCCACAACTGAAGACATGAAGATGATGCGTCCATAACGCGCCTTCAACATGCTTCGTAATGCTCGACGGGCTAATTTGATAGAACCCGCAAGATTCGTATTGAGCACTTCGTCAATGTCGTCATCGGTCATCCGCATCAGCAATGTGTCACGAGTCATCCCGGCATTCGCGATCAAAATTTCCACCGGCCCGAAATTTTCTTCGATCTCAGCGAAACCCGCATCAATTGATGCGGTACTCGACACATCCATCGTCACCGCATTGAGTCCATCTGGCGCAGTGCCAGTGCGAGATCCAACGACAACCGTGTAACCACCTGCACGCAGAAGTTGAGCAATGCTCAACCCGATACCTCGATTACCGCCAGTGACGAGCACAACCCGTGACATGTGAACCTTTTCTTCGAAAATTATTGAGCGCCGGAATCTTCCATGCGATATCCAACCTTGAGTGATACCTGGAAGTGGTCAACCTCGCCGTCGCGAACGTATCCACGGATCTGGGTGACCTCAAACCAATCAAGATGACGTACGGTTTTGGATGTCCGGCTGATTGCGCTACGAATAGCCACATCCACGCCCTCATTTGAGGTGCCAACTACTTCAGTGATGCCATATGTGCGATTCATGATTGGACCGTACACCGAAGGGTCGTGGCGGGCGTAGGCTCTCCCTGTGGATTCTTCGCCGGTATCCGGCCCCGAACGTGCAGAGCAGGACGTCTTCAATGTGACGGCCGCTCAGAGGCCACTGAGCGAGGAGCAAACGGGGCGTACCCGCAAGTACTTGATATCAATGCTTATCCGTACGTTGTGCGTGATCGGGGCCATTTTTATACCCGGTTGGCCACGATGGGTGCTGATCGCAGGCGCCATCGTTCTGCCCTATCTCGCGGTGGTGGTGGCAAACGCGGGACGTGAGAACGATGAAGTCGGGAGCATGGGCATTACGCCGGTTCTGCAGACCGCACTGCCACCGACCTCCTCACGCGTGATCATCGGCGAAGTCATTGAACCCTCCCCCGGTGACTGCTGAAACATGCTTGCTCTATTGCGTACCCGGCGCTGGATCAGTTTCACCGCTTTAGTTCTCTTAGTCATTCTTGGTTTTGGTTTGTTGAGCCGATGGCAGTGGAGTCGCGCGGAAACCAAGCGCGCTGAACGAGTGGCGCTTGAAACCGCATCTGTAGTGACTCCAACGCAATTACCCGACACAAGGGCACTAACCAGTTCAGCCGAGTGGACTCGTTACACCGCTACTGGGTCATTTGATCTCAATCATCAGGTTGTCGTCCGTAAACGTCCATTGAATGGCACAAACGGGTTTTGGGTTATGACTCCATTTGTAGCCGATGACCACAGAATGATCTGGGTGAACCGAGGCTGGATGCCTGTGCAAGGTATTGCAACTTCAATGCCAAGTATTCCGCAACCAACTCCCGGCCACCAAAGAATTACCGGCGCTTGGAGAACTTACGAGTCAGCACAGAAAACTGATCTCACAGGTTTACCGGTAGGCATGATCCCAGCTCCCGCACCAGAGGTTTTGCCAGTCCAGGCATCAGTGCCTGGCTATTTGCAACTCACAGATCCAAAACAATCTGGATTGCAAACGGTAGACACTCCCGAAATTGATGAAGGTCAGAACGTCTCGTACGCCGTCCAATGGATTCTATTTGCACTGGTCGCCATCATCGGATGGTTTATCTTTTTGCGCCGCGAAGCGGCAGACGATGCACGAATCACAGGTTCAAACTCGCGACCTACTCACTCGTAGCAAATTGCGTGTTGTACAAATCTGAGTAAATGCCCTGCAGTTTCAGCAGATCTTCGTGTGAACCTCGTTCTGCGACAGCACCATCGGCAATCACAAGAATTTGATCTGCATTGCGAATAGTTGAGAGTCGATGCGCAATAACCAAAGATGTGCGGCCGACGAGTGCGCTATCAAGCGCTCGCTGAACCGCCGCTTCGCTTTCGCTATCAAGGTGAGCAGTGGCCTCATCGAGTATGAGTAACTTTGGGCTCTTGAGCAATACGCGGGCAAGCGCCAAACGTTGCTTTTCGCCACCAGACAAACGATGTCCACGGTCTCCAACTACTGTGTTTAATCCATTTGGCAATGAACGCACGAGATCAATAATTTGAGCGGCCTCTAATGCTTCATAGATTTCATCATCTGTCGCCTTGGGGCGCGCATAACGTAAGTTTGCACCAATTGTGTCGTGGAACAGATGCGCATCCTGGGTGACGACTCCAAGATTCGCGTGTAAATCAAGTTGCTTCACGTTTCTGATGTCCACATCACCGATTGAGATGGCACCACTGCTGACGTCATATAAGCGCGTAACAAGGGCACTTATCGTGCTTTTCCCTGCACCGGATGGTCCGACAATAGCTGCCAGTGTTCCGGCGGGAACGTCAAAGGAGACACCTGACAGCACCGGCTCATTCTCAAAGTGTTCCTCTTTGCGAGCAACACTTTCTAGGGATGCAAGTGAGACCTCGCGAGCTGTTGGGTAGGTAAAACTCACCTCGTCAAACTTTAATGAAAGCGACGTTTCAGGAAGTTTGGATGGATGAATCGGATCTTGGACTGCCGGAGTGAGATCCAAGACTTCAAATACACGATCAAAAGACACCAACGCAGTCATGATGTCAATGCGCACATTGGAGAGTGCCGTTAATGGGCCGTAAAGCTGCGCCAACAAACCCACGAGAGCCAGCAATGTTCCTAATGTGAGAACACCGTTGATCACTAAGTTGCCGCCTAGACCATAAGCAACGGCAGTGGCTAACGCTGCAACCAAGGTAAGAGCCGAGAAGAACCATCGATTCGCCATCGCCATTTTTATGCCAATGTCACGAACTCGAACAGCTTTACCTGAGAAATTATCGGCCTCTTCTTCAGGTCGCCCGAAGAGTTTCACCAGAAGTGCGCCGGCCACGTTGAAGCGCTCAGACATTTGATTGCTCATATCGGCATTCAGTTTCATCTGGTCACGAGTCAGTTGCTGAAGTTTGCGACCCATCCAACGCGCGGGAATAAGAAACAGAGGCACGAGAACAAGTGATGTCAACGTTACCTGCCACGACAGAATAAACATTGTCACCAAAACGATGATGAGTGAAATAAGGTTGCCGATGACACCGCTGAGCGTTGAAGTAAAAGCTTGCTGTGCACCGATCACATCACTGTTTAAACGCGAAATCAGTGCACCAGTTTGCGCACGAGTGAAAAAAGCTATGGATTGACGTTGAACGTGGTCGAACACCTGCGTTCGTAAATCGAAAATTAGTCCTTCACCAATACGCGCCGAGAACCAGCGTCCGACAAGACCAAGTACCGCATCGAGTAACGCCAAAATAGCAATCAATATTGCTGTCTTTGTGACGACAGACGAATCTCCTACTGAGACGCCCTTGTCAATAATTCGACGAAACAACAAAGGTTGCGCGACTGTCAACACGGCAGCGAACACCAAGGTAATAAGCAACGCGATAACGATCGCTTTATATGGGCGTGCATAACCCAAAATTCGACGCACGAGACCTTTGCCAAGCCTCTTCTTCAGAACGGAGCGATCACTGGACATCGAACGCATCGTCATCCACACGCTGTGATTAGCCACGGGCTACTCCTTTAGGCAAGTTCAACAAGGTCTGCGTAATCTGCACTCCAATGGTCTTCGTCGCCATCGGGAAGTAACAGCACTCGTTCTGGATCCAGTGCAAACACTGCGCCCGGATCGTGAGTGACCAGGACTACCGCGCCTTCATAACTGCGTAACGCCGAAAGCACTTCTTCGCGGCTTGCTGGATCAAGGTTGTTCGTCGGCTCATCTAGCAGCAACACATTGGCAACCGAAACCACCAGACAGGCAAGCGCTAAGCGAGTCTTTTCCCCACCTGAGAGCACTGCTGTTGGCTTGTCTACATCATCGCCACTGAACAGGAAGGAACCAAGAACTGTTCGCTGCTTGGTGTCATCGAGATCAGGCGAATTGCGCTTCATCATTTCAAGCACTGTGGCCGTCGGATCCAAAGTCTCGTGCTCCTGAGCGTAATACCCAATGACAGCACCATGTCCCGGTAGCACTTCGCCCGTGTTTGGAGGATCGACTTGGCCAAGAATGCGTAAGAGAGTGGTTTTTCCCGCGCCGTTAAGGCCCAAGATCACAACCCGTGATCCACGGTCAATTGCCAGGTCAACATCAGTGAACACTTCAAGCGAACCATAGGTTCGTGAAAGGCCCTTGGCCGTCAGCGGAACCTTTCCGCAAGGTTTTGGCGTAGGGAATCGCAATTTTGCGACCTTGTCAGCCACGCGTGTGTCATCGAGACCTTCCATGAGGGCATCTGCGCGCTTAAACATATTTTGCGCTGCAGTTGCCTTCGACGCCTTAGCTCGCATGCGATTTGCTTGATTGCGCAATTGTTCAGCCTGCTGTTCAGCATTTCGGCGCTCACGCTTTCGGCGGCGCTCATCGGTTTCGCGGGCAGTTTGATAAGCATCCCAACCCATGGCGTAGACATCAATTTCTCGGCGGTTTGCGTCAAGATGCCACACCTTGTTCACCGTGTCATGAAGAAGTTCGGTGTCGTGACTAATCACGATGAATCCACCTTCGTATGCACCCAAGAATTTGCGTAACCAACGAATGGAGTCAGCATCAAGGTGGTTGGTCGGTTCATCAAGCAGTAGTACTTCAGCACCACTGAACAAGATTCGCGCCAATTCAACTCGCCGACGCTGTCCACCAGAAAGGGTGCCAAGGGGTTGTCCGAGAATTCGGTCATCAAGACCAACTGATGCAGCAATTGAGGCAGCCTGGGATTCAACGGCATAACCGCCCAAGGCTTCAAACTCTGCCTCAGCTCGCGCGTAGCGAGCCACAATTCGATCGCGTTCGTCTGGATCCTGAGTGTCCATTGCCATGGACGCTTCTTGCATGCGACGCATGACATCTTGGAGGCCTCGAGCGCTCAGAATACGATCTCGCGCTAATTCATCCGGATCACCTGATCGAGGGTCCTGCGGAAGGTAGCCCACAGAACCGGTGGAATGAATCGAACCATTAGTCGGCAGGGTTTCACCCGCGAGAGCCTTCGTGAGTGTGGTTTTGCCCGCGCCATTACGGCCGACAAGGCCTACACGATCACCTTTACCGACTCGGAAACTGGCTTGAGATAACAAAAGCTGCGCACCAGCACGCAACTCCACATCTGTGGCAACAATCATCTATTAGACATTAAATCCCAAGGAGCGCAGCATGTCGCGTCCATCGTCTGTGATCTTGTCGGGGCCCCAAGGTGGCATCCAGACCCAATTAATCCGAAAGTCATCGACAACAGTGCTCAGCGCCGCCCTTGTCTGATCTTCAATCACGTCGGTCAACGGGCAAGCAGCTGAGGTCAGGGTCATATCAACGGTCGCGATATTGGTTTCATCGACGGTCACTCCATAGACCAAACCAAGATCTACAACATTGATACCCAATTCAGGGTCGACAACATCGCGCATTGCCTCCAGCACATCATCTTCTGTTGCGGCGCTCATGCTCCCTCTCCTGTTGTTATTAATCCAGCCTGTATTTCAGCGTCCTGTAAAGCCATCCAAGACAACAACGCGCATTTCACTCGAGCTGGAAACTTTGCCACCCCAGCAAAAGCAATTGCATCGCCGAGAACGTCTTCGTCTGGCTCCCCTACACCTTGCGCATGCATCAGTTCCAAAAACGCCTTACGAATCACTTCGCTGCGTTCGATTGATTCACCAGTGATGAGTTCTACCAAAACGCTTGCACTTGCTTGGGAAATCGAACAACCTTGACCGTCATATCCAATGATCAAGCCACCTTCAGCATCCCGATTCACCTGCACAGTTATTTCATCACCACACGTGGGATTCACATGGAAAGCACTTCCTAGCGGCTTATTAAGCAAACCCTTGCCACGCGGGTGTTTGTAATGATCCAAGATGATGTCTTGGTAGAGAGATTCAAGATCCATCACTTCACTCCAAAAAATTCCTGTGCGGCCACGATGCCTTCAAGAGCAGCATCAATATCTGCAATGTCGTTGTAGATATATGGCGAAATACGCGTTGTTGAAGGAACACCGAAATGCCGACACGTAGGCCAAGCACAGTGATGCCCAACGCGAACGGCAACTCCTCGACTATCGAGCACCTGACCTACATCGTGTGGATGCAGACCATCGACGACGAAGGAAACGGCACTGCCGCGCTCCCAAGATGTTGTGGGCCCAATGATGCGCACACCATCAAGCGCGTTTAAGGCGTTGACCGTGTGTTCCGCGAGTAGGTGCTCATGCCGAGCCACTTCCTGCATGCCTAGGTTCTCGAGGTATCGCACTGCTGCTGCTAGAGCGACAGCTTGAGCAACGACTGGCGTGCCTGCCTCGAATTTCTGCGGGGGCGGAGCGAATGTGCTCTTCTCCATCTCAACCATTTGAATCATCGACCCGCCGGTGAGAAATGGTGGCATCGCTTCGAGGATTTCTTCAGTTCCCCACAAACAACCAATACCTGTCGGGCCGAGCATTTTGTGCCCGCTCCATGCAAAAAGATCTGCGTGAAGCTCGTGAACGTTTACCGGCATATGTGGCACGGATTGACATCCATCAACAATGCCAACGGCTCCAACCGCATGAGTACGATCCATAATCAACTGAACAGGATTGATGGTGCCCAAAATATTCGATTGATGAACAATGCTGACGACCTTTGTCGTGCTGTCAATCAGTTCATCAAGGTTCGATAAATCGAGTCGACCATCCTCTGTTAAGGAGATCCAACGAAGCGATGCTCCTGTCTTTCGGCACACCTCTTGCCAAGGAATGAGATTTGCGTGATGTTCCATCTCCGTAATAACGATTGAATCACCAGGTTTCAAGATGAACCGCGGATCGATCGCGCCTGAATGATGAGTAGCTATAGCCGAGGCGTTGGAAAATGCATATGCGGCAAGGTTCAGGCTTTCAGTAGCGTTCTTGGTAAAGACAAGATCTTTAGCGCGCGCCCCAACAAACCCTGCTATGACTTTACGTGCATCCTCAAAGTCCTCAGTTGCAAGTTCGGCAAGGGCATGTGCACCGCGGTGAACAGCCGCATTATGTTGCTCGTAATAATCGCGTTCGGCATCAAGTACGGATTTCGGCTTTTGAGACGTGGCACCACTATCGAGGTACACCAATGGCTGTCCACCACGAACCGTGGTGGACAGGATTGGAAAATCAGCCTTGATGGCTGCAACATCGAGAGCGGTCATCGAAACTTCTAGCTTTTAACCGTTGTGAAACGTTCGTAACCCTCAGATTCAAGAATCTCGGCGAGTTCGGGACCGCCAGTTTCGACGATTCGACCCTCTGCGAAAACGTGCACAACATCAGGCTTGATGTAGCGCAGAATTCGCGTGTAGTGCGTGATCAATAATGTTCCGGCACCGGTTTCATCACGGAAGCGGTTTACGCCTTCTGAAACAACGCGTAGAGCGTCAACGTCGAGACCGGAGTCTGTTTCATCAAGTACCGCGATTTTTGGTCGTAACAATCCAAGCTGCAAGATCTCCAGTCGCTTCTTTTCACCGCCCGAGAACCCTTCATTGAGGTTGCGTTCGGCGAATGACGGATCCATTTGGATAGCGGCCATCGCTTCCTTCATTTCTTTGATCCACAGGCGAAGCTTGGGAGCTTCACCACGGACCGCAGTGACCGCAGTCCGCAAGAAGTTGGCAACGGATACCCCAGGCACTTCGACTGGATATTGCATCGCAAGGAATAGGCCAGCACGTGCACGCTCATCTACGCTCATCGAGAGTACATCGACGCCATCAAGGGTGATTGATCCTGAGGTCACGGTGTAACGAGGGTGCCCGGCAATGACATAAGCCAATGTAGATTTGCCCGAACCGTTAGGTCCCATGATCGCGTAGGTGCGTCCAGATTCAATCTTGAGAGTCACACCCTTGAGGATGTCCTTTGGACCTTGATCTGTTTCCACCTGCGCGTGCAAGTCAGTGATTAGTAATGAACTCATAGTTACTTCGCTCCATCATTTGTGACAGGTGTGGGTTCGCTTGCTACTTCGATAAACGTGACGTCGCCTTCGGCCACGAGCCGCACCTCGTAAGTGGGTACCGCAAAAATTGCAGGTGGTGAAAGTGGCGCGCCTGTGCGAAGGTTGAATTGCGATCCGTGAAGCCAGCATTCGATTGTGCAATCAATTACTTCACCCTCAGATAGCGAAACATCCGCATGTGAACAGATGTCAGAGATCGCAAAAACACCCTCATCACAGTTGACCAAGGCAATATCCCGTTCCTTGACAACCACCTTGAGCGATGTGCCAATTGGCACATCTGCAACCGTGGCAACACGGACGAAATCACTCATCGCTATCTCCAAATGACTCAATCCCTAAACGAGAAGAAATTTTGGAAAGAAGTTCCTCGCGCCACTCAACGTTGCCCACGCGTCCAAGAACTTCAGCGAAGAATCCGCGTACCACCAGTTGGCGTGCCACATCAAGCGGGATTCCCCTGGATTGCAAATAGAAGACTTGTTCATCATCGAAACGACCGGTGGCACTGGCATGTCCAGCCTTAACAATGTCGCCGGTTTCCAGTTCAAGGTTAGGTACTGAATCCGCGCGCGCACCATCGGAAAGCAAAAGGTTGCGATTGACCTGATGAGTATCTGTGCCGATGGCCTCTTTTCGAACCAGCACGTCACCAATCCAGACACTGCGGGCTTCTGCATTGAGCAAGGCACCCTTGAACATGACGTTGCTCTTGCAATGTGGTTGATCATGGTTCACGAAGATTCGCTGTTCGATGTGCTGACCTGTATCTGCAAGGAACACACCAAGAAGCTCTGCGGAGCCACCAGGTGCCGCGTACGTAACAGAATTTTGAATACGCACTGCACCACCACCAATAGCAGCAAGGGCTCCGGTGAATTGTGCATCTCGACCAAGAGTTACAGGCAATTGCAGGACCAACGCTGTTGATTTTTCGCCTTCGATGATCGTGATAACCGTTAAACGCGCATGATCGCCGACAGTGATCACCGTTGAGCCGGATATTTCACTTGTCAGTGTTTGTCGAATGACCACAACGGCCGAGCTGAAACTTCCAGCGACAATTTCCAAATGCTGGTAGGCCTGCGCACTGGACGTAGTCAGATCTACCACGATGGGCTCGATGATTTCGGCCTGCGCCGGAATTTCAAGCACTCCACCTTCACGAACATTGGCCCGAGCGACCGCTGCTGCCATATCGGTCGGAATCCAGGAACTCGCGATCGACGTTATAGGACGCATCTGAACGCCATCACCCGAAGCGCGAACCACGCCAGCATTGGGATCTGGGACAAAGAAATGCTTCAAGCGATTAAAAGCAGAAAACTTCCATTCCTCGTCACGAGCCGTTGGTTCGATGAAGGCTTCAGGTTCATACGAGCGCGTACGCGGCGCAAGATCCACGGGAGGAACAACAACTGCAAGACTCATCCGACTGCGCCTTCCATCTGCAATTCGATGAGACGGTTCAGCTCAATGGCGTACTCCATCGGAAGTTCACGGGCGATCGGTTCAATGAATCCCCGCACGATCATTCCCATCGCCTCGTCTTCTGTCATTCCGCGAGACATCAAATAAAAGAGTTGGCTATCGCTGATTTTTGAAACAGTTGCTTCATGGCCCATGGAAACATCGTCTTCACGAACATCTACATATGGATAGGTGTCCGAACGCGACTCGTCATCCACAAGGAGCGCATCGCATTTCACAGTGGCTCGTGAGCCATGACAACCTTCATTAATTTGTACGAGTCCGCGGTAAGACGAACGTCCACCACCGCGTGCCACTGACTTTGACACGATTGTCGAAGTTGTATTGGGTGCTGCGTGGATCATTTTTGAACCGGCATCTGTGTGCATGCCCGGACCCGCGAAGGCCAGTGACAACGTTTCGCCATGTGCACGCTCACCCATCAGCCATACAGCTGGATATTTCATGGTGACCTTAGAACCAAGGTTGCCGTCAATCCATTCCATCGTGGCATCTTCATGGCAGACCGCACGCTTAGTCACCAAGTTGTAGACATTCGTGGACCAGTTCTGAATCGTTGTATAGCGGCACGTTGCACCCTTTTTAACAATGATTTCCACGACAGCAGAATGCAATGAATCTGACGAATAGATCGGTGCGGTGCAACCTTCAACATAGTGAACGCGAGCACCTTCGTCGATGATCATTAACGTGCGCTCGAACTGCCCCATGTTTTCCGTATTGATGCGGAAATAGGCCTGCAACGGAATTTCTACATTGACACCTTTAGGCACGTAGATGAATGAACCACCTGACCATACTGCCGTGTTGAGTGATGCGAACTTATTGTCTCCAACAGGAATTACCGTGCCGAAGTATTCGCGGAAAAGTTCTTCATGCTCACGCAACGCGGTGTCGGTATCTAAGAACAGCACACCTTGTTCTTCGAGATCTTCGCGAATCTTGTGGTAAACAACCTCAGATTCGTATTGTGCAGCTACACCGGCCACTAGGCGCTGTTTTTCTGCTTCAGGAATACCTAAACGGTCGTAAGTATTC
>CANFTO010000058.1 GCA_947449945.1 Actinomycetota bacterium | reverse complement strand
TACGCAGCAATAGTTTGCTCTAATCGCAAACGCTCCGCTGGTGCCTTTTCTGTTAATTCCGAGAATTCCTTCAACTTTGATTGCTGAAGATCGATCTGGTCATTCAACTCTTGCACTTGCGCAATACGGATTTCGCGGTTGATTTCGCGTTCCACAATTGGCTCAAGCCTACCGAGCATTTGAATAAGTTCTTCTTGCTCTGATTGTGCATCAACGCGAGAGAACGAATCGTGGATAACTCCCAGTTTCTCTAACTCCCGAGCACATACTTGTGTTGCTGAAACGACAGCAAGCACGCCCGCCTGATACTCGTCAGCTCTCTGCGCTTGAACGAGTGCATCAGTTGCCTGCTTCTTCCCAATAGAAAGTGCTTTTTTTGATTGCTTATTTCGCGTAGTGAGCCATCCTTCAATGCGCACAAGGCAGTCACCCAAGATTTCAGTTGTTGGGTTATCACTCGTGAGCCTTTCGGTTACTTCAATCAGATCTGGTTCGCTAGCTAACTGGCCTAAGGCGCCCACGATTTGCTGAATCGCATCGGACACGGCCATCTGCGCTGCACTTCTCTGTGTTTTAGCTATCGCGCCTTCGCGTTCCAGATCATCTTGCAGCTGCTTATAGAACACATCCCCAAGGAGCGGACCAAGGGCCGTGAAACGCTCTGACGGTTTCATTCTCAAGAGTTCCGCGAACTCCCCCTGCGGGAGCACGACAAGCTGACGGAATTGCTGAGCATTCATGCCGAGCAGGTTATTGATGTGGGTACCGATTTCATGAGCCGAAGTTAATTCCGCCGTAACGGAACCATCCTGCGCAAATTCACGAAGGAGTTGAGTGGCGGCAGCTTCCGTTGTGCCTTCACCGCTCTTTTTAGCCCGCTGATATCTCGGGGTGCGTAGCAGCCAGACTTTTCGATCGCCGACAGAAAATTCAATCGCGACAGCACTCGGTTCTTGTGGCTGTGAGTAGTCGCTGCGCAACCGTGAACTATCGGCTTCTTTCCCTGAAACATCGCCATAGAGTGCGAACACGATTGCATCAATAATCGTAGTTTTACCTGCACCGGTCGGGCCATCAATAAGAAATATTCCGGACTGACCTAGGGAATCGAAATCAATGACTTGTCGATCCCGGAACGGACCAATGCCCTCGAACTCGAGTGAATGAACACGCACGCTACTTCACCTCACTCAAGCGAACGCGTTCTACAGCTTGCTCTAAAAGCACAACTTCTTCAGCACTTGGTTCACTGCCAGATACATATTCAATGAACGCACTGACGACTTCAATGGGATTCAGCTTCGAAATATCAACTGCACGCGTTGATGGATTGATGCCGCCAGACACTGGCGCAAATTCCAGCTGCAACGCGTGCGGAAAGCGTTCACGCAAGCGCTCCATTGGGCGTTCAGGACGCCGGCCATCGGTAATCACCGCGCGAATCCAATGCTGTTCAACTGCGGCGAACGCATCGCTACTCAATAATTCATCGAGTCGCCCTTGAATAGTGGTCAAGGGGCGAGGCTGCGGAGTTGGAATAAGGGTGGCGTCTATTTCATCATCATTGACTTCAAGAAGCACGACTGATTTCTGTTGACCCTCTTCGGAGAAGGAATAGGCAATAGGAGACCCTGAGTAACGCGCCTGCATTCCATTCTGAGTTCCGACCTCTTGAGGCCGATGAAGGTGTCCAAGCGCCACGTAATGTGCTCCATCAAATACAGAGACTGGAGCGTCAGGCACACCACCAACGCGTACATCGCGTTCTGATTCACTTGCGATACCGCCAGTAACAAACGCATGAGCAACTACTACTACTGGAAGTTCCGGCAGTGCCGCTTGGCGAATCCGCTGCATCGCAGCACTCAACACCCCGGCATGCGTGCGCTCGCACTCCAAGCGATCGGCATTAAACGTCGGCTCCAGATATGGGATGCCGAAAATTTGAACCGACTGCTTCTCGCCAGTCACTACGATTGGACGATCAACGGCATCGATACTCGCACGCACGTGCACATTGGCTGATTCAAGTAATGGTCCAGCAAATCCCAGCCTGGTTGCTGAATCATGATTGCCAGGGATTAACACAACGGTTGTTCGTCTAGCCAACTCAATAAGTGCCCACTCAAAGAGCGCAATTGATTCAACGGCGGGAACTGAACGGTCGAATACATCGCCGCTGATCAGCACTGCATCAATTTCACGTTCTTCCGCTTGACTAACAAGCCACTCAAGAAAGACACGTTGATGATCGATAAGTGGCACCGAGAATAGGGTCCGCCCCAGATGCCAATCCGATGTGTGCAACAGGCGCATTGTTACAACCCAAACAAGGTGCGCAAATGCCGTGGAGCTGGCGAACCATGCGCAAGCATGAAGTCGTGGAGTTCACGCGGCGCCCATTGTGGATGTAAGACCATGAGATCAGCTGCGATCTCGCTCACAGCGAGATATCCAACGAAATATGTAGGTAATTGACCCGCAGTGAGTAGCGCACGCCGCCACTTACCAATTGCTTCACCCTCTTCTTGGAATCCTCTGCGCATCATTAGATCAAGCGCTTCGTCTTCTTCAATGTCATGGGTGTGAACTCGCACGTCGAGGATTGCGTTGATAATCATTCGGGCTTGCATCTTTAATTGTTGAAGACGTAAGGCGTATGCGGATCGCTCGTTTTCTATAGGAAGGTAACCAGAGTTGATCATCAACTCTTCTGCGTACACCGCCCAACCTTCAATGAACACACTACTGCGACCAAAGGCTCGAACCCTGGTGGCTTTTTCGGCTACCCGTGAATGGGCCAGTTGCAGGACATGCCCTGGGAAAGCTTCGTGAATTGTGAGATCGTGCAGCTGAACACCGTTGTATTCGCGGAAAAATGAATCAATGCGTTCTGTCTCCCACGATGCAGGCGTGGGGGCAACGGCAACGAATGTTGGTAACTCAGTTGCTTCCAAAGGCCCTGGCGAATCGCAGTAAGCGACGGCAACTCCACGATGAATCTCTGGCATTTCGATTACCTGGACATCTGTGACCGGCATAGAAACCAGAGGCACTTTTTCAAGGAACTCGATTGATCGATCAAGTGCATGAGATACCTGCTGCAGCACATCGTCATTTGTGACTGGAAATTTCGATGCCACGTCGTCAAGGGCACGAGCAACAAGATTCGGGGCATCAGCAGATTCATCGAGATACCGCGCAGCGGCTTCGATCAATGCCCGTTCTGTTTTGATCAAATGGGTATTAGCTGCTGCGAGTAAATCCCCAGCTTGCGTATCTGAATCCAGAGCGTGCCAGAGCAGTGACGAATACAGATGCGAACCCAGTCGAGGATCACGATTGGCAATCGGAAGTTGCTCCTGAAGCCAATTAATGAACGTTGTCAGAGACGCTTGTGCAGCCAGAACAACCGGAGAATTCGCACCCAAGAGTTCTGAAATTTCACCCTGAACAAGTGCCAAGGTTCCATGGAATTGGCCGATGGCCGTCTCTACGTGAATGCGCGGCATTTCACCAAGCTCAGCTTGCGCATCTGCCAAGAATCTTGGAATCGCTTCTAATCGTGCGCTCACGGATACCAAGCGATCCGACAATGCAGCGAAATCACGGGAGAGCAACAGGTGTAGCCCAGTACCTGGATTCCACATCATCGGATTCCAGGTCACAGACTTCACTTCACGAAGCTCAAATAATGTGCGGGTGATTGCTGCCCGAAGAATTTCAAGATCGACTTGGTCTGCAAGGTCAAGTTCAAGGTCATCGACGGCATCGAGATCAGTCAGGAGGTCATCAAGGGTGAAGGCAAGGGAAGACCGGCCATTTTGGGTGTAATCGGGCAGAAATTGATCAAATGCGTGTTCACCCATTCCCGTTGCACGAATTGGTTCAGCACTGAGCATGGTGGTCATCACCCGTTGGGCAATTCGATCGAAGGTTGCCTTCATGAATGTAATCCTTCGAGGGAGCGCACTTCTGCTACTCGTCGGCGCGCAGCCTGGCGCAACGCTGCTTCTGAATCCCATTTTCGATCGCGCATCAGTGACGTGAGTTCAAGTAAGAGATCGCCAAGTTGCTCTTCACTTGCTAAATGTGCGGCAATTTCCTCTGCTCGCTCGCGCTGATCAGTGGCCTTTACTGCTTCCTTATACCTCTTTGAACGAGCTACAACTTTTGCCGCGTACAACAGAGCGGGTAGTTGAGCGGGAATTCCATCAGTGACCGACTCACGGCCCTTTTCTTTCGCCTTGCTCTCATGCCAGTTCAGATTTGCGTCCGGGTTGTCACCTTCAAGAAATACATGAGGGTGTCGACGAATGAGTTTTTCCACTATGCCTTGTGCAACGTCTTCAATAGTCCAAGGATCAACAGGATCTTCTTGCGCAATTCGTGAATGAAAAACTACTTGAAGAAGAACATCACCCAGCTCTTCGCGCAGCCCAGCGCGATCAGCTAACTCAATGGCTTCAACAGTTTCGTAGGTTTCTTCAACCAAGTATTCGAGTAATGATTCATGTGTTTGTTCGGCATCCCACGGGCAACCACCCGGTGAGCGCAACTGATCCATGACGGCAACCAGCTGGAGCAGATAACTTTCAGTACTCACAACGCTCCCCTCTCACTGTGGGTTCAGGCAGCTTTCGTTCGTGCAGCTTGGAAGAAAGTGTTACTTCGCAGGAAGCACAGTAGAAAGATCTGAGGATTCCGCACCAAGCTGCAGGTTTTGGGAATCCCAAGTGCCAAAACGTGGGTTCACTTCAGGGTTCACGGCCTTGCTTTTGGCAACAACTACAGCGACAAGGGCAGCTGTTGCTTGCTCAGGCGATGCATTGGGAGCAACTGCCTTGGCAACCTTTTGTGCAGTTAAGGCGAATCGGATGCGTTCTGAAATCTGGCTTGGAGCAACTGACTGCTTGAGGTATGCGGCTTCCAGGGCTGCTTGGCTGCCCGCCGACTTCACTTCAGCTGCATGCTCACGATCAATCTCGCCTTGAGTCACTGCAACGTTGTTGTCCGCGGCAACCTGATCAAGCAGATCCATCACGACTAACCAATTCAGGGTGCTCTTGACTAACTCAGGGTCTGATTTATCTGCTGAAAATCCTTGCGCAACCAAGACTTCACTGACATTTGTGTTGAGCGAAGCCTCACTGACGTGATCTTCACCCACAACTGCCGCATCGCCGGCGGAACCTGTGCAGGCAGTCAGCGCGAGTCCCAGTGCAAGGACTGCTGCAGGTATGAGGGCGCGGCGTGCAGTGGTCATGAATTGCTCTCCATCGATTCAGGTGTCACAGGCAGCGAAGCATGAATGAACTCCGTTACCCAATCAAGCAGGTCGTTCCCAACAACCGGCGCGCCACCCACCAGGGAGGTCATCGGCCTTGGTACGACGATCGTATTGACTGCAGCCTTGATCAGCGTGCGTGGGTACAGCCGCGTCAAGCGCATTTGGCCAGATTCGGGCAGATTCACCGGTTGGAAACGAATCCCGGGCCCAGTGGCCACGATTTCAGTCAATCCAGCTCGACGGGCAAGGACCCGCAGGCGAGCGACTGCTAACAGGGTCTCCACTGGGGTAGGCACTGGTCCGTATCGGTCGGTGAGTTCGGCATAAACCTCGTCGACCGCCACTTCAGTTGAGGCGTCGGCCAATCGTTTGTAAGCCTCAAGACGTAAGCGTTCATGCGGGATGTACTCGTGTGGAATATGAGCTTCAACTGGGAGCTCGACCTTCATTTCTGCATGAGTTTCACTCTCGTCGCCCTTGAATTCAGCAAGAGCCTCGCCTACGAGGCGTACGTAGAGGTCAAAGCCCACGTCAGCAATGTGCCCACTTTGTTCGCCACCCAGAAGATTGCCCGCCCCGCGAATTTCCAAATCCTTCATCGCGATCTGCATACCTGAACCCAGATCAGTGTGCTGAGCAATCGTGGCAAGACGTTCATGCGCAGTTTCAGTCAGTGGCTTTTCAGGGTTGTACAGGAAATACGCGTACGCTCGCTCGCGCCCGCGACCCACACGACCACGCAACTGATGCAACTGCGACAGACCGAACATGTCTGCTCGATCGACAATCAAGGTGTTCGCGTTTGCAATATCGATGCCGGATTCCACAATCGTGGTGCACACCAATACGTCAACGTTCTTTTCCCAGAAGTCGACGATCACACTTTCAAGTGCTTGCTCCCCCATTTGGCCGTGAGCGATGGCAATGCGTGCTTCTGGAACCAGATCGCGCAAACGTGAAGCAACTCGTTCAATGGATTCAACACGATTGTGGACGAAGAACACTTGGCCATCACGCAGTAACTCGCGCCGAATTGCTGCACCTATCTGCTTATCTTCATAAGGCCCGACAAAGGTCAGTACTGGATGACGTTCTTCGGGTGGTGTCTGGATTACCGACATCTCGCGAATGCCAGTGACAGCCATCTCCAAGGTTCGAGGAATTGGTGTCGCTGACATTGCTAAGACGTCGACATTCGTGCGCAACGCCTTCAAATGCTCTTTATGTTCAACACCAAAACGTTGCTCCTCGTCGAGGATTACTAATCCCAGATCCTTGAAGCGCACATCAGGTGTCAACAAGCGGTGCGTGCCGATTACAACATCGACTGTCCCGTCGGCAACACCAGCCAATACTGCTTTGGCTTCCTTGTCCGTATTGAATCGTGAAAGAGAGCCGATCTTGATCGGGAATGATCCATACCGTTCCGCAAAAGTTGATGCGTGCTGCTGCACCAGCAAAGTGGTCGGAACAAGCACTGCGACTTGCTTGCCATCTTGGACGGCCTTAAAGGCTGCGCGCACTGCAATTTCAGTCTTGCCGTAGCCCACATCACCACAAATCAAGCGATCCATAGGGATGGTGCTTTCCATGTCGCGCTTTACTTCATCGATACACATCATCTGGTCTGGTGTTTCAACATAAGCAAAGGCATCTTCAAGTTCATGCTGCCAAGGAGTATCAGGCCCAAAGGCGTAGCCCTTTGTTGCTTTACGCGCGGCATAAAGCTTGATGAGTTCGCTTGCAATTTCCTTGACAGCCTTACGCGCCTTGCCTTTAGCCTTCTGCCAATCAGCACCGCCAAGGCGATGCACACTTGGCATTTCGCCGCCAACGTATTTTGTTACGAGATCAAGTTGATCTGTAGGCACGAACAATCGGTCAGCGGGTTGGCCACGCTTGCTTGCTGCGTATTCCAACACTAAGTATTCGCGCGTCGCGCCAGCAATATCTCGTTGCACCATTTCTACATAGCGTCCAACGCCATGCTGTTCATGCACAACAAAGTCGCCAGTTTTCAAGGTCAGCGGATCAATTGCACGCTTGCGACGCGATGGGAGTTTACGCATGTCTTTGGTCGATGCGCGTTGACCGAGCAGGTCACGTTCCGTAATAACTGCCAGTGCGCATTCATTCAACACATAGCCGTGTTCAATAGATCCCACTGCAACAGTCACGACGCCAACGCGCGGTGCTTCATCTAATGACTCAACAAAGGCTGTCGGCACGCCTTCATTCGTGAGTGACTCGGCTAACCGCTCCGCTGATCCGTGGCCTTCACTCACCAGCACGACAGCGCGATTATCAGCTGCCCAAACACGCATGTGTTCAATCGCCTGCGCGATATCACCGCGATAAGCGTCAATTCCAATGGCATCAACTGCTACACCAGCATTGGGATCAATGCTTTCATCCGCGTACAGCGGGTTGAGCTCACACCACGGCAATCCCCGTGCCTCACATTGATCTTTCACTTCTTCAAGGGAAAAGAAATTTGAACCAGAAAGATCAATCGGTGCTTTATTTCCCACAGAAGCGTTGTGCCATGAAGCTGCAAGGAACTCGTCGGCAGTTCGCGTGAGGTCATGGGCGCGCGTACGCACACGTTCTGGATCGATCACCAGCACCGACGTTTCCTTTGGCAAGAAGGACACGAGTGGGTCAACGGACTGGACCAGCACGGAAATGAGCGCTTCCATGCCTTCCACTGGAATGCCTTCTGCAAGTTTTGCGCAGATCTCTTCAACGACAGGATTTTCAGCCGCCAGTTTTGCAGCCCGAGCAAGCACTTGTGGAGTCAGTAATAATTCGCGCACTGCTGGTGCCAATAAGCCGTCAGGAACATTTTCAAGTGAGCGCTGATCAGTAACCGTGAAAGAACGGATCTCTTCGACTGCGTCACCCCAGAACTCAACGCGTAATGGATGCTCGGCATTGGGCGGGAATACATCCAAGATGCCGCCACGCACAGCAATTTGGCCTCGGCGTTCTACAAGATCCAGACGCTCGTAACCCAGTTCCACTAATCGAATGACCAACTGTGAAAGGTCGTAGGTGTCACCTACACGCAAACGTACCGGTTCAATGTCGCCCAACCCTCCGGCAATTGGTTGCACGACTGCACGCACTGACGCTACGAGAACATCAATGGGCTGCAGAAGTGCGTCAGTTGCATCCGGGTGAGCAAGGCGGCGAATCACACTGACGCGACGACCAATGGTGTCTGAGGATGGCGAGAGGCGTTCATGCGGCAAGGTTTCCCAAGAAGGCAGCACTGCAATGCGCAAGCTCGGGCAGTAGCTATGAACTGCCGATGCGAGGTCTTCGGCTTCCTGTCCAGTCGCAGTTACAACCAAGAGTTGCCGCCCAGGGCCAAGCTCCGTTGGCGCTGCAAGTAACGAGGTAATAAGCGACTGCACTGCACGGGGGGATGCAATTCGGCCACCGGAGAATGCTTGATCGCGGGCAACCCGAAATGAATCGGCTTTCCCTACGACATCGAGCAATCCACTGAGGTTCACCCTCGCGCTGCCTCCGCAAGCGCATCGCGCGCCAAATCAACAATCAGTGGGTGCGCGACCATCAGGTTTTGAACCCAAGGCGGCATGTGATTGAACTCGATTTCTTCACCATCAGTGTGCGAAGGAACGAAACCGTAATGACGAGCAACACCATACGGTGCAGCCACATCCCATTCATAAAAGCCACTTTCGTGGACATACAACTCAGCGCGACCAGAGACGAGTTCATTGACCTTTGCTCCAACGGAACCGACGTCAATAAGTTCACATCCGTGTTCGTTAATACCGGCTACCTTCATCTTCTCGCCAAGAATTTCTAGTGCCGGTCCCAGGAACACCGGTGGACGCGTGCGCGATGCAACAACTCGCACCGGGCGATCCGTTGGGAATGCTGGATCCCCTGCGACGTTATCGCCCATTGACCGCGCAAGTTTTTGCGCTGGAAGGTCAACGGTGCATGCTGACAGTTTCTTCACCTTTGGTTCCCACAGTGCCACGTGCACTGCGAAGTCAACACGACCCTGGCCGTATTCCCAGGTTCCATCAAGGGGATCAACGATCCATAGTCGATCTGCATCAAGGCGGTCTGAGTTATCTGCGCCTTCTTCGCTCAACACTGCGTCAAGAGGACGATGGGTGGCGAGCTCCTTTGCCAACAACTCATGGGATAGACGATCGCCTTGCTTACGCAGTGAGGTTGCCTTTTCTTTGTCCCAGGTTGCGGGATCACCATATGAATCACGCAATTCAAGTAACAACTGACCAGCAAGCTTGGCAATGTGGCTTGAGAGTTCTTGATCTGTTCGGTTCGACATCTCAGCCTCCGTTGAATTCGTTTTGTGCTCGTTCAATTCCGTGTAATACAAGTGTTTCTACTGCGTCTGCGCTTCGCGAGATCACCTGAGGAATCAAGTCGCGCTCAGTTCCCGTGAATGACTTCAATACGAAATCGGCGGGATCTTGGCGACCAACAGGGCGCCCGATCCCTATGCGCACCCGTGCGTAGTCACCATTGCCGAGCGACTTGCGAATGCTTTTCAAGCCATTGTGCCCGTTATCTCCACCGCCGATTTTGATACGAACGGTGTCGAGCGGTAGGTCAAGCTCGTCATGAAGCACCACAAGATGGTCTTCTGCAACGTCATAGAACTGCATGAGTGCCTTGACCGGGCCGCCAGAGGTGTTCATGAACGACCAAGGCTCAACAAGAACTACGCGTGCGTCTGCACCCGGGTTTCCGATGCGACCTTCAACTGCGCCGGCAACAGCACGCTTGTGGCGACTCAAGGTGCCACGCATGCGCGACGCCAATTCATCGACCACCATGAAGCCCACGTTGTGGCGGGTGGTGGCGTACTCCGGACCAGGGTTGCCGAGCCCAACGATCATCCAGGTCATCGGCAACAGGCCTTACTGAGCTTCAACCTCAGCAGCGGGTGCCTCGGTTGCTTCTGGAGCTGCTGCGCGCGCTGCTTCATTCACGGCAAGCGCTTCAGCTGCATCGGCTGATGCCTTCACACCGTAAGCAGTACGTGCAACTGCCTCGTCTTCAGTGATGACGATGAGGTCGACATGCTCGAGGTAACGCTTGACCGGCTCACGCTGAATGTCGCGTGGCATTGCCAAGATGGTCTTGCCATTCAACGACACCGACAACACGATGTATGACTTGCGAAGTGCAAGGTCAAGATCATGGTTAGGAAGTGAAACATGCAGGAGTTGCGTGCCGTGGCCGTAGATCACTGCAGGGACCAAGCCTTCGCGACGAAGGCGACGTGCTGCACCCTTGCCGAAATCTGAACGCTCTTGGGCAGTAATGGCAATCGTTGACACTGTGAAACTCCTCGTTTACTCGTAAGTCAGCCTCGGCAGAGCGCGGATAGCGCTGACCTTCGTCGATCACGGTTCTTGCGAACCCTCGCCGAGGAGAGATGAGGACACTATCAGTGAGAGGAGGAATCTTCCGAATCCGGGCTTCCCTCGAACAGGCTGGTGACCGATCCGTCGGTGAAGACCTCATTGATCGCCTGAGCCAAAATCGGCGCAATTGAGAGCACCTTGAGCTTTGGGAACTTGCGATCTTCAGGGATTGGCAGGGTGTCAGTAACCACCACTTCGGTGATATTCGAGTTCTGTAGGCGCTCACGGGCCGGGTCACTCAAAATCGCGTGGGTTGCCGCCACGATGACTTCAGTTGCGCCGTTCTCAAAGAGGGTCTCAGCAGCCTTCACGATGGTGCCACCGGTATCGATCATGTCGTCGACGACCACGCAGACGCGGCCCTTGACGTCACCCACGACCTCGAAGACCTTCACCTGGTTTGGCACATCTGGATCGCGGCGCTTGTGAATGATGGCCAACGGAGCTCCGAGCTCATCTGTCCAGCGCTCAGCGACGCGCACACGGCCGGCATCCGGAGACACCACGGTGATGCGATCACGATCAATGTGGCTTCCCACATGCTTTGCCAGCAACGGTAGTGAGAACAGGTGATCCACCGGGCCAT
>CANFTO010000057.1 GCA_947449945.1 Actinomycetota bacterium | reverse complement strand
TATGGCTACTGGAACCATTGTTTCGCGCGTTACCGGTATCGGGCGCGATATCGCTGCGGCCGCTGCTCTTGGCTTCTATCTTGTTTCGGACGCCTACTCACTAGGTAATTCATTACCAAACATCGTCTACATCTTGATTATCGGTGGCGCCCTCAACGCGGTATTTATTCCGCAACTTGTGCGTCACATGAAAGACGATGCGGATGGCGGCCATGCCTATTCAGATCGTTTACTCACCCTTGTTGGCGTCACGCTGCTGCTGTTTTCAGTTATCGCAGTGTTGTGTGCTCCATTGCTGGTTGATCTCTACACGCCAGCAAATTATCCGCAACAGGAATTTGATCTTGCTGTCGCTTTTGCACGACTGTGTTTACCTCAGATTTTCTTCTATGGCGTGTACACAATGCTCAGTCAGATTCTCAATGCACGCGGGCATTTTGGTTTGCCGATGTTTGCACCTATCGCCAACAACATCATTGCTATTGCAACCTTCGTACTGTTCATCGTTGTTGCAGGAACATCTGCCGCCTCTGATGGCACGTTGACGAGCAATCAAATTTTGATTCTTGGTATTGGCACCACCTTGGGTGTGATCTCCCAGGCCATCATTTTGATTCCCGTGCTGTTCAAACATGGCTACACGTTCAAGCCGCGGTTCGACTGGCGCGGCAATGGGCTGGGCAAAGCTGGTTCACTGGCCATGTGGACGATCGCACTCGTGGTGGTCAATCAGGTCACCAACATCATCGTGACGCGATTGGCGGCCCAAGCCAACGTGAATGCAACGAACGCTGGTGAAACCGCGGCTGGCTTAACCACGTATCAAAAAGCGCACTTAGTGTTCATGTTGCCGCATAGCGTGATCACGATTTCCATCATCACTGCGATGTTGCCGGCTTTAAGTCGATTGGCTCATTCGGGGCGGCTGCACGATGTTGGCCGCGAAGTCAGTTCAACAATGCGCATCATTGTCGCGGTGATCGCTCCGATCACTGCCATTCTGTTTGTCCTCGGCGCTGACATTGCCGTGTTGTTATTCGGCTACGGAGCAGCAACACCTGAACAAGCATCGATTATGGGACGCATCGTTTCAGTGTTCATGATTGGTCTGGTGCCATTCACCCTCTTCTACGTCATTCTCCGCGGGTTCTATGCACTTGAAGACACCAAAACACCGTTCTTCATCACCGTAGGTTTCTCCATCGCCTGGATGGTGATGGCCATACCGCTGTTCAATCTGGTCGAAGGCGGCGGACAACAGGTGGCTTCACTTGCCTTGACTTATGGCCTTTCCTACTGGATTGGTATGGCCCTGGCTTGGTGGTTCCTCGCGCGCAAACTCGGCGGCATGCGCTCAGGTGCAACCTCATGGGCACTGGCTCGCATTTTCTTGGCTGCGCTCATCGCTTTGTTCGCGATGTATGTGACCAGATGGCTGCTTGGTTCACACGGCTATAACCCCGGCCTTGCAAGTCGTGGAAGTGTGTTCATTGACGTGGTGGTGATGGCACCTATTGGACTTGTCGCGTATTTGCTTGCCGCGTATGTATTACGCGTGCATGAGCTGCGAGCTGCGACAGCATTGATCAACAAGAAAGTGCTGCGCCGTTCATGAGTAGTCCCCTTGATCGTTATCGCCTGATTGAACATTTGATCGTCCCGGATCAAGCTGCCGCCTACTGGCGTGGTTATGACCTCACCCTGGATCGCGAAGTGGTGATCCGCACACTTGTTGCCGATGATCCACGTGCGGCCGCACTGCGTGAAGCTGCGCGGTCCTCAGCCATGATTGAAGATCGTCGACTGATTCGCGTGCTCGATGTCATTGACGTTCCTGCTACCGACACCCAGCCTGCATTAATTGCAGTGATCAATGAATGGGTGCAGGGCCACACCCTTGCGCAAATCATGGAGAGTCGGCAGTGGCAACCACTTGATATTGATCAAGCGGTTGGGATTGTCTGGGAAGTTGCGCAAACACTGAATCGTGCGCATCAATTGCGGATTCGCCATGGTCGCTTGATGCCAACAAGCGTTGTGATGACCGATGCTGCGGAAGTGCGCATTGTCGGCATGAGTATTGATGCTGTGTTACTTGGAGCTCCTCATGAGGATTTGATTCGTTCCGATGTTGATGCACTTGGTGGATTGCTCTACTTCTTACTCACAGGAAAATCACCATTCTTTGCAACAACTGTCAATACTCCCGATGATCCCGAAGAGCTTCCTGTCGCACCGAGGCACGGTGAATACATTGCCGCACCTTCGGATGTGCGCGCTGATGTACCTGCCCCGCTGAATTCACTCATTGGTCGTTCAATGATTGAGATGAAACGACCTCGAGGCACGGCAAAGATTCGCAACCTCGAGGAATTTCTCACAGAACTCACCAAGATTCGTGATCACGTGGATCCAGTTGCTATCGCGCGTGATTCCAGTTTGTTCATGTACTGGGGCCTTCGTGCGGTGATTGCACTTGCGATCATGGCTGGCATCGGCATCAGTGTGGTTGCCTACCGGCAATTATTTGTTGGATCTGGAACACCACAGACTCAATCAGTCGTACTTGCGACGCCCACACCAAGTGCATCAAGCAACCTCGGAAATCTGCCGCCACGCGTTCTTCCCATTACCTCGGTCACCTCCTTTGATCCTTTTGGTGATGACAATGGTGACGGAAAAGCAGATGGCATTACTGGTCGCGAACGTGATGCGCTTGCAAAGAATGCAACTGATGCCAGCAAGACCACATCGTGGAAGTCAGCGAAGTACAACTCTGCAGATGCTGATGGCAAAGGCGGAGTGGGACTGGTTCTTGATTTGGGATCACCACAATCAATCTCATCCATCACTGTGAAATTCGGTGAGGTTGGTGCACCAATTCGCGCGAGCGTTTCCAACACCGTCGGGGCCGACCCAGCCCAATGGACAAGTTTCGCCAAGGCACCAGCCGGGAAGAACCGCGTGACCTTGCGTTCACCACGCGCAGTTACCGGTCAATATGTGTTGTTGTGGTTTCCAAAGTTGCCGCCGTCAGTGCAAAACCCTGACAAGCATCAGGTGCGGGTTTCAAACGTGATCGTTCGAGGCCAGCAGTAGGCTGCGCTTTTATGCCAGCAACAAAGACCGATGAGGAGTTGCTGGCTGCGCATGTAGCTGGAGATCCCAACGCGTTTTCCGAACTTGTCTTTCGTCATCGTGATCGCCTGTGGGCTGTAGCGCTTCGCACCATTGGTGATTCAGGTGAGGCAGAAGACGCCCTGCAAGACGCCCTTATTTCTGCATTTCGGCGAGCTGATCAATTTCGTGGAGATTCACAGGTCACCACCTGGTTGCATCGCATCGTGGTGAATGCTTGTTTGGACCGGATCCGTCGAAATAAATCTCGGCCTACCTCGCCGCTGCCCGAATTTGAGTCAGCTGAGCATGGATTGCCACAGGGCAACGATCTCTTGGAACAGCGCGAAACCCAGCTCATCGTGGCTGAAGCCTTGGCAGAGCTACCGGAGGATCAGCGCGCGGCAGTGCTGCTTGTGGATATTGAGGGCTATCCGATCGAGGAGGCTGCTCGCATCTTGGACTGCCCCGTTGGAACCGTGAAAAGTCGTTGTTCACGAGGTCGATCCAAACTGGCCAAACGTCTTGAATATTTACGGAACCCAAACATTGACGAACCCGTCCAAGAACCGGAAGGAGGCCACGGTGCGCAAGAACAATGACCATCAAGACGACTGGGATGACCAGTCCCCCCTTGGTGACGTGGCTTCATTCTTAAACCCTGACGCGGCCCCATCAACTCCACCAATGCCTGATTCTGTGTGGGCAAACCTAGAGCGCAGCCTCTTCGCTGAGCAGGTCGCTCGCGAAGCCAGCGGTGCGACCAATGTGGTCGGACTGGAGGCTCATCGCCGATCCAAGCGGGGTTGGGTGATGGGCAGTGTTGCGGCTGGTGTCGCACTTCTTGGTGTGGGTGTTGTGGTGCAGAGTGTTCAGAGTTCCAATCCGACTCCGGTTGTTGCCAGCAATCAGGTCTCTCGCGATGCCAATGGAGCGCTGCCCGTAAAAGAAATCCTGGCCAGCGGCACGGATTACCAACCCACCACCCTGTCTTCTCAGGTGGAGAACTTGCTCAACGGCATGAGCGGAATGAACCACATGCTGAAGGCTGCGCCCGCCACCGCCATGCCGGCAACGACGATGACCGATGAACTTGCTACCCCAGAGGGTCTGACTGGCTGCATTCACGCTCTTGCCCACAATCAGCACGTCAATGCGCTCGTCGTTGATATGGCCACCTTCCATGGCGAAGCTGCTGGCGTTGTCGTTATTCCCGTCACGGTGACCCAAGCCACCGACACCACACCTGCGCAGTTACATGTATGGGTCGTTGGGCCTCACTGCTCGGCATCCAACCCAGACATTCGTAAGGAATTCACGTTCACCCTGACGAGTTCTGCTGCGCAAGCGGAATAACCAGCCCCGTAGAATCGTTGATGGCAGTTGGGGACTTTCCCCACTTTTCGGCGAGGAATTTCATGAGCGACGTTCGTAACGTGATCATCATTGGCTCTGGCCCTGCGGGCTATACCGCTGCAATTTATGCAGCTCGAGCACAGCTCAATCCGATCCTGTTTGAAGGTTCAGTTACAGCCGGTGGCGCACTGATGAATACCACCGAAGTTGAGAACTTCCCTGGCTTCACCGACGGCATCATGGGCCCAGCTCTTATGGAAAACATTCGCGCACAAGCTGATCGCTTTGGTGCCGAAATCATTACTGATGACATTGTGAGTGCCGAACTCACTGGTGACATCAAGACTGTTGTTGATGGCAATGGAAATACCTACCAAGCTAAGTCTGTCATTCTTGCCATGGGTTCGGGTTACCGCGAGCTGGGCCTTGACAGTGAAAAACGCCTTTCAGGCCATGGTGTTTCATGGTGTGCGACCTGTGACGGTTTCTTCTTCCGTGAGCAAGATATTGCCGTTGTTGGTGGTGGTGACTCTGCACTTGAAGAAGCTACCTTCCTGACTCGTTTTGCCAAGAGCGTGACGTTGATTGTTCGTCGTGATGAACTTCGTGCCAGCAAGATCATGCAAGAGCGTGCGTTATCGAATGAAAAAATCACCATCGCTTGGAACTCAATTCCAGAAGAAATCCTGGGCGATGCAAAGGTCAGTGGCATCAAGTTGCGCGATCGCATCACTGATGAGGTTCGTGAGCTTGCTATTACTGGCCTGTTCGTGGCTATTGGCCATGATCCGCGCTCAGAGTTGGTCAAGGGTCAGGTCGAACTTGATGACGAGGGCTACGTGAAGGTCATGGATCGCACCACGGCTACCAACATTCCTGGCGTCTTTGCCTGTGGCGACTTGGTCGACCACACTTACCGTCAGGCAATCACCGCTGCTGGCTCTGGATGTTCTGCTGCCCTAGATGCAGAACGCTGGCTGGCAGCCTCCGAGTAACCTAAGACCACCGCAGTTCCACCTGCCTACTTCAAGGAGAACCCCCATGGGCGCAACCAAGATCGTGACCGAAGCAAGCTTTGCTGAAGATGTGTTGATGAGTGACAAGCCTGTACTCGTTGACTTCTGGGCCGAGTGGTGCGGACCTTGCAAGATGATCGCTCCAATCCTTGAAGAGATTGCAGCAAACAACGAAGGCATCACCATCGTGAAGCTCAACGTTGATGAGAACCCAGCGCTTTCAGCTCAATATGGCATCACATCAATTCCAACCATGAACGTGTTCAAGGGTGGCGAAGTTGTGAAGTCGATCATCGGTGCAAAGCCAAAGGCTGCACTGCTCGCTGATCTGGCTCCTTACCTGTAACGATGCACCGCCGCGGTGATACCGGGGCGGCCGTCGCCGAGGTGCGGGCGCGGCTCGCACATCTCGGTTATATCGATGAATCGCCTAGTGATGTGTTCGATGACGAACTCGATCACGCGGTTCGTACCTTTCAACAAGAACGCGGCCTGACAGTCGACGGCATTGTTGGGCCTGACACGTTTCGCAGACTTGATGAAGCACGCTGGAAACTCGGCGATCGCGTATTGCGTTTCGTACCAGGGCATTTGGTGCGTGGTGACGATGTTGCAGACCTGCAAAGGCGTTTAAACACACTGGGTTTTAACTCTGGTCGAGTTGACGGCGCCTTTGGTCGTCAAACAGATGTTGCAGTGCGCGAATTCCAAAAAAGTGTGGGTGACACGGTTGATGGAACCTGTGGTCCGGACACTTTTCGCGCCTTTGAACGCTTAGTTCGCACCATCAGTGGAGGTAATGCAGCGAACCTGCGCGGACGCCTGACTGTTTCCGCACTGCAAACGGGAATCGCAGACAAGGTCATCGTGCTGGATCCTGGTTTTGATGCAGATGATGACGTAGCCAATGAAATTACGCGTTCGGTTGCCATGCGTGTTGAAGGTCGACTCGCCGCATTGGGCACGCAAGTCTTCTTGACCCGCTCTGCGGTGAAGTCACTGGCCGATGATGCGACTCGAGCAGATTTTGCCAACCGCACACATGCTGATCTGTTGATTTCACTGCACTGTGATCGAGCGTCCAGTGAGCGACCAAATGGCATCGCCACGTTCTACTTCGGTGAATCTGAGGAAGGCACCCACTCCTACACCGGCCGATCGCTAGCCGAGCAGATCCAAGTTGAGCTGTGTGCCCGCACTCGGATGCATAACAACCGCTCTCATCCGCGCACCTGGGATCTGTTGCGGATGAGCAAAATGCCAGCCGTTCGCGTTGACTTGGGGTACCTCTCCAACCCTCAGGATTTAGCTCGGTTAACCCAGGCCAGCCATCAAGATGTGGTTGCTGCCGCCCTGGCCGCTGCAATTAGCCGGTTCTGCAAGCCCGTTTAGGCAATAAATCGGGACTCCCCGTACCCTTGAGTCCCATGAGCAGCTCCCGACTTGATCCCTGGGTGGATTCATACGCCCAGCGCACCAATGGGATGCAGGCTTCAGAAATCCGAGCCCTTTTTGCGGTGGCTTCCCGCCCCGAGGTTGTTTCCCTGGCTGGTGGCATGCCATTCGTGCAGGCCCTCGATATGGAAATGATGGCTGAGACCGTTTCCAAGCTGCTCCTAGAGCGCGGAGCCGTCGCACTCCAATACGGCTCCGGCCAGGGCGATGTCATGCTGCGTGAACAGATTCTTGACGTGATGGCCGAGGTCAAGGTCACCGCTCATCCCGATGACATCATCGTGACCACGGGTTCTCAGATGGCGTTGGATCTGGTCACTCGAGTTTTTTGTAACCCAGGCGATGTGGTGCTCGTTGAAGCGCCCTCATATGTGGGTGCTCTTGGCGTCTTCCGTGCCTATGAGTGCGATGTCGTGCACGTTCCCATGGATGATGAAGGTCTCAACCCCATCGCTCTTGCTGAAGCTATTGCGCGTGTGCGCGCCGAAGGCAAGACCGTGAAGATGATTTACACGATTCCTTCCTTCCATAACCCTGCTGGCATTACTCAATCGCAGGTTCGTCGTGCTGAAATCCTGGCCATCGCTAAAAGCGCTGGCATCTTGTTACTTGAGGATGATCCATACGGCTTACTTGGCTTTGAAGGTGAGCCTCCTGCAGCCATTCGTTCCCTTGACGAAGAGGGAGTAATTTACCTCGGCTCTTTCTCAAAAACGATCGCATCGGGTTTACGTGTGGGTTGGGCTGTTGCTCCACATGGTGTGCGCGAGAAGTTAGTACTTGCTGCAGAGTCTGCAGTGCTGTGTCCGTCGAACTACAGTCAACTGACGATCTCGCAATATTTGGCAACGCAACCATGGCGCGAACAGATCAAGGTATATCAAGAGCTGTACCGCGAGCGTCGTGATGCGTTACTGGATTCACTTGAGCAACTCATGCCTGCTGGAACCACCTGGACTAAGCCCGCTGGTGGTTTCTACAGCTGGGTTACCTTGCCAGAAGGCCTTGATTCCAAAGCGATGTTGCCGCGTGCCGTATCCCAGCTCGTCGCGTATGTGCCAGGCACCGGCTTCTATGTCAACGGTGACGGGCATCAAAACATGCGACTTTCTTACTGTTACCCAGAACCTGAGCGCATTCGCGAAGGCGTACGTCGCCTTGCTGCTGTAATCGAAGGTGAATTAGGTATCGCCGCAACGTTCGGCACCACTGTGGGCTTGCGCAAAAGCGATGGCAACGAATCACCAGCACCAAATCTTGCTTAACCTCAACGCATTTTGTACGAGAAAGGATTGAACACATGTCATCTTTCCTCGTGCTATCTGGCGGGCTATCGCCTGAACGTGATGTGTCACTTCGTTCAGGCCGTCGCGTAGCTGAAGCTCTCCGTCTTGTCGTTGACGCTGAAGTTCGTGAAGCAGATGTTGATGGTGCCCTGATTGATTCCCTCCTTGCTCTTCGCCCTGATTGCGTGATTCCGGTACTGCATGGCGCTGCCGGTGAAGATGGCGCACTGCGCGATGTGTTGACCAGCATGCAACTGCCGTACATCGGTGCAACAGGCGCCGCTGCGCGACTAAGTTTCGATAAACCAGTTGCCAAAGCACTGCTCGCTCAGGCTGGCGTTTCAACTCCCGCAGTGCTGGCTCTTCCGCATGCAACCTTCCGCGAACTTGGTGCTGCGCAACTCCTTGATGGCATTCGTGGTTATCTCGGTTTGCCAATCATGGTGAAGCCATCATCTGGCGGTTCAGCCCTTGGCTGTTCAATTGTGCGCACTGCTGAAGACTTCCCACCAGCGATGGTCGGCGCCTTTGCCTACAGTGAATTCGCAATGATGGAGCAATACATCAAGGGCACCGAAGTTGCGATCAGTGTTCTGGAAACCAACGACGGCATCACAGCGCTGCCTGCAGTAGAGATCGTTCCGCAGTCAGGAATTTACGATTACAACTCCCGATATACCGCTGGGACCACAGAGTTTTTTGTTCCCTCACGCCTAAGCAGCGACGTTGCCGCCGAGTGCGCTCGCATTGCCATACTTGCTCACCAGGTGCTTGGTTTGCGGGACTGGTCACGTACCGATCTCATCGTTGATGAATCAGGAACTCCTTGGTTCCTGGAAACCAATGCGGCACCTGGTCTTACTGAAACGAGCCTTTACCCGCAAGCCCTTACTGCGGCTGGTCTCAATCTTGGTGAAGTCACCAAGGCGTTGGTTGAACACGCTATCTTGCGCAATGAGCGTGCGTTTACGGCGTGAGCACCCGAGCTTGATGAATTGCTTTGCATCTCTCAACCATTGACCCGCAACAAATATTTAAACTAGAAATTTTTCGTCGCAGTGATTCAGGTAAGCCCTAGCAAGTTGCGCCATGATCTCTAGGATCAAGGCTTAATGTTTGAAGCCATAAACTAGGGGTCAGGTATGCACACCATTGAATTGAAAATTGATGTCACAAGTGCAGTAGAACTTCCAGGCCGCACTGAAATTGCAGTGACTGTGACATTACCTGACGCTGCACACTTAGGCATGAACCCCATCGTTTGCTTTGCAAAACCTGGTGGAGGGTACGCAAGGGGTTATTACACACTGGATTTACCTGGTCCAGGGACTGGAATGTCTCAAGCAGCATGGCATGCATCACGGGGATGGATATTTGTTGCTTTGGATCCACTTGGCGTGGGTGACAGCACATTTGAAGGCTCCCAAATGCTGAATTACAACTCAACTCAAGTAACCGCCGCTGCCAATGAGGCAGAGCGCCAAGTAATGACGCTGTTGCAAGAAGGTACGCTGATTTCCGGATTTCCAGTCGTCAGTGATCCAGTAGTAATCGGTATGGGGCAATCGGCAGGTGGGTGTTACACCATTGCGCAACAAGGCCGCTTTCACGCTTACGACGGCATAGCCATCTTGGGGTACAGCCCATTTCAAACAGTGGTGCCAGCGCGACCAGGTCGTCCACCATTGCACGGTTCTTGGATTCCCCGCGACTACAGCCTTACTGCCGGGGTTGTCACGAATGCAGCAATGTTGGCTGGACTTCCTGCCAAAATGGGAACGCCCGAGGCATATGAGGACATGGCGTGGGCCTTTCACTGGGACGATATGGATGCTGACGTTGTTCGCGCAGACATCGAAGACAGCCCTGCACGACATGGCAACTTGCCGCAGTGGGCATCAGCAACAAGTCCCGGCATGATCGGTTATGCGTTAGGCCCAGGCAACTTTGCGGCTGAAGCAGCCTCGATTACAGCACCAGTGCTTGTGGCCATGGGTGAGCGAGATGTGGTGGCCGACCCTCGAGGAGAGATTCGTTCTTACCTCTCATCTTCGTCGGTTGACTTCTACGTTTGCCCTCGAATGGCACATATGCATAACTTCGCCAGCACTCGGCAGCTTTTTTGGGCCCGCATTGATATCTGGGCTCAATGGGTACGCATTTTCAAACTAGGTTAAGAAGCCCGCAGGAAGATTCGACGCGCTGGCGCGACGAAACATGAGACTCCTTTGATTTAGCGACGACCCATCATGGCAGCCACACTTTGGTGTTCGCATCTCAACCGCACCAATTGCCACAATCTTGCGGGTAAGGCCAATGTCTCAGTCATTATTTGGATCGATGAGATCCGCAATTCGCCGCAAATCATCAAGGTCGGCAACCTCAATAGTGATCTTGCCGCGGGAATTCTTCGACTTCAATCCTGCAATGGTCACGCGGGTATCAAGTGCGTCTTCAAGACGCCCAGCCACAAGTTCGAGTAGATCTGAGCTGGAGGTCCGAGCAACGATCCTCTAGCGATGCAGACCTTGCCGGGCAATTGGAGCGTATTAGTAATCTGTGGGAAAAAGGAATGCTGAACGACGACGAATTTGCCGCGGCTAAAGGAAAGTTACTCGACTCGGACTAACGAGGGTGGCCACATTAATTCGACGATGTTTACTGCGTGAGCACCCGCGAGAGAAATTCGCGCGTTTCAGGTTTCGTTGGATTCGAGAAGATCACATCGGGTGGACCCTGCTCGTGAACCATGCCGTCGCGCAAGAAACACACAGTGTCGGCTACTTCACGAGCGAAATTCATTTCATGTGTCGCCATGACCATGGTCAGGCCTGAAAGTTTGAGATCACGCACTGCCTGCAGTACTTCGCCAACCAAGGTTGGGTCAAGTGCAGAAGTAATTTCGTCGAACAACATCAGCTCTGGTTCCATCGCCAATGCACGCACGATGGCCACACGTTGAGCTTGCCCGCCGGAAAGGCGATCTGGATAGTCATTGGCCTTTGCTTCAAGCCCAAAGCGCGCGAGTAATGAGCGGGCTTTGTCATATGCCTGCTCCTTTGATTCACCCAATACCTTGCGTGGCGCAATCGCGATATTTTCAAGCACCGTCATA
>CANFTO010000056.1 GCA_947449945.1 Actinomycetota bacterium | reverse complement strand
CCATGCACGTTCGTATTGCGCACGCTTCTTCGAAAGGATCAAACGACCCTCTTTGTCTTCCTTGGTCAACACCAATGCTTCAACGATGTCACCAACATGAACAACTTCATTTGGGTCAACGTCGTGCTTGATGGAAAGTTCACGGGAAGGGATCACGCCTTCGGTTTTGTAACCGATGTCGAGGAGAACCTCGTCGCGATCAACCTTGACGATGGTGCCTTCGACGATGTCGCCATCTTCAAATGACTTGATGGTTGCGTCGATTGCTGCGAGGAAGTCTTCAGCCGAGCCAATGTCGTTGATGGCTACTTGGGCTGGTGCGTTCATAGAAACGGTCATGAATAGTTAGGTCCGATGATTAGTAGAGGGTCCACTACACGGCTGTGTAGCCCCCAAAGAGTACGGCAAGGGCAAATCCCCCATACGGGCGCGTCCGCAATTAGTGCGCGGCGCTCTCCCATGAGTGCCCAACGCCCACAGAGACATCCAAAGGAACCTTCAGATCCGCTGCCCCCGCCATTGCCTCGCGAACCAGTGCCTCAACCTCCTGTGCCTCGGCTCCGTGGATCTCTAAGACCAATTCATCGTGAACCTGCAGCAACATCCGGCTCTTGAGCGTGGAAGCCTTGAGTTCACGCTCAACATTGAGCATGGCCACCTTCATGATGTCGGCGGCTGTACCTTGAATAGGTGCATTGAGCGCCATTCTCTCGGCCATTTCCCGTCGTTGACGGTTATCCGAGGTCAAATCAGGGAGATATCGACGACGGCCAAGCAAGGTTTCTGTATACCCGCGCAGCCGGGCCTCTTCCACAACAGCTGCCAAGAAGTCCCGCACTCCCCCAAATCGTGAGAAGTACGTATCCATCAAACGCTGGGCTTCAGCAGGGCCAATATCCAATTGTTGACCCAACCCATAGGCAGACAGCCCATAGGCCAACCCGTACGACATCGCCTTGATCTTTCTACGCATTTCCGCGTCAACATCACCAGGCTTCACGCCGAACACCTGCGATGCGACCGTCGTATGGAGATCCTCGCCAGCATTGAATGCCTCGATGAGTCCGGCATCTGCTGAAGCGTGCGCCATGATCCGCATTTCGATTTGACTGTAATCCGCAGTCATCAGTGAAGAAAACCCCTCGCCCACGATGAACGTTCCTCGAATGCGTCGACCAGCTTCCGTGCGGATGGGGATGTTTTGCAGGTTTGGATCCGAGGATGAAAGTCGACCTGTTGCCGCAACCGTTTGATGGAAAGTCGTATGAATTCGACCCGCTTTATCTGCGAGTGGAATTAAACCTTCAACAGTTTGGCGAAGCTTTGATCGTTCTCGCCATTCCAAAATTGCTGCCAGCAAAGGATCACGTGTCTGGGCGAATAAACCCTGTAGCGCTTCGGCATCAGTGGTGTATCCGGTTTTGATCTTCTTAGTTTTCGGGAGGTTTTTCTCAACGAAAAGAATCTCCTGCAATTGCTTTGGCGAACCTAGATTGAATGGGCGACCAACCAAAGCGTGAGCCGATTCTTCACTCAGGCGCATGTCCTCCGCGAATTCGCGCGAGAGTGTGTCGAGGAGCTCACGATCAACAGCAATGCCAACAAATTCAAGTTCCGCCAGCACTTCAGTAACAGGGATTTCCAGATCAGTAAGGAGGGATTTTTCTTCATCGCTCTCGAGACGTTCACTGAACAGTTCCGCCAACTGCTTGATCGCAAATACTTGATCAATAAGTGGCGAATGATCGACTTCCGTATCAAACAACATTTGCTCGCCAGCTGAACTTGCCAATAGCTCCCGTCCGAGGAATTTATTTACGACAGCTTCAAGCGCGTAAGACCGCTGACCAGGCGACGCGAGGTACGCCGCCAAAGCTGTGTCCATAGTGACACCACTCAGGCAAGCACCAATTTCCAAAAGAGCCAACGTTGGACCCTTAATGTCATGACCGATCTTGGCAATATTTGGATCAGACAACCATGCAATAACAGCATCTTTCGATTCCGTATCCGCGAACTCGAGTACACCGGTGATTCCAGCGTTATCAAGTACGCAGATTCGATCGAGCGACCCAGTTCCTCGGCCCCAATTGCCCGCAAAAGCGACTGTGATCGGCTGATGCAAGGCTGATAAGAACGATGCAGCCGCGACTCCACCGATGATTTCAGCCTCGGGAAGTTCAGCGGCAACAACCGGTTCGTTTTCTTCAAGGTGTGCTACCTGAAGCACCCCAATGCGGTCGCGCAGGGCACGGAATTGCAGAGTGTCAAAGAGCTGATCAACAGCAGACCGATCAAAACCGGCCAGGCCACAATCATCAACATGTAAATCCATTGGTACGTCACTATGCAGTTGCGTGAGCTCCCGGTTAAGGAGCACGTTGGCAACATTGGCGCGTAAAGAGTCACCTACCTTGCCGGTGACTTTGTCGCAGTTGTCAATGAGATTGCCGAGCGAACCATATTCAACAATCCATTTAGTGGCTGTCTTCTCGCCCACACCAGGAATTCCCGGAAGGTTGTCGCTTGGGTCTCCGCGCAGTGCAGCGAAATCCGGATACTGCGTCGGAGTGAGACCATATTTTTCAACAACCGCGTCTGGAGTCATGCGCGCAAGATCTGACATGCCTTTACGTGGGTACAGAACAGTCGTGTGCTCATCAACAAGTTGGAAGCTGTCACGATCACCCGTGACAATCAGTACTTCATATTTGTCTGCCTCAGCCTGCTTCTTCAGTGTCGCGATGATGTCGTCCGCTTCGAAACCATCAACTTTGAGGATCTTCACACCAAGAGCCGTGAGCACTTCTTCAATGAGCGGCACTTGGTTCTTGAACGCCTCGGGCGAAGATTCGCGATTGGCTTTGTATTCAGGAAACATTTCCGAGCGAAAAGTTTTGCGAGAAACGTCAAAAGCAACAGCAATGTGTGTTGGCTTTTCATCCCGAATCACGTTCACCAACATCGACGTAAATCCATACACCGCATTCGTGGGCTGACCAGTCGTCGTAGAAAAGTTTTCAACAGGTAGTGCGAAAAATGCGCGGTATGCAAGTGAATGTCCATCAAGCAACATCAAACGGCCAGCAGACATGTACTGATCTTAGGGCGCGAAGCCATACATACCTATGAGGTGATGCCGGCGTCTCCACCTGAGGATTTATGAAGAGTTTCGGCGGCGGCTTCAGCCAAGGTCATGCGACCGTCCATAGCTTTTTTGCGCAGTAGAGCAAAGGCTTGGGGCTCGTCTAGGCCGAACTCTGACTGCAACCAACGCTTAGCTTGCTCAACCACATCACGAGCGCGAACCCTGGCCTCGAGGCCGTCAATATGTTGTTCTAGTTCCAGTAATTGATGCCATCGGGCAACGGCAACCTCGATTGCCGGGGCTAAATCGGCACGATTAAAAGGCTTAACAATGAAACCGAGGGCGCCAGCCTGGGCGGCATTTGCCACAGTGTCACGCTCGCTAAAGGCGGTCACCATGACGACTGGGGCGACTCTGGCCTCGATTATCTCGGTCGCGGCCGACAGTCCATCGCGCATAGGCATCGCCACATCCATGAGCACTACATCAGGATTTAATGCCACAGCCATCTCGACAGCGACCTCGCCATTCATCGCCTGACCGATGACTGCATAGCCAAGCTCTTGAAGCATTTCCACAAGGTCCATACGGATTAATGCCTCGTCTTCAGCGACGAGCACTCGAACCGGATTTATTGCCACATGGATACCCTAGAGGCCACTTAAAAATGAACCGGTAGTGTTCTCTCCGCGCCCCGGTACCCCAACCGGCAGAGGGAGCCGACTCAAACTCGGTCCAGTGTGAGTTCAAATCTCACCCGGGGCACCATCAAGACCTTTCCGATCACATGAAGGCATGACGTCCGTCACTTCCCCGAATGGGTGATTTCGCACCTGTGCACCCTCTCCACCAAATACAGTGCAAGGATTCCCCGTCAACATCCTTGATGTGGTGCCAAACACGAAGGCAGTGAGTAAGGATCCACGTGTCAATTCAGACAGCAGGTAGCGCACCTACCTCAATGCGTGGCGCATGGTTTGTCGTTGGGGCCACATTCTTAATGCTTAGTTTGAATGCTGGGTTTGGTTTCTATGTGCTCGGTGCCTTCAACCGCAACTACATCAACACCACCGGCATCTCCCTCACTGCAGCCTCGGCTGGTGCAACGATCTTCCTGTTGTGCTCCGGCGTCGGCGGAATACCCGTGGCTCGTTGGATTCCCACTTTTGGCATTCGCAAAATCATTGTTGTCAGCGTTCTCATTTCCTCAATTTGTCTGGCCCTGCTTGGCTCAATCACACAAGCATGGCAACTGTGGTTTGTCTACTTCATCTACGGCTTGGCTTCATCAGGCTTCTCATTGATTCCTGGCTCAACAATGGTGCTCGATAAATTTGTGGGGCACGCACCGGCGCAACCTCTTGCCGTAGCCGCGGCCGGACTTTCAGTGGGCGGCGCCATTTTCACGCCAATTATTACTGCGAACATTGAAAGCCACGGACTTCACACAACTGGCATCGCGATGGCGATCGTTTTGCTTATCGTCATAGTCCCCGTTGTTTATCTAGCCAAACCAACAGCGCCCGTAGATCTCTATCAATCAGCGGAATCCCAGCCGGCAGCAACCCAGCACCACGAGCCAGAAACTGAACTTGCCAACAAACGACCACTCGGGCGTGCATTCCCCACCATTTGTATTGCCTTTGGTTTATTGATCCTTTCGCAAGTGGCAGCAATTGCTCACTTGTTAACGCTCGGTCAAGAACGGGGTATCGGAAACATTGCTTTGGCCGTGTCAGCTATGGCAGCCATGGCTGTGTTCGGTCGAGTCATCGGCTTCTTTTTATTGCCGCATGTGCCCATCAAATACTTGAGTTTGGCGATGTCGGCTTTGCAGGTGACTGCCCTTGTGTTAATCGCGACTGGCCATAGTTTGCCTCAACTCGTTACTGGCGCCATGTTGATGGGACTCACTATCGGCAATAACCAGGTCCTAATTCCGCTGTGGGTACTTGGTCTATACGGCATTGATCGATACGCACATTTGTTCGCGCGGGCAAATCTTTACGTAACCCTTGGTGTCTCGCTATCGCCTTTCTATATTGGCTTCACACATCAACTAGCAGGCGAATACACAGTTCCGTTTCTGCTTGTAGCGGGTGGATCACTCGTAGCTGGACTTTTCATATGGACACTTCCAAATGTTCGCGACGCGAAGGTCTAATTCACGCCGCGAACATTTGGCAAGCACGTCCCGGCTATTACGCCTGTGGACGCCAATCTGGATACAAGTTCTTTTCCAGAGCTAATGGCTGTGCATCAATATTCTGGCGTTGCATAGCAGCAGCTTCAGGTGCAGTTACCAACCACGTCACTGCCGCACCAACGGCGGCGGGTGGACCTGCCCAAGCTGGATCAAAACCGAATTCATCAACGTCGAGTGAATTACGCTCGGTTAATACGAAGCCTGGATTGACATTGAAAGCCTTGATGCCTTGATCACGATGCTCGGCTTGAATTGAGCCAACCAAGGTATGGCCTGAGGCCTTACCAATACGGTAACCAAGACCTGGCTTGTCGCCATCTGGGTAGAACTCGTAGCCAGCACCCGATGAAATCGTGACAAACGTGCCCTCCCCCTTGGCAATCATCGGCGGGAGCAACTTCTGCGCGATGCGAATTGGCGCAACGCCATGTGCCATCACGAAGAGTGGGTACTGCTCAATTGGGGTGTCGAGAATCGAATCCATGAGGCCCGGACCGATGTGGCGACCGTTGTTCACGACAACGTCAACTCCACCCCACTGCGAAATCAATTCGTCGCATGCTGCTTCAACTTGTGCGAGATCAGTGAGGTCCATCTTCAATGCAAGTGACTTTTGCCCGCGCTCTTCAATCAAAGCGCACGTTTCTTCTACTGAACCAGGTAGTGGACGCAAGTCTTGCTTGTGGACAGTCTGACTGTGCTCAGGTGTTGGATCAGATGCGCGCAAGGTGCGTGCTGCGACAGCTACGTCGTAGCCTGCATCTGCGAGTGCTAATGCAATTGCCTTTCCAATTCCGCGACTACCGCCAGTAACGAGTGCTTTTGGTGACATTCAAACTCCTAATTTCGTTGATGCAGACATGTTAAGACAATGACCGGACAATTACCATTGAATTGAAATAGTCCAATAACTGCAACTGTTTTTCTCTCGCCAATCGTTACTAATATTTACCATTTTGTCAGCGTTTCGTTTGACTCGAAGACTCAAATAAGGGTTTAATGAAATCACTACGCAAGTAGTCGAGGACACAAAGATCCATGATCGAGTATCGGTCACCATCCTGTTCGGCAGGAACGGTCATGGGGAGTGAGTGGTGAGACCGACCTCGGACCAGGTTGGAGGGTCCGGTGTCGATGAACAAGGTTCATCAAGAAGGAGAGCATGACTCTCGGTCTATCACCCTTCCCAAAACTGCCCGTGACTACATACGTTATGCGGTCATTGCATTTGCTGCGTTCTGGATTCTGCTGGTTGCAACCATTGCTCTGGGGCGTTTCGCTGGGTTTTCAACGGCTACTGTCCTGTCACAATCCATGGTTCCGGTAGCAAACGTTGAAGATCTGATGATTACCCAGCCTTTCGACGGCAATGTCGTACTGAACGACATATATGTATTTGATTCCCCAGCTGACGGTCACCAAACCTCGCACAGAATCATCAAGCAAGGTGCAACGCCCGATCTATGGATCACTAAAGGTGACGCGAATACATCGCAAGATATGCAGCCAATCGCGACAGCAGCCATCAATTCCCACGTGATCGCAGTAATCCCTCATTACCTCAACGCATTTCCGTTCCTTGACTCGCTCCCTGGGCGCCTACTTACGCTGGCCATTCCTTTCCTTCTCATGATTACCCCAATGTTGAAACGTCAGCCAGAGGATCAAGGAGCCCGCTCGGCAGCAACTCTGCGGTCGGCAAACCCTGTTCGACTGCGCTTCATCACTGCGGTACTTGGATTTGCTTTCCTCGTGCTCGTAGGCATTCGCTCGTTCTTGGGCTTTACCGTCGCAACAATTCCTGTGACCTCAGATGCGCATGGACTTCCAACGCAGTCAGTAGTTCTGCTCCAACCAAGAATCTCAAGCACCGTACAATCCGGCGACATCCTTCAAGTAACGATGCCTAACGCATTGTCCGCATCACTTGAAAGGGTCAAAAATCACGCCATCAAGCAAATCGGTAGCACGTCACTCGTAGTCATTGGTTTCGAAAACTCAAGTGCGGCTTCCGGTGTTTCAAACGTGCAGGTCGATCCCAGCCAAAAGCTTTACGCCGCAGTTGCTGTAATTCCCTACGTCGGCGCGATCTTGCCTGGTATTGGCTCGCCTGCTGGCTTTGCCGCCATTACGGGACTCCTTGGCACCGCAGGAACCCTGCTGCTGATGTATGGAGTTGCAGCTCGACCGGTACGCAAGGAAGAAATCTCTCAAGCTCAGGAAACTCAACAAGAACTTCAACATCAGTAACCCACGAAAGGAACCATCATGTTCGGCAAATCACTGACGGCCTCATGGCCAGCAGGAGCCCAAATCGCAGCAGCGTCCATCGTTGCTGTGGGCGGCTTGTCTTTGACGACGTCGGGTGTTTGGGCTGCTTTGCAAGCAACTGCCGACAACTCTGGCAACCCACTCGCAACATCAACCGGAACTTTGAGTTTAACGCTCACCAAAAATGGCGACGGCATTGGAACGACAACGACTACAACTCCAGCCGTTACTGGTGCCGCTGCTGCTGCTATTTCACCTTTGGCTCCCGGAGACATTGTCTACCGCTTTATTAACCTCACCAATGGCGGAACTTTGCCTGCTCTTGGTATGACTCTTGGAATCACTGGAACCGGATCGAATGCCCTAACTAATAGTGCAAGTGGTCTTGCCGTTGCCGTTGATCTGTGCTCGGTTGCTTGGACAGCAGTTGGTACCCAACCGGGCACCTGCAGCGGTACAACAACGAATCCAGTGGCATCGACGCCGATTACTACCTTTGCATCACAAGCGGTTGTTGGACCTGCAGTCGCAATTGCACCAGCTGAAGTCAAATATGCGCGAATAAAGATCTCACTGCCTGCGGGGTCAGAAATCACGTCAAACGGGCAACTGCCAGGTGGAACTGTTCAGGGTTTGTCGACCAACTTGACCTTTACCTTTACTGAGGCGCAGCGCACATCGACCATAACCTCTTCATAAACCATGAGAGCTTGCTGCAGGTCAGTCATGAATCTGCAGCAAGCCAATCTCAGGAAGTGATAGCAGTGACTAAAACAAGCGAGAGTCGACGGAAATTCTGGATTCGATTCAGCATTTCCGTTTGCGTCGCAGTCGGTGGATTCACACTCAGTACGACTGGTGTACTCGCCTCATTGCAAGCTCAATCGAATAATTCAGGTAATCCTTTATCTTCACAAAGTGGAATTCTGGCGCTCGTCTTAAGTCCAAACCCATCATCAACTGGCGGCTCCAATGGACTTGGTTTAGTCACCGTCTCGTCTCCGGTGATTCCGGTGCAATCTGGTACGACAAGTTGGCGCCTTGGCAATACAGATGGGGTGACCGCAAAAGCTGTTAAGCCAGGAGACACGATTTATCGTTTCATCAACGTCTACTTAAGTGGGGCCGTGAATGCCACAGGTTTCACAATGCAGGTTGCGGATTTAGCCAATGGCGGAGCGGGTAGTGCACTTTCTAAGTGCAATGCAACGACTGTTAACGGCACTACATGCGGCTCCACTGGCACGGTTCCAGGATTACAGATCACCATTGACCACTGCAATGTGGCAAGTGGGTGGGTCTCAGTCACCTCTGCCCCTGGTACCTGCGGCAATAACACAACTGACATCGTCAATGTTTCACCAGTGAGCTATCTCAAAACACTGTTAGCGACAACAACGAACTTGAATTCGGTGGCACCAAATCCCTTCACTACTTTGGTTTCAAATTCTTCAACAGCAGATAACTCAACTGCGGTTGCCCGGTTACGTTTTAAGTTCTTCTTGCCACTGGCTCCAACGGAAAGCGTTCAGAATGGAACCATTCCCACGACAAACACAATTCAAAATCAGACTTCCGCAATAAAGGTTACTTTCACAACTACCCAACGCAACCCAATTTCAGTTGCCAGTTGATTGGTAAACCGTCCATGAAGCCACTTGACATTCTCGTTCGCATCATTTCACCCCTTTTTATTGTGTCTTTGGTTCCATTAGGCATCTCTCACGCAGCAACAACAGCAACTGCCAGTAATTCAGCCGATAACGTGTCGGCGAATCAGCAGCAGGTTATTTCAGCCCAATGGGGCATTCGTTTTGGATCGATAGGTGCAGACTTCACCGGTACAACCGGCACATTCAGCGGCACCAATCCGGTTGTTAAGACGATCCCCTTTACTCTGACAAACAGCAGCACTGTTGATTTAGCAAAATGGACGATGCAAGCTACTTGGAACACCCTCAGTGGAAGTCGAAATCTACAAATAAAAATTTGCACCATTGCTTATGTGGGAACAACGTGTGGCGGAACTGAATCAGTGATTCAAGCCGCAACTACCGCGAACGCGACCGCTGCCAATACAGTGGAAACGGCTGGAAATAGTGCGAACAGTAGCTATTTTGGTTTGGTTATCGTCACACGAACTGGAGGTGCAGCTACCGGTGCGACAGCCGTGACCTTACGCGGAACGGTGACCAACGCCGTTGCCAGCACTGACTTATCCGCAGCGGTCACAGTTTCTAACTAACTGAAGGAATCCCAAGCGAAGGCTTGATCTCTGAGATCCGCCCTAGCAATCCGTTTACAAACGATGAGGACTCATCAGTGGAAAGATCAGTAACGAGCGCAACAGCTTCACTGATGGCCACCGCATCAGGAATATCGTCTGCCCAGATGATTTCGTAAGCACCAATTCTTAAGACAGCGCGATCGACAGCAGGCATTCGATCAAGAGTCCAACCCATTGAATAGGTGCTCAAGATCTCGTCGATCTGCTCTTGGTTCACTGTTACGCCATCAATGAGCGTGGTGACATATGCATTGAGCTCAGGCTCATTATCCGCAGCGCGTCGACCAATTTGACCGTCAAGAACTTCCTTGGCACTGGTGCCGCGCAAATCAGCTTCGTACAAAACATCCAAGGCCCGTTTGCGAGCCTTGCTACGGGCTGCCACTAGTCGTTCACGCGACCAAGATATGAACCATCGCGAGTGTCAACCTTGATCTTGGTGTCGTTCTCAATGAACAACGGAACCTGAATCACAGCACCCGTCTCAAGCGTTGCTGGCTTTGATCCACCGGTTGAGCGATCACCCTGCACACCAGGCTCGGTATAGGTGATCATCAATTCAACGTTTGGTGGAAGGTCAACCACAATTGGGGTGCCGTTGTGGACGGAAACTGTGGCGCTCTGATTCTCAAGCAGGAATTTACTTGAATCACCAACCACTGCGTTCGAGATTGGGTACTGCTCGTAGCTGCTCTCATCCATGAATACCCAGTCATCGCCATCGCGGTAGAGGTACTGCATATCGCGCTTATCAACTTGCTCAACATCGACCTTGACACCAGCGTTAAACGTCCGGTCAACAACCTTGCCTGAGAGCACATTCTTGAGCTTGCTGCGCACGAATGCGCCACCCTTACCCGGCTTCACGTGCTGAAATTCAATAACGGTCCACAACTGTCCATCGATGCTCAGGACAAGGCCGTTCTTAAGGTCATTCGAAGTTGCCACGTGAATCTCTCCAGATGTAACGATCAAAAATGGGAACGCTGAAGTCTACCCGTTCAGGCGAGCAATCTGCTCAATGGCCATTCGGTAAGAATCCATGCCAAATCCAGCGATAGTTCCAAGAGCGACACCTGAGATCACCGAATTGTGGCGGAATTCCTCACGAGCGGATGGGTTTGAGATGTGGACCTCAATGAGAGGCGCTGTCAGCATTGAGCAGGCGTCTCGCACGGCGTAGCTGTAGTGAGTGAATGCGGCTGGATTCAGCACCACAGGGAGCTTGGCATCGGCAGCCTCATGAAGCCACCCGATCAGCTCGGCCTCTGAGTTGGTCTGCCGGACATCTGCCTTGAGGTTATGGACCTGAGCATGACGCTCACAGATTTCAGTGAGTTCGGAAAATGTGGTGCTTCCATAGATCTCAGGCTCGCGAGTTCCCAGGCGGTTGAGATTGGGTCCATTGAGGACCAGCACCGTTGCGTTCATAACTCAAGGGTAACGCGCAATTGATGGATTCTGGTGCTCGGCGACTCAGTGACGGGCGATCGCGTCGTACGCAGCAGCCAACAACATCGGATCTGGCCCATCCCATGCAACAGGCTTGCCAATGCCTTCGAGCACGACGAAACGAATAACAGACCCTCGAGTCTTCTTATCCATCGTCATTGCTTGATACAGCCCATTCCAATGCCCAGCGGCATAACTAGTTGGCAATTGCAGCTGGTTCAGGATCTCGAAATGTAGGTCGGCATCTTGATCACTCAGGCGGCCACCTTGACGCGCAAGCTCAGCCACGAAGCACAGTCCCACACTGATCGCAGCTCCATGGCGCCAGCGGTAGCGCTCTTGCTTTTCAACAGCATGACCGAAGGTGTGCCCATAATTGAGCACTTCTCGACCCAGCGCTGCGCCATTGCGCACTTCCTTAAAGTCGCCACCAACAACGTCTGCTTTGACTTGAACTGCTCGGCGGACAAGCTCCTCAATCGCGGCACTTGTTGGTTCT
>CANFTO010000055.1 GCA_947449945.1 Actinomycetota bacterium | reverse complement strand
CGCACCTCGACCCATGGCCGCAACATGGCCGGTGCTCGCGCGCTTTGGCGCGCAACCGGTATGGGCGACAGTGACTTCGGCAAGCCGATCATCGCGGTGGTGAACTCCTTTACCCAGTTCGTTCCCGGGCACGTGCACCTCAAGGACATGGGCCAGTTGGTTGCGCGCGAGATTGAAGCTGCTGGTGGTGTGGCCAAAGAGTTCAACACCATTGCTATTGACGATGGCATCGCTATGGGTCACGCAGGCATGCTTTATTCATTGCCAAGTCGAGATCTGATTGCAGACTCCGTCGAGTACATGGTCAATGCGCATACAGCAGACGCCATGGTGTGTATCTCAAACTGCGACAAAATTACTCCCGGGATGTTGATGGCTGCCCTCCGCCTCAATATCCCAGTTGTCTTTGTTTCCGGTGGCCCAATGGAAGCCGGCAAGGTGCAATGGGGTGATACAACTCGTGCCGTTGACCTCATCGACGCCATGATTGAAGCAGGAGATGAGAAGAATTCCGATGCTGATATCGAGCGTATGGAACGTTCGGCTTGTCCAACATGTGGATCCTGCTCAGGCATGTTCACTGCCAACTCGATGAACTGTCTTACTGAAGCGCTCGGATTGTCATTGCCTGGCAACGGTTCAATGCTGGCAACTCACGCTGATCGCAAGGAACTGTTCTTGCGCGCCGGGCGCCTGATCGTTGAAATCACGAAGCGTTACTACGAGGAAGATGACGAGTCAGTCCTTCCTCGTTCTATAGCGACGTTCGGCGCCTTTGAAAATGCCATGGCACTTGATATTGCGATGGGTGGCTCAACGAACACTGTGCTCCATCTTCTTGCTGCAGCAACTGAAGCTGGTGTTCCTTTCAAAATGGCAGACATTGATCGCCTTTCACACAAGGTGCCAAATCTTTCCAAAGTTGCCCCTGCAGTGCAGACCGTTCATATGGAAGACGTTCACCGCGCGGGTGGTGTGATGGCACTTCTAGGGCAACTTGATCGCGCTGGCGTTCTTCATACGGATCTACCAACGGTCCATGAACCAACGATGGCCATGGCCATCGCCAAGTGGGATATTTCGCAAACCACCGATCCGGCTGTTCATGAATTCTTTAGCGCTGCTCCCGGTGGAATTCCGACGCAGACAGCGTTCTCGCAGTCTCGTAGGTATGACTCCGTGGATCTAGATCGCTCTGAAGGTGTTATCCGCGATGTTGAGCACGCCTTTTCTCAAGATGGTGGTCTTGCGGTGTTGTTTGGCAACTTGGCTGTAGATGGCTGCATTGTGAAAACGGCCGGTGTCGCTGAAGAGTTGTTGACGTTCGCTGGTCCAGCGCGCATTTTCCATAGCCAAGATGAGGCAGTTGAAGGCATTCTCAATAACAAGATCGTTGCGGGTGACTGTGTGATCGTTCGCTATGAAGGTCCACGTGGCGGTCCAGGGATGCAAGAGATGCTCTACCCAACTTCATTCATCAAGTCCAAGGGCTTGGGTAAGGCATGTGCGCTCATCACTGACGGGCGGTTCTCGGGCGGCACTTCAGGATTATCCGTTGGGCACGTTTCACCAGAGGCAGCCAATGGCGGAGCAATCGCGTTGGTTGAAGAAGGCGACACGATCATCATTGATATTCCTGCTCGTCTGATCCAGGTCGATGTGTCTGACGAGGTGCTAGCAGCCCGACGTGCAGCAATGGAAGCCAAGGGTGCTGATGCCTATAAGCCAATTGGGCGCGATCGGGTTATTTCCCCAGCGCTGCAGGCATATGCGGCGATGGTGACTTCGGCTGATACTGGAGCCGTTCGTGACGTCAGCCGACTCGGCTAATACATTTGCTTTATATACCCCCTAGGGGTATAGTTTTTCTATGAAGCAAATCGTCATCATTGGTGGTGTTGCTGGCGGAATGTCCGCGGCAACCCGACTACGTCGACTGGACCCCACGGCGTCGATCATTGTGATCGAACGAAGTGGGTACGTTTCCTACGCCAACTGTGGGCTGCCGTATTTCGTGGGCGGAGTGATCTCTGAACGTCAAGATCTTTTACTCCAGACACCAGAAAGCCTGCATGATCGTTTTCGGCTGGATGTCCGCATTCTCAGTGAAGTGACGAGCATTGACCGTCTCGCCAAGAGTGTCACGGTGAAGAATTTGGTTGACGGTCACTCGTATGACTTGGCTTATGACGCGTTAGTCCTGAGTCCTGGTGCCTCACCGATCGTGCCACCACTTCCCGGCATTGAGCGTGCTCTCACGCTGCGAACGATTGAAGACGTCACGAAAATGGCGAACGCTGTCAACGCAAATCCAAAGCATGCAGTGGTGATTGGTGGCGGTTTTATCGGTGTTGAAACCGCAGAGAACTTGGTACATCGTGGAATCAGCACGACTCTGATTGAAGCGATGGATCAAGTACTAGCACCGCTGGATCCAGAGATGGCCCTTCCAGTTGCCGATGAATTACGTAATCACGGTATTGATGTGCGTTTGGGTTCTGGGCTGGCTGCAGTTACTGACACGGGCGTTGAGCTTGCAAGCGGTGAGCGTATTGATGCTGATCTCATTATTTTGGCAATCGGCGTAAGGCCTGACACCACATTGGCGAAAGCCGCAGATGTTGAAGTGGGTCCACGTGGAGGCATTGTCGTTGACCCATTTAACCGAACCTCAGATAAGTCGATCTACGCAATTGGTGATGCTGCAGAAAAAAGTGACGCACTTGACGGTGAAGCGGTACTTGTTCCACTAGCAAATATTGCAAATCGTCAGGGGCGCGTTGTTGCAGACCACATCATGGAACGCAATGTGCGCGCAGTGCCAACAATCGGTACTGCAATCGTGAAGGTTTTTGATCTTGTCGTGGCAACAACGGGCTGGAACGAGAAGCGACTCAAAGCTGCTGGTCGTCCTTTCGTCGTCATGCATTCACATCCAGGTTCACACGCGGGCTACTACCCAGGCGCAGAATCAATGATGTTGAAGTTGCTCATTGATCCAACAGCCAGCCAGATTTTGGGTGCGCAAGGCGTAGGACGAGAAGGAGTAGATAAACGCATTGACGTGATCGCCACAGCAATGCGCGCAGGCATTACGGCGCCAGAACTTGCTGATCTCGAACTCGCCTACGCGCCACCGTTTGGTTCAGCGAAAGATCCAGTCAACATGTTGGGTTACATGGCTGACAACATTCTGAGCGGACTGACCACATCAGTGCAGTGGAGTGAACTCGCTGATCGGGTAGCAGGAGGAGCCACAGTCGTGGATGTCCGCAGTCATGCTGAATTCCGTGGGGGTCATATTCCCGGGGCCAAGAATGTTCCAGTTGATGAACTCCGTGAGCGCTTTGCTGAAATTCCGACGAGTGACGTCATTGTGTATTGCAAGGTTGGCCAGCGCGGTCATACGGCTACGACCCTCTTGGGAGAACTAGGAATCCAAGCCAGCAACCTCGACGGCGGCTACCAAACCTGGTCGCACTCGCCTGCCGCTCGTCGCTAGTTTTGCTTCTGGATGAGAGAATTCACTCTTGTAGTGAGGCGCTTGTTGAAGCCTTGAAATTGATTTACGCTGCGCAGAATGATCCTGCCTTTCCGATTGGGTGTTTTAACTGTGATGGGGCTTTTGGCGCCTGTGACCTTGGTTGCTTGCGGTTCCGGTCCACAAGAAATTACCCTGAATTTTCAGGCGCGCTCGGTGGAGCGCGGCACAGTAGATCTAGGAACTCAGGGCTCGTCACGGGGTGATCTAGTGGCCGGCAATGGTGATCTTCTCAACGATCAGGGCGAAGTGATTGGTCACTTTGACGTGGTCTCTGTTGTTGACCGCGTCACGACCGATTCAGACGGTCGCTTTCTCCAAGCCGAATACTCCTTTGGGCCACAAGGTGCCGACTCATTTGTAATTCTGGGCGCCGAGAAATTCGCGCTCAATGGAGGTCTTCCTGTGATTGATCGCCCAGCGAATTACGCAGTGGTAGGCGGCACAGGTGTGTACCGGGGTGCCAATGGGCAATGTGATGTTCATAGGAATAATGACCCTAAGAAATTCACGACGAGCGTGAGCTGCACCTTCACCGTCATGAGCTGAATTCGATTGCCCAGCGTGCCTGAGCAACGGGGCTGGCAACTCCGTGGCCCGTGTCACCCCAAAGGGGGGTGACACAAGGCTGTTACAGGAGTAAACTGGTCTACGTGTCAACGTCACTTGTAGTTATGAGGCGCGCCGCCTGATTGTTAGCCGGCGCGCTCCCTCCGCTACCCGCAAGGGTCGGGGGGTTTTCTTATGAGACGACCTGACTGATTCACCCGATTCGACGAGAAGAAGGCAGTAATGAGCGAGCAGATCACGGGCGCCCAAAGCCTCGTGCTGTCCCTAGAGGCGGCGGGGGTGACCGATGTCTTCGGTATTCCCGGTGGAGCCATCCTTCCGCTGTACGACCCTTTGATGGATTCCACTCAGATCCGTCACATTTTGGTGCGCCATGAACAAGGTGCAGGACACGCTGCTGAGGGTTATGCAGCCGCGTCCGGTCGTGTTGGCGTGTGTATGGCAACGAGTGGCCCAGGCGCTACCAACCTCGTTACCCCAATTGCCGACGCTCACATGGACTCAGTTCCAATGGTGGCGATCACAGGTCAGGTTGCAAGCACCTCTATAGGTACCGACGCATTTCAGGAAGCTGACATTCGCGGTATCACGATGCCCATCACCAAGCACAGCTTCTTGGTGACAAACCCTGACGATATTCCTCAAGCAGTTGCCGAGGCCTTCCATATTGCATCAACTGGTCGACCTGGACCAGTACTCGTTGATGTCTCCAAGGATGCGCTCCAGGCATTAACGGCATTTAACTGGCCAACGACTGTTGATCTACCTGGATACCACCCAGTTACCCGCCCGCATGCAAAGCAGGTGCGTGAAGCGGCGCGCATGATTACTGAATCAAGTCAGCCAGTGTTGTACGTCGGTGGCGGTGTGATTCGTGCGAACGCGTCTGCCGCGCTATTACGGTTGGCTGAAATTACAGGTATTCCGGTTGTTACCACCTTGATGGCGCGCGGTGCATTCCCTGATAGTCACATGTTGCACTTGGGTATGCCAGGTATGCATGGTTCTGTTGCAGCAGTTGGTGCCTTACAAAAGTCTGACTTACTCATCACGCTTGGTGCGCGATTCGATGATCGTGTGACAGGAAAGTTGTCATCATTCGCGCCAAACGCGGCTGTCATTCATGCAGACATCGACCCTGCGGAAATTGGCAAAAACCGCTTCGCAGATGTGCCAATTGTGGGTGATCTTTCGGAGATCATTCCTGATCTTGTAGCGGCGATCGAAGTTGAATTCGCAAATAACAAGCGCGGTGATTACGAGGGTTGGTGGACCCAGCTCGATCGCATTCGCGACACCTATCCACTCGGTTATGACTTCCCAACAGATGGAACTTTGTCGCCGCAGTTTGTTATCGAACGACTAGGCATCATTTCTGGTGACGATTCAATCTTCACTTCTGGAGTGGGCCAGCACCAGATGTGGGCGGCGCAGTTCATTAAGTACAACAAGCCAAATACCTGGTTGAACTCAGGTGGTTTGGGAACCATGGGTTACGCAGTGCCTGCGGCAATGGGAGCTAAGGTCGGCGCTCCTGACAAAACCGTATGGGCCATTGATGGCGATGGTTGCTTCCAGATGACCAATCAAGAATTAGTGACGTGCACGATCAATGAAATACCTATCAAGGTGGCGTTGATCAATAACAGTAGCCTTGGCATGGTTCGTCAGTGGCAGACCTTGTTCTATAACGAGCGCTACTCGAATACGAACCTGCACTCTCATCGCATCCCGGATTTTGTGAAGTTAGCGGATGCATACGGCTGCCATGGTCTTCGTTGTGAATCACAAGATCAGGTAGACGCGACAATCGAAAAGGCAATGAGCCTGAATGACGCGCCTGTGGTGATCGACTTCGTTGTTCATAAAGACGCCATGGTGTGGCCGATGGTTGCTGCTGGTGCAAGCAACGATGAAATTCAGTTCGCGCGATCTATGGCTCCAGAATGGGGAGGTGACGAATAATGACTCGTCACACACTTTCAGTGCTGGTTCAAGATCAGCCAGGTGTTCTCGCCCGTGTTGCCAGTTTGTTCTCGCGTCGCGGGTTCAATATTGAATCCTTGGCTGTGGGCCCAACCGAAGTGCCCGATGTTTCGCGCATGACCATTGTGGTGAACGTTGATGGTTCACCTCTTGAGCAAGTCACCAAGCAACTGAACAAGCTCATCAATGTGCTCAAGATCGTTGAGCTTGATCCAGCAGCATCGGTTTCGCGCGAAATCATGCTGGTCAAGGTGAAGGCCGATGTCGACACCAGAAGTCGAGTTATCGAGGTCGTTCAGTTGTTCAAAGCGAAGGTCGTTGACGTGGCACCTGAGGCACTCACGATCGAAATCACTGGAAATCCGGAGAAGCTCACGGATTTCCTCAAGGTGATGGAGCCATTTGGCATCAAAGAATTGGTGAAGTCGGGGATGGTGGCTGTTGGCCGCGGTTCCCGCTCCATCTCAGATAGGTCCAGCCGCCCTGCGGATAAGTCAGGGGAGCGCACCGCGTAATCTGTGGAGCGCTTTAACGCAATTTTCACACAATCAAGGAGAACCTCCGGTGGCAGCAGAACTGTTCTATGACAAGGACGCCGACCTATCGATCATCCAGGGCCGCAAGGTTGCGGTGCTCGGATTCGGTAGCCAGGGTCACGCCCACGCCATGTCCCTTCGTGACTCAGGCGTCGACGTCCGCGTTGGCCTAGCCGAGGGCTCAAAGAGTCGTGCCAAGGCTGAAGAAGCTGGCTTGCGCGTGGTTGATCCATCAACCGCTGCTGCCGAGGCAGACGTCATCATGGTGCTCGTGCCAGACCCTGTTCAGGCAAAGCTCTACAAGGAAGCTATTGAGCCAAACCTCAAGGCTGGCGATGCACTCTTCTTCGCGCATGGCTTCAACATCCGCTTTGGATTCATCAAGCCACCAGCCGACGTTGACGTTGCCATGGTTGCTCCAAAGGGCCCAGGCCATTTGGTTCGCCGTGAGTACGCAGCTGGCCGTGGCGTTCCTGCCATCGTTGCTGTTGAGCAAGATGCAACTGGTAATGCATGGCCGTTGGCTCTGAGCTACGCCAAGGCAATTGGTTCCCTTCGTGCTGGTGGCATCAAGACCACCTTCACTGAAGAAACTGAAACCGATCTCTTTGGTGAGCAAGCAGTGCTCTGTGGTGGCGCTTCCCAGCTCGTGATGTACGGCTTTGAGGTGTTGACCGAAGCTGGTTACCAGCCAGAAGTTGCTTACTTCGAGTGCCTGCACGAACTCAAGCTCATCGTTGACCTGATGTACGAAGGTGGCATTGCCAAGCAGCGTTGGAGTGTTTCCGACACCGCTGAATACGGCGATTATGTTTCTGGCCCACGCGTCATCGATCCTTCAGTGAAGGAAAACATGAAGGCTGTCCTTACTGACATCCAAAATGGCAAGTTCGCTCAGCGTTTCATGGACGATCAGGCTGCTGGTGGTCCAGAGTTCAAGGAACTTCGTGCCAAGGGCGAGAAGCACCCAATCGAAGCTGTTGGTCGTGAACTTCGCGGCTTGATGAGCTGGGTAGACAACCGTGGTGATGACTACGTTGAAGGCACCGCAGCACGCTAAGCAAGATCAAGAGTCGTTAAAGGCCAGTCCCGTTTGGGGCTGGCCTTTAATCATTGGTGCGGAGCGAAGTGTTTGTTTGTTTCATTTCCAATTCATGAACGTAAGCCTTGAGGTCAACAATTTGTTGTTGTCTAGGACCCAAAATTAGAAACCACAAGGCTGTAGTCACTGCAATAAACAGCGCGATACCTCCACCAATCATGCGAATACGTGGATGGCCCACTGACTCATTCATCAACGCCCACCTCTTAACATCTGAACCTGTTCATTGAGTTCATTGAGTTGCGGTTGCTGGTAGAGCCAAAGGACAATGCTGACAATCCCTAAAGCGATGAATGCTCGTACTATCCAGACTTTCATTCGCAGCAATATGACTGCTTCGCGAACTGATGCAGGTAACAAATTTGAACGCGAATGCTCGTCACCGTCACCCGATGTGCGAGCAAGTGCGCGTGGGAGTGCGTAGTCCTCAAGTATGGTCACAGCGCATTCAAAGGACGACTGAAAACAATCAGCAATGCCAATAACTTTTGCGCCTTCACCAGTCAGCGCGATTGCAGTGATGGTTGAGCCATACATTTCAGCAGAAAATTGCTCAACGCAATCTGTGACAAGGCCAACCACAGAACGATTCCAAGTGTGCAAGATTTCGAGAGTCCGTTGTTGCCACTCGATAGATAAGTGTGCGCCAACGGATATTTCACGAATGCGGGCACGTGCTTGCTCAAATGAGATACCGAATGTTGATTCGAGGGATAAGACAGCAATGTCAGTACCTTGGTTGGCGTAGCTCTTCGTAAATTGAAGACCAGTTGCGCCCACGATGGCGACAGTGACGACGTCTGAAGCTATGTCTACCACTGCAATTGCCTCTTGATCACGGGAAATTGGCTGAACTGTGCGGGCCAGTGCCACAGGAATAGCTTCAGTGGCTAAAGGTGTGAGTCGCGCATCGATCAAGGTTTCTGAAGCGATTTGTATCGCCAGCCCATTGGTGCGCGCATCAGTTTGGTCTGCGTCTGCTAGGTCGCTCGAAGTGATTGTTGAACCGTCGACACAAAAGATGACATTGCGCGTCGTGAACTTTCCCTTCTTCCAAGCTTTTTTGAGGCTCGTGGTGACTGCATTGCGGTCGGTAATAACGCCATTGACGATGGCGCCCTCTGGAAGAGCGATTTCGGCAGTGTGAGCGATGTCAATGGTGCCTCGGGAGCTACGCAGTTCGACAGCTTGGATTCGCGATGGTTCGAATCTCACGCCCACGGCATATGAAGACCGCTGGGTGAGGTGAAACGCAAACATGGGATTCCTTCATTCGTCAAGTTCAAATTGTCGACATGTGGACGGTATCTGATTCATTGATAGTCGAACATAGATCGGTCTTCAGGCTGTGGATCAGTGCGTGCGTTGGACGGAAAATGTTCGGATACTGACCGGATGAATGGGCAATTTCTGGCGTACCTGCCATTGCTGGGGGTGTGGCTCATCGCCGGATCCGCACTCGTGGTTATTGATATCCGCACGCATCGACTCCCAAATCGCATCGTGTTCAGTCTGTATCCGCTCGTTGTTTTGGCACTTGTGCTTGGCCAAGCACTGGGGGGTCTGGGGCAATGGCCGCAAGCGCTGATCGGCGCTGGGATCTGGGCCCTGCTGCTCGGCTCGGTGTGGTTGGTCACCTCGGGCAAAGCCATGGGTTTTGGCGATGTGAAACTCGCGCCCGTTTTGGGGTTAAGTCTTGGGTGGTTTGGGTGGGACATAGCCGCTGTTGGAGTTATCTGTGCTTGGGTCCTTGGCGGGATGTTTGCCGGCCTGGCGATCTTGATTGGGCGGGCGAGTAGATCCTCGGCGATCGCATTTGGACCGTTCCTGGTTGCAGGTTTCTGGACAGCACTCGCCCTAGGACCATGGATGGTTCATGGGGAATTTATCGTGCAATCGGGATGAGAAAGGGCGGTGATAGCCGCGAACTGACGTGCGTTGGGATCTCGCTAGACTCCTCCAGTGACTAAACCACGTGTACTCATTGCCGAAGAACTGTCCCCAGCAACCGTCGAGGCCCTTGGGCCAGACTTTGAAATCGTGGAATGCGATGGCGCCGATCGTGCTGCCTTGCTTCCTGCGATCGCTGACGTAGACGCCATCTTGGTGCGTTCGGCAACTCAAATTGATGCTGAAGCCCTTGCCGCTGCCAAGAAGCTCAAGGTTGTTGCTCGCGCAGGTGTGGGCCTGGACAACGTTGACGTCAAGGCTGCCACTCAGGCCGGCGTCATGGTTGTGAACGCTCCAACCTCAAACATCGTGTCTGCTGCAGAGCTCGCAGTTGCTTTGTTGCTGGCCAGTGCTCGAAATATCGTTCCGGCGAACCTTGCGCTCACCAAGGGGGAGTGGAAGCGCTCGAAGTACAACGGCGTTGAACTTTCCGACAAGGTTGTCGGCGTTGTTGGTCTTGGTCGCATCGGCATCTTGGTCGCTCAGCGTTTGAGTGCCTTTGGTGTTCAGCTCATTGCTTATGACCCATACGTGCAGCCAGCACGCGCGGCGCAGCTTGGTATCCGCATGGTCACCCTCGATGATTTGCTGACCGAGAGTGACTTCATCACTGTTCACCTTCCAAAGACACCAGAAACTATCGGTCTTATTGGCGACGCTGAACTTCACAAGGTCAAGCCAACAGTGCGCATTATTAACGCAGCGCGTGGCGGGATTGTTGACGAAAAAGCCCTTTACGAGGCAATCGTCGATGGTCGTGTTGCGGGTGCCGGCGTTGACGTGTACGCCAAGGAGCCTTGCACTGATTCACCACTTTTCAGTCTCGAGCAGGTTGTCGCAACACCGCATCTTGGCGCCTCAACCGATGAAGCACAGGAAAAAGCTGGCATCGCAGTTGCTCGCTCAGTGCGCCTTGCGCTTGCTGGCGAACTCGTACCTGACGCAGTCAACGTTCAAGGCGGCCAGATGGCTGACCAGATCAAGCCGCTCGTTCCGCTTGCTGAGCAGCTCGGCCTGATCGCATGCAGCCTTGCTGGCGACGCAGTTGAGCGTGTTGACGTTGAAGTGCTCGGCGATGTCATTGATCACGATGTTCGTGTACTTGAACTCAGTGCGCTTAAGGGTGTCTTCCAGAACCTTGTTCATGACCCAGTTTCTTTCGTCAACGCTCCCGTGCTTGCTGAGCAGCGTGGCGTTGAAGTTGCTTTGACCACGAACCGCGAAAGTGGCGACCATCGTTCCCTCGTACGCGTGCGTCTAACGCTGACAAACGGCACAAAGGTTGAAGTTGCCGGAACGTCGACTGGTCCACGCAATATCGGCAAGCTCGTTGAACTTGATGGCTACGACGTTGACGTCGCCATCAGCGATCACCTTGCATTCCTTCGCTACCACGACAAGCCAGGCGTCGTTGGTGTCGTTGGTCGCGTTCTTGGTGAAGCAGGCGTGAACATCGCCAACATGCAGGTTGCTCGCAATGATTCCGGTCATGCGCTCATCGTGTTGACCCTTGATCAGCCAGCACCAGCTGCAACCCTTGAAGCAATCGTCAAAGAGATTGATGCGCACTCAGGTCGCGCAGTAAGCCTCATTTAAGGATTCACAAAAGTAAGGGCCCAGAAGCGACTGCTTCGGGGCCCTTACTTATTGCTTGGTGTTAGCCGCGTACGACGCGGTTGACTGCACTCACAATGGCCTTGAGTGAAGCAGTGGTGATTGATGGATCAATTCCTACTCCCCACAGGGTTTTGCCCTCAAGTGTGCATTCCAGATAGGCAGCTGCCTTGGCATCGCCACCGGCACTCATTGCATGCTCTGCATAATCAAGCACACGAACATCAATGCCATAACCATTGAGTGCTTCACAAAATGCCGCAATTGGACCGTTGCCGGTTCCGGTGAGGGCGACTTCATTGCCTTCGTCAGTGATCACTACTTCAACAGTCGTGTCGCCGTCGACTGCTGAATCTTGCTTCACGGACTTCAATGCGAAGCGACCCCAAGGAGCTGATGGGTCTGGAAGATATTCAGCAGAGAAGATGCTCCACATCTCACTTGGTGCAACTTCGCCACCTTCGTCATCAGTGACCTGTTGAACCACTCGTGAAAATTCAATCTGCAAACGACGTGGTAGTTCTAGTTTGTGTTCGGTGCGCATGATGTACGCAACGCCACCCTTGCCAGACTGTGAATTCACACGAATCACGGCTTCG
>CANFTO010000054.1 GCA_947449945.1 Actinomycetota bacterium | reverse complement strand
TGATCACAGTGATGCGCTTTGCGGATGCGCGCTTCAAAGCATCAACCATGATGAGATGTTCCATGATCCACTTGTTAATTGGTGTGGTGTGGCTTTGCAGCACGAACACATCAGCACCACGAACAGACTCTTGGAAGCGTACGAAGATCTCACCGTTGGCGAAGTCATAGGCCAACGTACGCGACAGCGGAATACCTAACTGCTCAGCTACTTCTTGTGCGAGCTCAGGATGTGACCTGCCCGCAAGCAACACCATCCGCTTGCGGTTTGGAAACTCTTGCAGGTTCACTTTTCCTCCTGTGCTTTCGCATTTTGTGCATCTAGTGCTGCTTGTGCTGCTGGTGTTCCTGAACGACGACGCAATACCCAGTCCAACACATTTCGTTGTTGACCTCGAGCAATTGCAATCGCCCCTGGTGGTACATCTTCGGTGATGACTGATCCCGCTGCGGTGTAGGCCCCATCGCCAACGGTAACGGGAGCCACCAACATCGTGTCGCTGCCGATACGCACGTGCTTACCAACGGTGGTGCGGTGCTTTGCAACGCCGTCGTAGTTCACAAATACGGTGGAAGCGCCAATATTTGATCCTTCGCCAATATCCCCGTCACCGACATAACTCAAGTGAGGCACCTTGGCATCGTCGCCAATATTCGAGTTCTTAATTTCTACGAAGGCACCGGCTTTGCTGTGGGTGCCCATCACTGTGCCAGGGCGCAAATACGAGAACGGACCAACTGTTGCTTCATCTCCAATGACCGCAAGCTGAGCCCAGGTGTGAATGACCGAGGCGTTCACACCCACTTCACAGGAATTCAACGTGGTGCCTGGGCCTATCTTCGCTCCCGAAGCAACCGAGGTTGTCCCAAGCAGCGTGCAGTTAGGAAGGATGGTGACGTCCGGTTCGAGTTCAACGTCAACATCAAGCCAGGTCGTTGCCGAATCAAGAATTGCCACACCTTCACGCATCCATTGCGCATTGATGCGATCGCGCATGATGGCAGCGGCTTCGGCGAGCTGGTATCGATCGTTCACACCAAGAATCTCATTTGAGTCTGCACACATCGAACCAGCAACAACCGCGTTCTCGTCGCGGAGAAAGCCGATCACATCGGTGAGGTACTCCTCGCCTTGTGAGTTATTCGTGGTGATGTTTGCGAGGAGTCGCGTGAGGTCGCTTGCGGCAAAGCAGTACATGCCTGAATTGATTTCGCCGATGAACAATTCATCTGCTGATGCATCTTTGTGTTCAACAATGCGTAGCACGCCGCCTGTTTCGTCGCGAACTATGCGACCGTAACCAGTTGGATCATTCAGCGTTGCTGTGAGCACAGTCGCTTGTGCTTGTGTCGCATCGTGTTCAGCGACAAGTGCTACGAGTGAAGTACCCGTGAGCAATGGCGTATCACCGGTAAGTACAACAACGGGCCCACCATCAAGTGAGATTCCACGAGAAGCGATGTCGGCTAACGCGATGCGCACGGCATGACCGGTTCCGCGTTGTTCTTCTTGCACAACTGTGAGTGCCCACGGCGCGATTTCTTCCACATGTGCGGCGACGAGTTCGCGTCCGTGACCCACAACAACGATCACATGTTCAGGCTCAAGGGTTGCTGCTGCTTCAAGCACATGACCTAGGAGTGAACGACCGGCCACGTGGTGCAAAACCTTTGGGGTGGTCGATCGCATGCGCTTGCCCTCGCCGGCAGCGAGAATCACTACGGCTGCAGGTCGCGTCACGAGGAGTGAGACTATCGGCTTGGGAACTGCGAAGCGGGATTCCCCCGAAGTTCAGCGCGAGGTCGTCCACTCCTGGGCAAAACGATTGATGACTGCAGCGCAGATCTCGGGGTGCGAGACAGTCAAATGGTGCTTGGCTTCTGGAACATATGTGACTGATGTGCCTTCTGGGGCAAAACTCAAGATGAATGGCACGACTTCTGGTACGACAACGGGACTTTCGAGCGCATGCACGTAATGAAAGGGAACCTTCAGGGCCGCGATGCTGGAGTTAAGACGCTCTTCGTCGATCTTGGGGGCAACAACCTGATCAAATTTCCATGTCCATTGGTCATCAACAGGCTTGACCCCGTAGTGCGCTAACCGCTCCAGCAGTACCGGATCATCACCCTCTTGCGGTGGCATCAGGCGGAATCTGCCCACGGCATCTTCCTTGGTGTCGTAATACCGAACAGGGCTGGCTGCGGCAGCACCAATTGGCCGCATGCGACCTTCACCTTGGATGAAGGTATCCATCAAGATCACACCGATTGCTCGCTCTGGGCGTTGAGTTGCCGCCATCACGACAGACGTGCCACCCAAGCTGTGACCGACCATGAGGGCGCGATCTATTCCGGCATCGTCGAGTACCGCATTGACTTCTTGACCCCAAATATCAATGCCATAGGCATCGCGGTGACCACTGTCTCCGCTGCCGCTGAGGTCCAAGGTGATCACGGTGTAGTCAGATTCTAGGAGCGGGACCACATGTGCCCACCACACATGGTGCGCACGAAAACCGTGCGTGAGGATGACTGCGATATCGCCATCGCCGCTCATCGAGTAATGAATTGGCGCTCCAGCCACTTCTACGACATGTTCGTGCTGGTCCATTAGGACACCCTTCGCTTGAGCGAGAGCTCCCGGGGGAGGGATCGAACCTCCGTTGACGGATTCAAAGTCCGCTGTCCTGCCGCTAGACGACCCGGGATTGTTTGAGCAGCAAACGATATTGGCTAGGCCCTCGCGTTGCGAAAGCGACTTGGTTACGCTATCGTAAGTTACGCAACCGTAGGTCTTGAGATTTACGGCTGGCGCTAAGGAGCATTTGTGACCATTTCCCCCGCTGTCGATCCCATTGACCAATTGCCGCCTGAAGGTGCTCCTGATCAAATTCAGCTCCAACCGCTGTCCATGCGGATCACCGTCGGCATTTTTGTTGCCGTTCCATTTTTGGCTGTGCTCGCTGCCATCCCGGTTGCCTGGGGTGGATTCCTATCATGGGTTGATATCGCTCTGTTTGTTGTGTTTTGGGCCATCACCGGCTTAGGCATCACTGTTGGTTACCACCGCTTTTTCACCCACGGCTCATTCAAAGCTGGTCGCGGAATCAAAATCGCACTCGCTGTGATGGGCTCGTATGCACTTGAAGGTTCCGTTGCGCAATGGGTTGCCGATCACCGCAAACACCACAAGTTCTCCGATGCACCGGGTGACCCACACTCACCTTGGCTCGAAGGCGATGTGAGGTTCGCGCTACTCAAAGGTTTTTGGCATTCACACACTGGTTGGTTGTTTGATGAACAACAAACACCAGTCGCCCAATACGCACCAGACATTGATGCAGATGATGACCTACGCCTACTCAGCAAGTGGTACCCCGCTCTCGTTGTGGGCTCACTCTTGATCCCGGCAATTCTTGGAGGACTTATTACCTGGTCATTCTGGGGAGCTGTTACAGCGTTCTTCTGGGCGGGACTCTTTCGCGCTGCATTTATTCACCACGTCACTTGGTCAATTAACTCGGTCTGCCACATCTGGGGCAAGCGCACATTTAAATCACGTGACAAGTCGACCAATGTATGGTGGCTTGCGATTCCATCCTTTGGTGAGTCGTGGCATAGCTTGCATCACGCAGAGCCAACTTCTGCTCGACATGGTGTTCTCAAAGGCCAAATTGATCTGAGTGCGGTATTCATTCGCAGCCTCGAAATTCTGCATCTTGCTCATGATGTGCGTTGGCCCAAACCAGAGCGCGTTGAACGCAAACTTGTTGATCCCTCTATGGCGCCACGGATTCGTGGGTACAAGAAGGCTGCATAAGGATGACTACTTCTGAAATCACTCGTGATTCGGTAACTGAGTTACATCCCGTACCGAAATCTGTTCCACGTGAACGCGTACGTATGACAGGCCACGAACGACGTGAACAGCTCATCGCAATTGGACGCAAGCTCTTTGCTGCTAAAGGTTTCGAATCAGTCAGCGTTGAAGAAATTGCGGCGAAGGCTGATGTTTCAAAACCTGTTGTGTATGAACACTTCGGAGGTAAGGAAGGCCTCTATGCCGTGATCGTTGATCGCGAAATGAATGATCTCTTACTTGCGATTACCATGGCTCTTACCGTGCAACCGGAAGAAATTTCTAGTGCGCGAATTTTATTAGAGCGTGCAGCAATGGCGTTATTTGATTACATCGATGCAGACCCAGATGGTTTCCGCATTTTGGTTCGCGATGCTCCGACTATGAGTGATTCAGACTCCGCCATTGTTGGCTTCCAGCATTCCCCATCTTTTGCCAGCGTGATCAGTGACATTGCAGCGCATGTTCAAGAATTACTTGCTGTGCAATTCAAGGCGCACAAGATCAACACCAAGCTTGCACCGATGTATGCGCAAATGTTGGTTGGCATGGTCGCGCTCACTGGTCAGTGGTGGCTAGAAGAGCGCAAGCCGAAAAAAGATGAAGTGGTTGCTAACTTGATTAACCTGGCCTGGAATGGTTTAGGCAATATGGATTCCAAGCCAAAGTTGATCAGTAAGTCTCGTTAAATAACGCGAGCTCCATGGGCTGGTCCAAAGGATCGTTTCACTGAACGCACGAGCCCACTAGAGGTCAGCGATACTGCAATATCGAGTGCATGGTCGGCATCACGCGCAACAAAAGCGCAGGTCGGACCACTACCTGAAACTATGCCGCCAAGAGCACTGGCTTCTTCGCCTGCCTCAATCACTCGTCGCAGCGACGGGCGTAAAGAAAATGCTGCTTCTTGTAGGTCGTTATCTAGTGACTTGCCCAGCAACACGGGATCACCCACTCGCAGGGCATGCATCAAGTTGTCGGACACGTACGGATCTGGCACATGCTTACCTGCACGTAAACGATCGCACTCTTGGTACACGGCAGCAGTCGAGAGCCCCTCGGATGCAAGGGCGAAAACCCAATGAAATGAACCTTTTGCTAGCACTGGCGTGAGTTGCTCGCCGCGACCGCTGCCAATCGCGGTGCCGCCATGGAGCGAGAATGGCACATCGCTTCCGAGTACGGCTGCAAGTTCGTGAAGTTCAGCCTTTGGTGTGTTCAAACCCCACAAAGCGTCACAAGCAACAAGTGTGCCCGCGGCGTCCGCGCTGCCACCAGCCATCCCACCCGCGACGGGTATCTGCTTGTGAATGCGAATCGCAACATCGGCGCTCACCCCTGAAGCATCGGCTAGCAACTGGGCTGCCTGCCAAGCCAAGTTTGATGAATCAAGAGGCACGGCTCCTTGACCTTCACCATCACAGGTCAATGTAATTCCAGAACCCACTGGCATTCGTGCCGCAGTCACATCGTCATGAAGCGCAACGGAATGAAACACGGTTGCCAGTTCATGAAAACCATCTTGACGACGTGGCCCTACGGAGAGTTGCAGGTTCACTTTCGCGGGAACGCGAACAGTGACCTCTTGTGCTGGCATATATGAAGGCTAGGTCCTAGACCGCGCTGATGCGCAGTCAGCCTCGCGCCAAGGCATCGGCGAGGCGGGCAAACTCAACTACCGTCAAGGTTTCACCACGTGCGCCTGGATCAATCCCCGCTGCACGCAATGCAACTTCCGAGCGATCAGGTCCACCAGCGAATTGAGCAAGCGCACCGCGAAGGGCTTTGCGTCGCTGACTGAATGCGGCATCCACCACGGAGAATACGTACTCGCGCGGGGCATCACATACAGGTGGAGCAGTTCGCACCAACCGCACCAACCCAGAATCAATATTTGGCTCCGGCCAAAACACCGTGCGCCCAACTGTGCCGACAAGTTCCACTTCACCAAACCATCGAGCCTTCACACTCGGTACGCCGTAGACCCGACTTCCTGGGCCAGCCGCCAAACGATCTGCTACTTCTTTCTGCACCATCACCAACATGCTTTCAATATTGGGAAAGAGCTCCAAGAAGTGAAGGAGCACTGGCACTGAAATGTTGTAAGGAAGGTTTGCAACAAGCGCCGTGACTTCGCTAGGCAGCTCCGTGACAGTGAGCGCATCTGCTTCAATCACTGTGATGCGTGAAGCAAATTCTGGCAAATGTGTGGCGACAGTCTTTGGTAGTTGCTCGGCAAATTGCGTTTCAATTTCAATAGCAACAACATCATGATCTGCTTGGAGTAAGGCCAGCGTCAGACTGCCAAGCCCGGGGCCAATCTCGAGCACCCGACAACCCTGCGGCAATTGCGCGAGGCGCACGATGCGTTCGACCGTGTTCGGGTCGATGACGAAATTTTGACCACGCTTTTTTGTGGGCCGAATATCTAGGGCTTGCGCAAGTTCACGAATTTCGCGAGCGCCAAGCAGGCCGCTCACCATTCGCCGAACACGCGTTGAGCATTGGTCCACAGGTGCCCTGCCATGGCTTCTTCGGATACTCCGCGCAAGGTTGCAAGGGCGCGCACCGTGAATGGCATGAGATACGAAGCATTTGGTTTGCCGCGGTTTGGTGCTGGCGTGAGATACGGCGCATCTGTTTCGACCAAGATCAAATCGTCAGGTACCACAGTGGCTGCTTCATGGAGTTCGGTCGCGTTCTTAAACGTGACAACTCCAGCAAATGAGAGATACCAACCTTGATCAGCACAGAACTTCGCCATTGCGGCATCGCCGCTAAAGCAGTGGAAGATCACTCGCTCAGGCGCACCTTCTTCAATCAGGATGTCCATGACGTCTTGATGTGATTCGCGATCGTGAATCACCAAGGTTTTGCCTACCTCTTTGGCAATCGCAATGTGTCGACGGAATGACTCTTGCTGAATTGGGCGTTGCTCTTCGCCACTTCTGAAGTAATCAAGACCCGTCTCGCCAACCGCTCTCACCACATCTTCGCGAGCCATGGAAGCAATGGCTTCGTATGCAGCATCCAGCCCTGCGCGTCCTTCTTTTTCAAAAATTCGCGGTGCTTCATTTGGATGAAGACCAACACCCACCACGAGTGCTGGTCGGGTTTTCGCAAGTTCAATCGACAGGCGCGCAGCTTCAAGATCGCAACCGATTTGGACAATGCGGGTTACTCCGACAGCCGCTGCAAGCTCAATCAACGTGTCTGGGTCAGGCATCGATCCACCATGAAGATGGCGATCGTGAATATCCAGATGACAGTGCGTATCTATAACCGGTGCAGCTAATGCCACGGGCGACGCAATGCTCATTCGGCAACTTCCTCCAGGCGTGGGAACAAGCCCGCACCCTTGGTGACTGGAGCACCAGCTGGCAATTGACCCCATTGAGAAACGTTGCTGATTCGCTGTTCTTCGATTGGACCCAAAGTTGCTGCTGCGCCCAGGTCATTCCACAGTTCTGCCATCGTGTTTGGCATCAATGGGTAATACAGCACTGACATTGCTCGAAGCGATTCACAGATTGTGTACAGCACGGTGTGTAGACGCTCAATTTGCGCTTCATCCTTAGCAAGTACCCATGGCTCTTGTTCAGTGACGTACATGTTCACTGCATCAACAAAACCCTTCACGGCAACAATGGCTGTTGAGAAGTCCAGCTGATCCATCGCGGCTTCTGCTTCTGTCACAACAGTTACGAGCTGATCTGACAATGCAGTTTCTGCCGCCGTTGCGACTCCGGCTGCTGGCAACTTGCCCTCGCAATAGCGGTTAACCATCGCAGTGCCACGTGATGCCAAGTTGCCAAGTCCGTTTGCAAGTTCAGCAACGTAGCGCGCACTCATGTCTTCCCATGAGAAAGAGCCATCACTACCAAAGGAAATAGCACGCAAGAAGTAATAGCGGAATGCATCCGAACCAAAGTGATCAATGATCTGCGAAGGGGCGATGCCGGTGAGCTTGGTCTTCGACATCTTTTCGCCACCAACAAGCAACCAACCGTGAGCAAATACCTTGCCTGGCAATGGAAGCTTTGCTGCCATCAGCATTGCTGGCCAGTAGACCGCGTGGAAACGAAGAATGTCTTTACCGACCAGGTGAACATTTGCTGGCCAAATTTCAGCAAAGCGCTTTCCTGCTTCGCTATCGGCAGGTTGGCCGTAGCCGATTGCAGTGATGTAGTTCAAGAGCGCGTCAAACCAGACGTACACCGTTTGTTTTTCATCCCAAGGAAGTGGAATTCCCCAGCCCACGCTTGATCGCGACATTGAGATATCAACCAAGCCGCTGCGTAAGAAGCTCATGACTTCGTTGTACGCACTGGTTGGCTGTACTGCTTCGGGATTAGCTTCGTAGTGCGCGATTAATTGATCTGCGAAGGCCGACAACTTGAAGAACCAGTTTTCCTCTTGCAATTGCTCTGCTGGGCGACCATGAACCGGGCACAGTTGTTGACCTTCAAATTCACCAGTACCTGCAACAAGGTCGCCAGGAAGTTTGAACTCTTCGCAACCCACGCAGTACGGGCCTTCATAAGGAGCTGCGTATACGTATCCGTTTTCGCGAACTGCTTCCCAAAAGCGCTGCACTGCTTCGATATGACGTTCTTCGGTGGTGCGGATGAAATCGTCATTCTTGGCATTGACCGTTTCAAGCACTGGGAGCCAGTCGGCAGTCACCAAACGGTCAACCCACTCCTGTGGGGTCACACCACCGGCATCTGCTGCTCGCTGCACTTTGGTGCCATGCTCATCAACACCAGTGAGGAACCAGACCTTTTCCCCACGCTGGCGGTGCCAGCGGGTGAGGAAGTCACCAGCCACTGTCGTGTACGCATGCCCAATATGTGGAGCATCGTTGACGTAATAGATCGGCGTGGTGACATAGAAAGATGCCGATGAATTCGTCGAGGCCATGGCCCAGATCCTACGGTTTGGTGCCTTTGGCTTGGACCACAGCGTCGTAGACCTCGCGCCGAGGAACGCCAGCCTCCTGCGCCACTTCGGCAATTGCAGCTTTCCGATCGGTTCCGGCTGCCTCACGGGCTCGCACTGACTCCACCCAATCAGTCGGAGTGACCAGTCCTTGAACACTGCGGCGTTCATCCATTGATGCGCCAGTAATCACAACTGTGCACTCTCCCCGCACACCCTCGGCTGCCCAAACAACGAGCTCGGCAAGTGCTCCGCGCTTGACCTCTTCATAGGTTTTGGTGAGTTCTCGACACACTGCGCCGAGGCGATCTGGGCCTAGACCTTCAGCCAGCGCGGTCAGCATGGCTTCAATGCGGTGCGGTGCCTCGAAAAAGACCATGGTGCGTGGTTCTGCTGCGAGATCGGCGATCCGAGCGGAGCGCTCCCCGCCTTTACGCGGCAAAAATCCTTCAAAGCAAAAGCGATCAACGGGCAATCCAGAAACTGCTAAGGCCATTAATACTGCTGAGGGGCCAGGGGCAGCGGTCACCGGAACATCACGCAGCACTGCTTCGGCCACGATGCGATAGCCCGGATCGCTCACTGACGGCATCCCCGCATCAGTCACCACCACGATCACCGAGCCAGTCAAAGCCGCATCAACGAGTTCAACGGCGCGCGCCTGCTCATTGGCATCGAAGTACGACACCACCTTGCCGCCGATTTCAATCCCAAGATCTGAGGCCAGGCGGCGCAAGCGGCGCGTGTCTTCAGCAGCCACGATGTCGGCGGTTTGTAGCAAGGTGACAAGCCGCGCAGATGCGTCGTCCTTATTCCCGAGTGGCGTAGCAGCCAGCACAATGCGACCCATCGGGCTTTGCGTCGATTCAGTCACGCGGTCATCTTGTCACCCACCTACGATGGCAGCGTGCTTGTGGCCCGCGACACCGAATCGCTTCCGAGTCGGCTCGTGCCTGCAATGCCGAGATCCTCAGGCTGGATGAGCGCACTGATCGTCACGGCAATCGGCTCAGTGCTTCGTCTCATCAACCTTGGGCAACCGCACGCAATTATTTTTGATGAGACCTATTACCCCAAAGATGCGCTCTCACTCATCAAGTTCGGTGTTGAGCATGGAACCGTTGATGGCTCAGATCAGAAACTTCTTGACTACAGCGGATCGATTGCCAACCTCAATATTTTCACTGATGTCGGTTCGTTCATCGCTCACCCACCACTGGGCAAATGGATCATCGCCCTAGGCGAACTGACCCTCGGCCCAAACCCCACGGGTTGGCGCATCAGCGTTGCCATCATTGGCATTCTTTCCGTATTGCTCACTGTGCGAATTGCTCGGCGCCTTACCCGATCAAACTTGATCGGAACACTTGCCGGTTTGTTCGTCGCCCTTGACGGCGTTCACCTCGTGATGAGTCGCACCGGACTTCTCGACATCATTCTTGGTTTCTTCGTACTCGTTGCATTCGGCTTTTATCTCCTTGATCGCGATCAATTGCGCCAACGTATGGCCACACAGATTCAAGAACATGGCATCGCACGCACCGCAACTTTGTGGGGCCCCACGTTTGGTATGCGACCAATGCGTTGGGCAGCAGCACTCAGTCTTGGTCTTGCCTGTGGAGTGAAATGGTCTGGTATTTATTTTGCTCTGGCATTTATTGCGATGTCTTTGGTATGGGACGTATCTACGCGAAAAGTCATTGGTGTTGAACGACCTTGGCGCGCAACTCTCCTGCGCTCAGCCCCATCAACTGTTGCCATCAGTTTCGCGATCATGTTTGTTACTTATGTTGCGACGTGGACAGGTTGGTTCCTCAGCGACGAAGGCTGGGACCGCAACTGGGCAATGGGTACCGGAGTTATTGCTGCATTGAGCTCCCTTCTTCACTATCACTCAGAAATGTGGAATTTCCATGTTGGTTTGACCACTGAACATGCGTATGCCAGCAATCCATGGTCGTGGCCATTGCAAGCGCGCCCGACATCCTTCTACTGGGCTGATATCAAGGATCACAGCAAGGGCTGCGAGGTTGACTACTGCTCTTCGGAAGTTTTAGCTCTCGGTAATCCAATTATTTGGTGGGCGGGAATACTCGCTGTAGTTTACCAAGTGTGGCGTTGGCTAGGTAAACGCGATTGGCGTTCAGCTGCGGTGTTAGTTGGTATCGCAGCGGGTTGGTTGCCTTGGATGCTGTATTTGAATCGCACGATCTTTACGTTTTACACGGTCGTTTTCATGCCATTTCTCGCAATTGCACTCGCTATGTCTGCGGCCGCTTTACTTGGGCCAATGGATGGGACCCCTGAGCGTAGAAAGCGCGGGGCGATTGCGATTGGTGTGCTTGTTGCTGCGGTAATTCTTGCAGCTTGGTGGTTCTATCCCGTATGGACGGGTGAGGTGATTCCTTATGAACAGTGGAATCTGCGCATGTGGATGCCGACCTGGATCTGACTGAACTTAGCCGTTTGCAACACGAACAACGGGTAGTTCCGCTGTTTCGTCTTGATGACTCACCACAACTGGAGCATTCGCGGTGTCAACACGACGACGCATCGTGTTCGCGGCATTCACCATTGCTTCGCCATCCCATTCATTTGGGCGATTGCGATCAATTGGTCGCGGAATCACTGAAGCGCGCGGTGAATTCACGTAGGTAGGAAGTGTTGATGGAACTGCTTCCCATGATTCCTCTTCATCCCAGGCATTCCAGTTTTCCCAGTCATCATCAACTGCAGGAGTAACTGGTGCCGCTGGAGCCACTGGCGCCGCAACTGGGCGGCGGGTGCGGGTTGGCTCAACGTATGCATTTCGTGCTGAGCTGCGTGAAGTATTTGACGACGTGCGCTGTGATGCGGTCATTGCGGTGGCCGCAACAAAAGCCGCCACGAGAACAGCCATGAGGATCGGAAGAATCCTTGGCACAACTCCAGCAACTGCCATTAATAAGGTGATCGCCAGCAAGCCAGCCAGTGAACCAAGAACGATCGTGCGACGCTGCGCTGCCCGCTCATGTGCTGATTGGCGGTACTGGTGAGCAGCTGGACGACGATTTTCCACGGTTTCCCCTGAGCGCTGGCTACCCAGCGAACGCATTGCAGTGCTGAAGCG
>CANFTO010000053.1 GCA_947449945.1 Actinomycetota bacterium | reverse complement strand
TCGAGTAGCTCTTCCGCCAGCCGGGTATGCAACGTTTTTGGAATCTATTGATGCCAACAGCGCTGAAGTGTTGTCATCAGGGCGCAAAATGCAGGTTCCTATTGGGCCAGGGATAGATGTTGGGCTCTTAGTTCCCGGTCAAGAAGTTATGTTGAGTGACGCGATGACCATCATCGGGTCTCGTGACTTTGAAGATGTTGGCGAAATCGTGCAGCTCAAGGAAATCCTGGATCACGGTACGCGTGCTTTGGTCATTGGGCGTTCAGATGAAGAACGTGTGATCCGACTTGCACAGCCGCTGCAAGACACAAAACTCAAATCAGGGGACTCACTGCTCCTGGATATTCGATCAGGTTATGCGACCGAAAAAGTAGCCAAATCCGAGGTCGAGGAATTAATCCTCGAAGAGGTTCCAAATATTCAATATGAAGACATCGGTGGTTTAGGCGAGCAGATTGAATCCATCCGTGATGCTGTTGAACTTCCATTCCTACATCCCGATCTCTACACCGAGCATCAGCTGATGCCGCCCAAAGGCATTCTGTTGTATGGCCCCCCCGGATGTGGAAAAACGCTCATCGCCAAGGCTGTCGCGAACTCCTTAGCCAAAAAAATTGCTGAGCGAAATGGAGTGGACGAAGGGCGTTCGTTCTTCCTCAACATCAAGGGTCCCGAGTTACTCAATAAGTACGTGGGTGAAACTGAACGCCACATCAGATTGGTCTTCCAGCGTGCTCGCGAGAAAGCCTCCGAAGGTACGCCAGTGATTGTGTTCTTTGATGAGATGGATTCACTGTTCCGCACACGTGGATCTGGCGTGTCTAGTGATGTGGAGAACACCATCGTTCCTCAGTTGCTAGCCGAGATCGATGGTGTTGAGCGTCTTGAGAACGTGATCGTGATCGGCGCATCGAATCGCGAAGACATGATCGATCCCGCAATTCTTCGTCCAGGTCGACTCGATGTAAAGATCAAAATTGCGCGCCCGGATGCTCAGGCAGCACAAGAGATCTTCAGCAAGTACCTCGTGCCGGAGCTTCCCATCCACGCAGATGATGTAGCCGCTCATGCAGGGGATCGCGACGCTGCCTGTCGATCAATGATTGAACGCACAGTAGAAATGATCTACGCCGAATCTGAGAACAATCGTTTTCTTGAGGTTACCTATGCAGGCGGCGACAAGGAGATTTTGTACTTCAAAGATTTCAATTCTGGCGCCATGATTGAAAACATCGTTGCTCGCGCGAAGAAGGCTTCTATCAAGGCGTTTTTGGAAACAGGCGAGAAAGGCATCCGGATCGAGCATCTTCTCGACGGTGCACTCGAAGAATTCCGCGAGAATGAAGACCTACCGAACACTACGAATCCAGATGACTGGGCCCGTATCTCTGGCAAGAAGGGTGAACGCATCGTGTTCATTCGCACGTTAGTCCAGGGCATTAAGGGCAATGAGGCTGGGCGATCGATCGCAACCGTTGCCAACACGGGTCAATATTTGTAATGGTTGTGTGGAGTGATGCATAGATGACCGTCAAACGGATCATGGGCATTGAAACTGAATACGGGATCAGTGTGCCAGGTGTGCGCGTCATGAACGCAATGGCCAGCTCCACGCGTTTGGTCAACGCATATGCTCGCAATGAAGTGATGGGTCGCCAGCGCAATCCAAAATGGGATTACGCCGAGGAATCACCTCTACGTGATGCACGAGGCTTCGATATGACGCGAGCTGACGCGGACCCGACGCAACTCACCGACGATGACATCACGATGGCCAATGTGATCTTGACCAATGGCGCGCGTTTCTATGTGGACCATGCACACCCTGAATATTCTTCTCCTGAAGTGACCGGTCCGCGTGACGCAGCGCTTTGGGATCGTGCCGGCATGTTGGTCATGGCGAAGGCGGCGAACTACACAACCACAGATGGCGTTGATCTTCCTGTGCTGATGTACAAGAACAACACCGACAATAAAGGTGCCTCGTACGGAACACACGAAAATTATTTGATGGATCGGGCGACACCTTTCGCCTCGATCGTTGCTTGGCTCACACCCTTTTTCATCACCCGACAAATTTTCACTGGTGCTGGTCGTCTTGGTGTAGGTCAGGAATCAAAGACAATGGCTTATCAGCTAAGTCAGCGTGCCGATTTCTTTGAGGCCGAGGTTGGGTTGGAGACAACCTTCAAGCGCCCAATTATCAACACCAGAGATGAACCACATTGTGACGCGGAGCGCTTTAGACGATTGCATGTAATCGTGGGAGACGCGAATATGAGTGATACGGCTACCTATCTCAAAATGGGCACGACCGCATTGTTGCTCAGCATGTTGGAAAGCGGGTTCCTGTCAGGAAAAGACTTATCTGTAGCCGAACCGATCCGCTCTATGTATGCGGTGAGTCACGATATTTCGCTACAGCAGCGCATCGGTCTTTCTGGGGATAGACACTGGACCGCGATCGAAATCCAGCGGGAACTGTGGGAATGGGCGGCTTTGTATTGCGAGGCTGAATACGGCGCTGATATTGACCCGGAAACTCGAGATGTTTTGGCGCAATGGGGCGATGTTATTGATCGACTTGATCGCGACCCAATGGATTGCGCTGATGTGTTGGACTGGGTAGCCAAATTGCGGCTCATGGAGGCCTATCGGTCTCGTGACGGTTTGGATTGGACGTCACCACAGTTACAGGTAATAGATCTGCAATATTCAGATATCCGACACGATCGGGGACTTTCGCAGCGACTTGAACACCGTGGGCAGTTACGGCGCATGTTCACCGATACGGAAATTGAGCACGCGCGGATCAGGCCTCCCGAGGACACGCGTGCCTATTTTCGAGGTGAATGCCTGCGCAAATTTCCCAATGAAATAGCCGCAGCTTCATGGGATTCGTTGGTTTTTGATATTCCTGGAAGCGAAACACTTACTCGGGTGCCAACCCTGGAACCTACGAGAGGCACGAAGCAGTTGGTTGATGGAATCTTCGCCCAAGCAGACACCGCGGCCGAACTCATAGCCCTGTTAAGTGCCTGACAGGGGCGCCGCGGGTAGCCTTATCTCATGCCAGGACAAGAGAATGTTGAACGCAAGAGTGGTCAGCCTGCGCACGAGGCTCTAGAAGAGTCTGCGAGTGTAGGAGCATCTGCTGATGCGGAGCGCAAAGCTGCGCTCGATGCGGATGTTGATGCTCTCCTCGATGAAATCGACGATGTGCTGGAAGTAAACGCCGAGCAGTTCGTTAAGTCGTTTGTGCAAAAGGGTGGGCAGTGAGTTCTCATGGCGGAATGTTGCCGCCTGCGTTCATGCGTAATGGCTCACCGTCGTTCGCTGATTTTTTGGCTGATCTCGCTCCTGATGTGTTAACCGCGCGTTTGCTTCAAGCATCCATAGACACCACGCATATGGCACCTCATGGCACAACAATTGTGGCTCTTCGTGGTTCCTTCGGGGCGGTGATGGCTGGTGATCGCCGAGCAACAATGGGTAACGTCATTTCACAGCGTGACATTGAGAAAGTGTTTCCCGCGGACGATCACTCCGTGATTGGCATTGCGGGCACGGCTGGCTTAGCAATTGAACTTGTGCGACTGTTTCAGGTGGAACTTGAACACTACGAAAAAATTGAAGGTGTGCAACTAAGTTTGGACGGCAAAGCAAATCGTCTCTCAGCATTGCTTCGCGGAAATTTAGGAATGGCGATGCAAGGTCTTGCGGTGGTTCCCATGTACGCCGGTTTCGATCTGGTTCGCGAACGCGGACGCATTTTTTCTTACGATGTCACCGGTGGTCGCTATGAAGAACATGATTACCATGCGGTTGGTTCAGGTTCATTTTTTGCCCGAGGTTCCATGAAGAAGATGTATCGAGAAGATATGTCCGCTGGGCAGGCCGTGACCATCGCGCTGGAAGCGTTGTATGACGCAGCCGATGATGACAGTGCGACAGGAGGCCCTGATATCTCTCGTGGAATTTATCCAGTTGTCACGGTTACGGACCATGATGGAGTTCGAATTCTCACCGAAACAGAACTGGCTCCGATTGTGCAGGGAATAGTGGATGCGCGGCAGCGTCGTCCGGACGGACCATTGGTCACGATGGAAGGTCAGTCATGAGTACACCGTTTTACGTGGCTCCTGAACAACTCATCAAAGATAAAGCTGATTACGCTCGAAAGGGCATCGCCCGTGGTCGCAGTGTCATAGTTCTTGAATACACCGACGGTGTGCTGTTCGTAGCCGAGAATCCTTCACGTGCGTTGCATAAAATCAGCGAAATCTATGATCGCATTGGATTCGCAGCAGTGGGCAAGTACAACGAGTTCGAAAACCTCAGGGTTGCGGGTGTCCGGCTAGCTGATATGCGCGGATATGCATACGACCGACTGGATGTATCTGGACGTAGTTTGGCGAATGCTTATGCACAAACACTAGGAACAATATTCACTGATCAACCTAAACCATTTGAGGTAGAAATTGTTGTAGCTGAAGTGGGTCAGACATCTTCCGAGGATCAGTTATATCGATTGACGTTCGACGGATCAGTAGCTGATGAACAGGGTTATGTCGCGATGGGCGGCCAGGCAGAGGCAATGACTACAGCCCTTGCAACGCGCTGGCATGAGGGAATGAATCTGGAATCCTCACTTGCGCTTGCAGTGAGCCTCTTAGGTGAGTTTGGTGCCGAAACCCCACGAACGATCGAACCGAGCCAGCTAGAAGTAGCTATTCTGGATCGCAATCGCCCTAGACGTACATTCGTGCGCATCAATGGGAGCAAACTCAGCGAACTTCTGTCCTAGTCTGCATCCTGTGCACCGTCGAATTTTCGGGATAGAGACCGAGTATGGCGTGAGTTGCACGTTTCAAGGTCAGCGTCGGTTGAGCCCAGATGAAGTCGCTCGGTACCTTTTTCGACGCGTCGTTTCTTGGGGTCGCAGTAGCAATGTCTTCCTTCAAAATGGTTCGCGTCTCTATTTAGACGTGGGAAGTCACCCTGAATACGCTACGCCTGAGTGTGACAGTCTGACGCAGTTACTTATTCACGATCGAGCTGGTGATCGCATACTCGAGGGTTTGGTAGAAGATGGTCAAGCACGCCTAGCTGCTGAAGGTATTCAGGGCGAGATTTACCTTTTTAAGAACAACACAGATACAGGTGGCAACAGTTATGGCTGTCACGAGAATTATTTAGTTGAACGACATGGAGATTTTGCGAGATTAGCTGAGCGACTGATACCAATGTTAATTACTCGTCAGTTACTCACTGGCGCCGGCAAGGTATTGCAAACACCTCGCGGTGCAATCTATGCGATGAGTCAACGAGCAGATCACATCTGGGAAGGCACATCGAGCGCAACCACACGATCTCGGCCGATTATTAACACGCGTGATGAGCCGCATGCGGATGCGGATTTGTATCGGCGTTTGCACGTGATCGTGGGTGACTCAAATATGAGCGAAACCACAATCATGTTGAAGGTGGGCATGGTCGATCTTCTTCTTCGCATGTTAGAGGGCGGGGGAGTCATGAAAGACATGACGATGGAGAACCCGATCCGCGCTATTCGTGAGATTAGCCATGATCACACTGGTGGAGCCAAGATTCGCCTCACATCAGGACGAACGCTCACAGCATTAGAAATTCAACAGGAATATTTCGAACGAATAAGTGAATATGCAGATCAGCGGGGATTGCGTGATGACCCAATTCATGCCCAGGTGTTGGAGCTCTGGCAACGGGGGCTCACCGCCTTGGCAACTAACAACTTGACTCTTATTGATGAAGACATCGACTGGGTCATCAAAAAGAAATTACTCGAGCGCTACATGTCAAAGCACAATCTTGACCTTGCATCACCACGTATCGCGCAGCTCGATCTTGCATATCATGATGTTTCTCGAAAGCGAGGGTTGTTTTATCTGCTTGAGAGCAAAGGCATGGCAACTCGATTAACCTCAGACCTTCAAGTCTTTCAAGGTAAATCAGTTCCTCCGCAAACGACGAGGGCCAAATTGCGTGGCGATTTCGTTCGTGCCGCTACCGGCAAGCATCGTGATTTCACCGTCGATTGGGTGAACCTGAAGTTAAATGACCAGACCCAGCGGTCAGTGATCTGTAAGGACCCCTTCACCGCAGTTGATGAACGGGTAGAACGACTCATCGAACAGCTCTAGGTGCCAGAAATCTACGACTCCACCCTTTAGGCTGTTTTCATGCGCCGAATTCTCTTAGCCGTCATCCCCGTAGTTTTGTTAGCTGCCTGCTCGAGTTCTGACTTAGGGGAACCAATCGCAAACTCAACGAACGCTCCTGCGATTAGTAGTAGTTCCTACGTCACGAGTGACTGTGCTGTGGTTGGTGGCGCGCCGACAAGCGCAGCGAGCGCACCTGCCCAAGGTATGACCCTTGATGGAGTGACGGTTGAGTTGGGTGAAACACCCACGATCACAGTTGCACCAGCTTTGGCCCCTGCTACTGAGGTTGTGACAAAAACCTTGAAGGCAGGTAAAGGTGCCCCCATCAAGGGCACTGAAACGTTGACCTTCAATTACTGCGGGGTTGGATTGGTCACGCAGAAGCAATTTGATTCCTCTTGGGCTAATGGGGCACCAATCACCTATGGACTGGACAGCCTGATTCCTGGATGGGGTGTAGGTATGCCAGGAATGAAAATTGGCGAGCAGAGATTGCTCATTTTGCCGGGAAGTCAGTCATATGGACCTAATCCGCCGACCCCAGATATTTTGCCTGATGAGTCCCTTGCGTTCGTCGTCCAACTCGTCTCAATACAGAACTAGGATTTTCATATGTCACAGAAGCCAGAAGTTGATTTCATCGAAGGCCCAGCGCCAACCACGCTCGTCATCACTGACCTCGTCGTTGGCGAAGGAGCTGAGGCGGTTCCAGGTGGACGAGTTGAAGTGCATTACCTCGGTGTGGATTTTGAGAACGGAGAGGAATTCGATTCTTCGTGGAATCGTGGAGAGTCCATCACCTTCCCGCTTAACGGATTAATTGCAGGGTGGCAAGAAGGAATCCCCGGCATGAAGGTCGGCGGACGCCGCCAACTTGTGATTCCACCCGCGCTTGCGTATGGCGAATCAGGTGGTCATCGTCTAGCAGGTCGTACCTTGGTATTCATCATTGATCTATTGAACGTCGGCTAATCACCTTGGCCAGAATTGATCGCACTGAGCGTTTGCTCAATGTGGTGTTCTGTCTCATGGGTGCAGCTCGTGCTGTTTCGCGTGCAGAAATTCGTCGGCTTGTTGCGGGGTACGATCCTGAAGCGTCAGATACTGCTTTTGAACGCATGTTCGAGCGTGACAAAGATGAGTTGCGGGGAATGGGTATCCCCGTGGAAACCATTGTGGATGTCAATGGCGAGGTCGAGGGCTATCTGATCCGTCGCCAGAACGCAACATCGGATCTCGATTTCAATGCCGATGAATTAGCGCTTCTGGCATTGGCAGCGGCAGTAAGCCAGGAAGCTATTCTGGAAGCATCTGCAACAAATGCGTTGCGCAAGATCGAAACCATAAGCGGTGATGCTCCAGAACTTTTCCATCAGGCTCGCATGCGGATGAATGCAACAGATGCAGCGCTTATGCCGCTGATGGCTGCCTTGCGTGAACAAGTCGTTGTGACATTTTCATATCAGGGTCGAAATGATGCCCGGCCAGAAAAACGAACAGTTGATCCATGGGGCGTGATTGCCCATGACGGTGCTTGGTATTTCATCGGACACGATCACGATCGCGCTGCGCGGCGAACATTTAGGATTTCACGTATTCAGGGTGCGGTAACAATCACCGCTCAATCAATTGAAAAATCGCGGCCAGAGGAACTGAATTTAGTTGATGTCGTTCGCGGTGAAACGCCCGAACAACACAGCACTGCTCGAGTGATCGTGGCGGCTGGACATGGTGCGGCATTGAGAGTTGCAAATCATTGTGAGGAATCACCATTTGAAGAAGTTGAACTCAAAGTGAGTGCAGTGACTGACGAAGTACTGGTCTCTCAAATTTGTGCTGCAGGGATTGGTGTGCAGGTGATCGCACCTTTGGAAATTCGCGAGAAAGTAATGGCAGCGCTGAAAGCGATTGCTGACTCACACGAAGGTCTCTCGTGAGTACGTCGGGGCCTCGGTTGTCACGGCTGATGACCATGGTTCCTTGGCTTATGACACACGACGGCGTCACGATTCAAGAGACAGCAGATCATTTTGGGATCTCAGCTGATCAGTGTGAGAAGGACCTATGGCTATTGGTCGTTTGCGGTCTACCCGGACATATGCCTGATCAATTGGTTGATATCCAATTTTGGGACGATGGTCGCATTCACGTGATCGACCCCCAGACTCTCGATCGACCGCTGCGTTTGTCAGGGGATGAAGTCATGTCACTGTTGGTCGCACTGCGATTACTCGCCCAAGTCCCTGGCGCACACGATCGGGACGTGCTTTATGGCCTCATACATCGTCTGGAACAGCACCTTGAGCAGGCTGCCGTGGGCGCGGTTCTTATTGATAGCGGGGTGCGAGCTCAAGTGCTCATCACTATTGAGCAAGCGCTTGAAGACTCCGCTCTAATTGAGCTTGTGTATGCAAGCGGGACACACGATGAAGTAACAGCACGCAGTGTCCAACCAATGGGAGTAAGGGTTGATTCAGGTTTCACATACCTTGAGGCATATTGCCTTCAAGCGGAGGCTGTACGTACATTTCGGCTGGATCGAATTCTCGAGGCCACTATGGGAGAATCAGTGTCAGTACCTGAGATTGCGCTGACCACGACAGAAGCCATTTCCATGGTTGCGGAAGTGGAAATACAAGAACAAGCGCGTTGGGTCATGGATTTAGTCCAAGTCGAGGCCGTCTCCCAGGGCCCAGATGGCAAGTTCTATGGGGAAATTGCGTACCGAGACCTTGACTGGCTGGTGCGTATTGTTCTCTCGGCTGGGGGAGCCATGCGGGTGATTGCTCCGACATCGGTGAGTACCGAGGTAGCCGCTGCAGCGAGGAACGCACTCTCGGCGTACTCTTAGGTCACGTTCAAGCGAAGGAAAGTTGGCTATGAAAAGTTTCGGTGCACCCGAGATTCTGATCATCGTCCTGATCATTGCTCTGCTCTTTGGGGCCAAGCGACTTCCAGACGCCGCTCGTGGACTTGGTCGTTCTCTTCGGATCTTTAAGGCTGAAACTAAGGGCCTCACTGACAGCGATCCAACAGCACAGGATGAACCAATCAAGAAGTCGACTGACGAGTAGTCGCACAGTATGGCGGGAACAGATCGTTCCGCGGCAATGCCGCTGAATGCTCATTTACGGGAGCTGCGATCCCGATTACTCAAATCTGGTGTAGCTGTAGCCATAGGCATGGTTGTCGGGTGGGTCTATTACACGCAGATCTTCGATTGGATTAGTGCACCGTTCAACGATGTCGTGACTACGGCTCGCGCACAAGGTCGTGAAATTACTCTGGCTTTGACTGGTGTGGCTGATCCTTTTGTTTTGCAACTTCAGGTCGCAGCTGTAGCTGGCATCATCTTGAGCTCGCCAGTCTGGCTTTATCAACTTTGGCGCTTTATTACGCCAGGCCTTCACAGGCATGAACGTCGCTGGGGATTTGGTTTCGTATTGGTTGCTACGCCGCTGTTTGCTGCTGGCGTGTGGATGGCGTATTCCGTTCTTCCGGTGGGCCTGAATTTGTTGTTTGGTTTCACCCCTGATGGTGTTGCCAACATTGTGTCTGTAGACCGCTACCTGTCGTTCTTCATGCGCATGATCATGGTGTTCTCTCTTGGGTTCCTAGCACCCCTCGTACTTATTGCACTGAATATGGCGGGCATCCTCACCGGAAAACGTTTATTGAGTTGGTGGCGCTGGATAATTTTCGTTGTGTTCATTTTCGCGGCGGTGGCTACACCAACTGGCGATCCCATCAACATGACGTTGTTGGCGACACCGATTTTGCTGTTGGTCACGTTTGCCATCATCTTCTCCATGCTCAATGACAAACGACGTGCACGCAAGCGTCGCGGCGAGCCGGATTACTCAACCCTGGATGACGACGAACTCTCTCCGTTAATTCTGACAGACGATGAGTAGTCCAGCGGAGCGTTACGCCGCGTCGCGTCAACGTGCCCAATCGCCTCATGTTCAAGCTTTTGCTGAAAGCTTTTCTTTCGGTCTCGATGAGTTTCAGTTACGCGCCTGCCGATCACTTGAGCAAGGCAAAAGCGTTCTAGTTGCTGCACCCACTGGTTCAGGAAAAACGGTTGTTGGAGAGTTTGCCGTCTTCCTAGCCCTTCAGGCCGGTCGTAAATGTTTCTTCACGACTCCAATCAAGGCACTCTCAAATCAGAAATATCACGATCTCGTAGGACACTTCGGTTCGGAAAATATTGGGCTACTCACAGGTGATACTTCGATCAACAGTGAAGCCCAGGTTGTCGTGATGACCACTGAAGTACTTCGAAATATGTTGTATGCGGAATCCAGCACCTTGCACGATCTTTCGTATGTCGTGATGGATGAAGTGCATTACCTCGCCGATCGCTTCCGTGGTGCCGTGTGGGAAGAGGTGATGATACATCTGCCAGAAAGTGTAAGCATCGCTGCCTTATCGGCGACCGTGAGTAATGCAGAAGAGTTTGGAGCCTGGCTAGCCACGGTGCGAGGTGAAACTGACATCATTGTTGAAGAACACCGTCCAGTACCGCTGTGGCAGCACGTGATGGCCGGCCCCCGGTTGTACGACCTTTTCGTCGATGATGATCAACAGGTTGTTAATCCGGAATTGGAGCGATTGGCTCGGGATTCAACTCGGCGACACCAGAGGGATGATCGCAATTCACGCCGTCGCAATCACCTCACACCGTACCGATCGGATGTCGTCCGCAAACTTGACGAGGAAGAGCTTCTTCCCGCCATTTATTTTTTGTTCAGTCGTAATGGATGTAATGACGCTGTTCAACAAGTGCTGCATTCTGGCTTGAGGCTCAACAGCAAACAAGAGCGCACTGACGTTCGTCAGCATGCATTGGAGGCCACCCGTCATCTACCTGACGAGGATCTTTTGGCCCTTGGCTTTGATGACTGGATGGAAGGTCTTGAACGCGGGATTGCTGCCCACCATGCAGGGTTGTTGCCCATCTTCAAGGAAGTTGTTGAGTACCTTTTCCAACGTGGACTCATCAAAGTAGTTTTCGCGACTGAAACTTTGGCATTGGGAATTAACATGCCAGCAAAATCTGTGGTGCTTGAAAAGCTTTCGAAATGGAATGGGGAATCGCATGTCGATCTCACTCCAGGGGAGTACACGCAACTCACTGGGCGAGCCGGGCGGCGCGGTATTGACGTAGAAGGCCACGGAGTCGTGTTGTGGCAAGAAGGCTTGGATCCACGGGCAGTAGCCGGGCTTGCCTCTACACGAACCTACCCATTGAGGTCATCCTTCACGCCGTCGTACAACATGGCAGTAAATCTTGTTGCCAGACTTGGTCGGCACACTGCGCGCGAGGTGCTGGAAACGTCATTTGCGCAGTTCCAGGCAGACAGATCTGTCGTCGGTTTAGCGACGCAGATTCGCAAACTTGAAGAGGGTCTGTCCGGCTACCGCGATGCAATGGAATGTCATCTCGGTGATTTCATCGAGTATTCATCCCTACGTGAACAGATCTCTCGCCGTGAAAAAGATGTGACAAGAACAGCTGCCGCTCAACGTCGTGAATTTGCAACCGACACCTTGCGGGCCCTTAAACCTGGAGACGTCATCATCATTCCGGCAGGAAAGCGCGCTGGCCCGGCTGTGGTGTTGGACACGGGTTTTGGTGGAGATAATTCGGATCCTCGACCACTCGTGCTGACCAATGACCGACAGGTCCGAAGAATTTCATCACTCGAAGTCAATGCCAATCTCGAGGTTGTTGGTCGTTTGCGCATTCCGAAATCCTTCTCTGCGCGTAACCCGCAAGCTCGACGCGATTTGGCCTCAGCTCTTCGCGAAGTTGTTGGCGATCGCTCACTGAATAAACGCGGCAAAGAACCTCGTACAGAGGATGAAATCGTCCTC
>CANFTO010000052.1 GCA_947449945.1 Actinomycetota bacterium | reverse complement strand
GTCAGCTGGCTTCGCAGGCATATTGATCAACGCTTTCACGATCCACTGATGAATATCCGATGATGCCTTTGCTTCTTGAGCAACAGCCGGCACCAGCGTTGCGTCATATAAACCAGACAGGGCAAGTCGATCGAGCACTAATGAAATATCCACGTCAACGCCAAGCAATTCTTCAATGGCATGTTGACTTTGCAACGTGTCATTGGCATCGCCGGTGAGTCGCAAAGGGACCCATGCTGGAATGGGAACGAGCAGTCCAGCAGGCAAATGCATGCGAGAGCCGTTGTTATTCCCAAAGCTTGTAGCAAACAAGCCTGAATAAATAACGTGCCGTTCGTCATCACGCACTTGTACGAGCAAAGTTTTTTGCGTTTTAGCAACTGGTTTTATTGCCGGCGTCGTTGCCGAAGGCTCAGGGATCGCCGTGGGCTTTCCTACTGGCGTTCCTGTATTACCAAGCACTGCCGACAACACTGCGCCTGCGGCAACAATCGCGACCACTACCAACAAAATGATCCAGCGGCGAGTATGTGATTGATGTTGAGGCATCACATTCCCGTAGGAGTGTCGCGATAGAGACCGTGCTCTTCAATATATTGCGCAACCACGATCGGCAGGAGGCCCTCAAGGGTTCGGCCCTCGCGTACGCGTTGGCGAATTTCGCTCGATGAAATATCGGGAGTGGGCGCTTCAATCACAATGGAATGTCCGGTTAACAATGGACCAGGCGCAACTGTGAAGCCCGGTCGACTCACACCAACCATTTGAGCACGAATAAGAATTTCCTCAGGATCTTTCCAACTGGGGAACTCAGCCAGAGCATCTGCGCCTGTAATGAAGAACCAAGTGAATTCGTCGTCAGGAAAATCCTGCCCGTATTGCGCTTGCAGATCTGTCAACGTGTCGATCGTGTACGTCGGTCCTAGCCGATTAATGTCCACATCAGACGAAGTGAAGTTCTCGTAGTCAACCAAAGCCAAATCCACCATGGCTAATCGATCCATTGAGGGAGCCAGTGGGCCGGGAATCTTGTGCCAGGAATGCCCAGTTGCCACGAAGATGACCTGTTCAAGTTCCAAGGCGTTGCGCACGGATGCGGCAGCAATGAGGTGACCGGAGTGAATCGGGTCGAAGGTGCCGCCGAAGACGCCGAGGCGCCGGGAAGTCATGGGTGCTTAGTTGTCAACCTTGAGCATCATCGTGACCACAAGCAGGGCACCGAGAGCTACGAAGGTGAACAAGCCAAAGAAGTAGGAAGAAACCTGAGGACCCTCAGAAACAACAGCCTCAGCGGCGGTGACGATACCCATGACACATTCCTTCCGTGGATTACTAGCAGCCCCACTTTAGCGGCCCTTAGCCGCGGATGTGTCCGTCGCCTGTCACGACGTAGGTGGTTGTGGTCAATTCGGCCAATCCCATGGGGCCTCGAGCGTGCAATTTCTGGGTAGAGATGCCAATTTCGGCCCCAAACCCAAATTCCCCACCATCGGTGAAGCGAGTGGAAGCATTGATCATGACCGCAGCCGAATCGATACCGGCCACAAACTTGGTCGCAGACGACTGACTATCGGTGACGATGGATTCGGTGTGACCTGAACTCCAGCGCTGAATATGGGCAATCGCCTCGTCAATGGAATCCACCACGCCTGCAGCCAAATCCAAGGTCAGGTACTCAGCTGCCCAGTCTTCGTCTGTGACGTGTTCAACGGGGATGCCGGTACCAATTGTGAGGTCATATGCACGCTGGTCAGCGTGCAAGGTGACACCATTTTGATGAAGCACTGCAGCAGCAAGCGGCAAGAACGTGTCAGCGATGTCTTTGTGTACAAGAAGTGTCTCTGCAGCGTTACACACACTTGGACGCTGCACCTTGCTATTCACAATGATGTTGATTGCCTTTTGGATGTCAGCATCTTTGTCAATGTAAACGTGGCAGTTGCCAACACCAGTTTCAATCACAGGCACTGTTGAGTTTTCTACAACGTTATTGATCAGCGCAGCGCCGCCGCGAGGAATTAAAACGTCGACTAATCCTCGAGCAGTCATCAAATGCTTCGTTGATTCATGAGTGAGACCAGGCACGAGCTGAATCGCATCTGCTGGGATACCCCGCTCAACAATTGCGTCACGCATAATTTCAACAAGGGCAGCGTTGGTAGTTGCTGCAGACGATGATCCACGTAGCAGTGCAACGTTGCCACTCTTCAAACACAAGCCAGCTGCATCGACGGTGACGTTCGGGCGAGCTTCATAAATCATTCCGACAACACCCATCGGTACGCGGACCTGACGAATCTGTAAGCCATTTGGCAAGGTGTAGCCGCGCACTACTTCACCGCACGGATCTGGAAGTGCCGCAACGTCACGAAGCGCATCAGCAATTGCAGCAACGCGACTGTGATTCAACGTCAAACGATCGATAATGCCCTCAGGGGTTCCGGCATCTTTGGCGCGAGCAACGTCAATGTCATTAGCCGCGACAATCTCCGGCGTGCGCGCATCCAGTGCATCTGCGATAGCCAGGATCGCAGCATCTTTTTCATGGCGCGTCAGTTGGCGAACTGCATTGGCTACTGCTCGCCCACGGCGAGCAACCTCGAGTACTTGTTCGCGTTCGTCAGTCATAGACCAAGCCTAATTGCGCAGCAACACAAGATCGTCGCGGTGGACTACCTCACGCTCATATGCAGGCCCAAGCTCTGCAGCCAATTCCTTGGTGGAGCGACCCAAAAGGGGAGGAATTTCTGCGGAATCAAAATTGACCAGGCCCCGAGCAACGGCATTGCCTTCATGATCGACGAGATCAACTGGATCACCCGCCGAGAAATCGCCCTCTACTGCGGTGATACCAGCAGGTAATAATGATGAGCCCCGCTCAGTAATAGCGCGAGCAGCTCCCGCATCAAGATGAAGTCGCCCAGTGCCAGTGGTGGCGTGCTGCAGCCACAACAAGCGAGTAGATGAGCGCTCACCCGTTGGGGCGAATGCAGTTCCTACTTGGGCATCACCCAATGCTTGTTCAACAAGTGCTGCGGAAGTCAGGAGCACTGGGATCCCGGCCGAGGTAGCAATATTGGCTGCCTCCACCTTTGAGGACATTCCACCAGATCCAATACCTGCATCACCCGCACCGCCGATGGTGAGACTTTGAAGGTCAGCAGATGACTTCACCGATGAAATCAGTTTCGCTCCACCTCGCGAAGGTGGACCGTCATACAAACCATCAACATCTGAAAGGAGCACAAGCGCATCAGCCTGAACAACGTGCGCAACAAGAGCTGCGAGGCGATCGTTATCCCCCACTCGAATTTCTTCCGTTGCGACAGTGTCATTTTCATTGACGATTGGCACGACACCAAGTTCAAGTAAGCGGAACAGCGTGCGCTGAGCATTGCCGTAGTGTGCGCGACGCGTGACATCTTCGGCAGTCAGCAACACCTGACCCACAGTGAGACCAAATTCCGCAAAGGCAGTTGAGTATTGGGCAATGAGCATGCCCTGACCCACACTGGCAGATGCCTGTTGCGTTGCCAGATCGCGAGGCCGAGCTGTTAATCCAAGTACCGGAAACCCCGCAGCGATTGAACCGCTAGATACGAGAACAACTTGATGACCACGGGATCGACGCTTAGCCAATTGAGCAACGAGATTGGTTATGGCCTCTTCGTTGATGCCACCATCTCGGCGGGTCAGTGATGATGAACCCACCTTGACGACAATGCGCGATGCAGACGCAATCGCACCTCGTACCTCAGTCGTCATAAACGCTATTGTCCTCATTACGTTGACGTTCGCCCAGATGTACACGCACATCGGTGCCACGTGGCGAAGCTTCAGATCGAGTATTGGCCTGGATTGATGGGTGCCAATCGAACACAACAGCATTCTCTTCAGAGCCGATCATCACGGCCGTACCAGGCTTTGCGCCCTGCTCAATGAGCTCGGCTTCAACTCCCAAACGTGCCAGACGATCACCCAAATAGCCCACTGCCTCATCATTACTGAAGTCAGTTTGGCGAACCCAACGCTCAGGGCGCGCACCACGAACCCGGAAACCATCGATCTCTTGCACCACGGTGAACTCTTCTTCGTTCACTGCGCGTGGTGAGATCACAATACGTGGAGCAATTTCGTGCACCACTGCTGCACGGGCCTTGGCAACTAGCGCTGCCATTGCGTAGGTCAATTCACGCAGACCTTCATGGGTCGCAGCGGAAACTTCGTAGACCTGATAACCGCGACCAACCAAGCTTGGGCGAACAAGTTCAGCCATTGTGCGGCCGTCAGGGATATCGATCTTGTTGATTGCCACGATGCGTGGGCGATCAGCGAGGCCGCCATACAGTGCTAGTTCGTTTTCGATGGCATCAAGATCGTCAAGTGGATCGCGGCCTGGCTCCAAGGTTGCTGCATCCAGTACGTGCACCAGCACGCTGCAACGTTCAACGTGACGCAGAAATTCAAGACCAAGTCCCTTGCCCTGGCTTGCACCTGGGATCAAACCTGGGACGTCAGCAACGGTGAAAATGGTGTCGCCAGCGGTGACCACTCCAAGGTTTGGCACCAATGTGGTGAATGGGTAGTCAGCAATCTTTGGACGTGCAGCACTCAGCGCTGCGATCATGCTGGACTTACCAGCACTTGGGAAACCAACAAGGGCTACGTCAGCGACAGTTTTGAGCTCAAGAACAACATCGCGGTTATCGCCAGGTTCGCCAATCAATGCAAAGCCAGGAGCTTTACGACGAGGGCTGGCCAACGCTGCGTTACCAAGGCCACCACGGCCACCCTGAGCCAACACATACGACATTCCTGCACCCACGAGGTCAGCAAGAATCATGCCGCTTTGGGTAGTGACAACTGTGCCTGATGGAACTTTCAGGACGACGTCTTTGCCCTGTGCGCCATGGCGGTTATTGCCTGCGCCTGGCTTGCCGTTTGTGGCTTTTTGATGTGGGCGGTGATGGAACTCAAGAAGCGTGGTGACTTGTGGGTCGACTTCAAGAATGATGTCGCCACCCTTGCCACCGTTACCGCCATCTGGGCCGCCTAGCGGCTTGAACTTTTCACGCAGAATCGATGCGCAGCCATTGCCACCATCGCCCGCCTGCGCGTACAACTGCACGCGATCGACGAAGGTGGTCATAACTGATCCTTACGTATGTGACCCGGTGGGCCAAAGACAAACGAGGCGAGCCGTAGCTCGCCTCGTTCGAAGATTGTTACTGCGCGAAGTGCGAAGCTACTGCGCTTGCAGGATGTTCACGACGCGGCGTCCGCGATGTGAACCGAACTCAACGCGGCCTGCTGAAAGTGCAAACAACGTGTCGTCCTTGCCGCGGCCAACATTGTTGCCCGGGTGGAAGTGGGTGCCGCGCTGACGAACGATGATCTCGCCTGCGTTGACTTCTTGCCCACCAAAGCGCTTGACACCAAGACGCTGTGAGTTGGAGTCGCGGCCGTTACGGGTACTGGATACGCCCTTTTTGGATGCCATTTAAGTTCACTACTTCCCGGTCGCGATTTCGGTGACCTTGACGGCAGTGAGCTCCTGACGGTGGCCCTGACGACGGCGGTAACCGGTCTTGTTCTTGTACTTCAAAATGTCAATCTTTGGCCCGCGCTTGTGCTCAATGATCTCGGCCGAAACCTTGATCTTGGCAAGAGCTGCGGAATCAGTGGTCACCGAAGTGCCATCAACCATAAGCAAGCAAGGCAATGCAACAGAGGTGCCTGGAGCTCCGGCTACCCGGTCCAGCACTACAACGTCGCCAACTGCGACCTTTTCCTGACGGCCGCCAGCGCGCACAATCGCGTACACCACGTACTCCTACCTCGTAATTCTGCGGTTTCGAACCTGAAACACACGCGGACACAAATGTCCGGGTCCTAAGAGTACGCAAGAGGCACTCAATGGGTCAAACTGACCCCTAGCTGGCGCTCCAGGCAAAGCCGCCGCCACCGAGTTTGCGACCTATCTCCCCGGCAATGTGAGTCTCCCGATCGATGGCTTCAGCGATTTCCTGGCCCCAACCCCGGCGCATAAGGGCTTTGGTCTCAACTATGGCCGCTCCTTTGAGGCTGGTGAGCTTCTGCGCCACAAGGAGGCCCATCTGATGGACCTGATCTGCTGGCACGGCATCGGTGGCCAAACCCAGTTCAGCGGCCTCCTGGCCACTGACCCAGCGGGAGGTCATCAAGAGCTCAGTTGCCCGACGCTCCCCCACGATCTTGGGCAGCATGAAGGAACTGCCAGCCTCTGGCCCAGTGCCCAACTCGGTGAATGGAAAGCGCCAACGGGCGTCATCGGCTGTGAGCACGATGTCAACGTGCAACAGCATCGTGGCGCCGAAACCCACGACTGCACCGTGAACCGCCGCGACGATTGGCTTGGGGAAGTTTGCGAGTGCCAGCACCACAGTCTTAATTCCAAGGCTGAACTCATCACTGTCGGTTTCACCCAAAGCAAAGAGGTCAACACCTGCGCAATATGCGCGACCTTCACCCTTGAGAAGCACCACTTCAACATTCTCATCGGCGGCAGCTTCATCGAGTGCTGTTGCAAGTCCGAAATACGCCTGCGCAGTAAACGCATTGAGTCGTTCAGGTCTATTCAATGACAAAACGCGAACTCCATTGACATTGTCAACAAGGAGTTCGCGTTCAGTCGAAGTCATTACGCGTCCGCGGAATCACTATCTACAGCAACGGCATGCGCAACTTCTTCATAAGCCGCTTCATCTGCTGCTGCTTCAGCATGCGCTTCAGCCTTGATCGCTTCGATTGCTTCCATTGCTACGTCTTCTTCAGGTTCCATGGGAACCACGATACGCGCAGCAACATCTGCAGGATCAACAGCGTTTGCAGGGCGGCGACTCTTTGGTGATTCAACGTGATCATGCTCATGCAAGTTCACCTTGATACCGCGGCCATTGCACGTTTCGCAGTTGGTGGAGAAGGATTCAATCAAACCTGAACCAATGCGCTTACGAGTCATCTGAACCAAACCAAGGCTGGTTACTTCAGCGACCTGATGCTTAGTGCGATCACGACCCAAACATTCAACGAGGCGACGAAGAACCAAATCTCGGTTGCTCTCCAACACCATGTCGATGAAGTCAACAACGATGATGCCGCCGATATCACGAAGGCGCAGCTGGCGAACAATTTCTTCAGCAGCTTCAAGGTTATTGCTCGTCACAGTTTGTTCGAGGTTGCCACCTTGACCAGTGAACTTGCCGGTGTTGACGTCAACCACGGTCATCGCTTCAGTGCGGTCAATGACAAGTGAGCCACCAGAAGGCAACCAGACCTTGCGATCGAGTGCTTTTGCGAGTTGTTCATCGATGCGGTACTCAGCGAATACATCGGAGTTACCAACGTGATGTTCAAGGCGATCAGCAAGATCGGGTGCAACTGCAGTGACGTATTCCTGCAAGGTCGCCCAAGCATCACCGCCAGCAACCACCATTTTGTTGACATCTTCATTGAAGATGTCACGCACAACCTTGATCGCAAGATCAGGTTCGCCGTACAGCAAGGTTGGTGGTGTTGCGTTTTCAACACGGGTACTGATGTCAGCCCATTGAGCCTTCAACCGCTCAACATCTTGCACAAGCGCTTCTTCAGGTGCACCTTCTGCGGCTGTGCGTACAATCACGCCAGCTTCTTCTGGCATAACACGCTTCAAGATGCTCTTGAGGCGTGAACGCTCAGTGTCAGGAAGCTTGCGACTAATGCCGGTCATTGAACCGTCTGGCACGTACACCAAGAAACGACCAGGCAATGAAACCTGACTTGTCAGACGCGCGCCCTTTTGACCAACGGGATCCTTCGTGACCTGCACGAGCACCGGATCGCCTGACTTCATGGCAAGCTCAATGCGCTTTGGTTGACCTTCAAGGCCAGCTGCGTCCCAGTTCACTTCACCTGCGTACAACACCGCGTTGCGACCGCGACCAATGTCAACGAATGCCGCTTCCATACTTGGCAGCACGTTTTGCACGCGACCCAAATACACGTTTCCTACGAGCGAACCTGACGAACCAAGCGTGACGTAATGCTCGACAAGCACGCCATCTTCAAGCACTGCAATCTGTGTGCGGTCGCCATTTTGACGAACAACCATCACACGATTTACTGCTTCGCGACGAGCGAGGAATTCAGACTCAGTCAAAATTGGTGGACGACGGCGTCCAGCTTCGCGACCTTCACGACGACGCTGCTTCTTTGCTTCCAGGCGCGTTGATCCACGCATGGATGAAACATCGTCACCCTTGGCACGTGGTTCACGAACCTTGACCACAGTGTTTGGTGGATCATCAGGCGATGGCTCAAGATCATCATTTCCGCGACGGCGACGACGACGGCGACGGCGAGAGGCCGCCTGCTCTTCCGTTTCACCGTCAACTGCATCGGGATCTTCTTCCGACTCTGCGCCGGAATCTTCTGATGCATCTGAATCATCAGTTGACTCTTCATTGCCTTCGCCCGTGCGCTTACGGCGACCACGGCCACCGCGACGGCGACGACGACGTGGTTGACCATCTTGACCAAGTTCTTCGCCATCGGCGTTGGACTCGTCAGTTGATTCACCCTCAACTGCAACTGATTCAGTGGCCTCTTCAGAAATGTCTTCAGCCGGCTTGGCCTTACCCCGACGGTTATTTGAAGACTTCTTTGGCTTTTCGCCCTCTTCTGAGGCAACTGGCTCAGGGGCAATAAAGACGGGAGCAACAAAGGCAGCGGCAATTGGTGCGCGGCCGCCCTTGGGCGCCTTCGCAGGCGCCTCCTGCGCGACTTGCTCAACAGCTACCTCAGCGGCTTGCGCCTTGGTCTTGCGAGGAGCACGTGCTGCCTTTTTCGCAGGTGCTTTGGCCGGTGCCTGCTCAGCAGCGTGGTCAACGGCGCCCTCAACCTCTACCGGTGGACCGGCTGGGCGACTGGCTGCGCGGCGACGGGTACGTGGAGCAGGGGTGTCTGATTCAGTGGAAATGGGGTTTTCGTTGTCGACCATTGGGTCGAGTCTCCTTCGGTGGCAAATGAAATTCGCCAATCAGGTGTGTCCACCCGAGGGCGACACACAAAGCCATGGGGCTCTTGTCTCTCGCTAACCGCGGTCAAGGGCGAAGGGGTCTCCTACGCCTTGGCCATCGGGGGCAAGTGGTCCCTGCGCCAGCCGAGTCACCCTTACAGGGGTGGGCGGCACGAGGTCAGCCACTCGCCGCAGCGCGGCAAGAACATCGTCAGGTCGTACAGCGGGAGTGCTATGCCGAACAACCAGAGCGAGTATCGCACACTCTGGATCGCCTGGGGTCGCCGCTTCATCCAGAACTTCGGCGAAGACGACAGCCGAGCGGGCATCAAAGGTGCGGATTCCGGTCTTCATGAGGCGTTCTACGAGCACTTCTGCCTGATCCATGAACTGTTCGACCACCGTGGAGAGCTCTGCATGAGCCACCCCAGGGAATTCCAGGCGCCACTGGCTGGCCTCTAAGCGGGCTGCAAAGTCGGGCGTGTTTGAGACCACGGCATCGACGATGTCCAGACCCGGAGGCAAGGCTTCATCAAGGGCCAGACGGATCCGGTCTGGATCACACTCAACCGTCACGCCGATCTCGATGTACTCAGCCTCACTTGCGGTGCCTGTAGGAGCTGCGTTGTTATACGAAACCTTTGGGTGAGGAGAAAATCCCGTACTAAAAGCAATGGGCACATTTGCTCGACGCAACGCCCGTTCGAAAGCACGCTGAAAATCGCGATGTGACGAAAAACGTAAACGGCCGCGCTTGGCGTATTTCAAGCGCAACTTTTGAACTGTTGGCGCGAAGTCACGCACCGGTGCCGTACGTGCCACTTAGTTCACCACACTCGGCCGCACGATAGGCATAGGCAGTTCAGTAATTCCCGTTGGACCAACTTGAATGTCAGTCCCCATCTGATCGCACACTCCACAATCCGTACACGGAGTCCAGCGGCAATCTCCCACACCAGTTTCAGCAATTGCTGCTTGCCAGTCTTCCCAAAGCCATTCTGAATCAAGACCTGAATCAATGTGATCCCATGGCAACACTTCAGTTTGTTGGCGTTCGCGAGTCGTGTACCAATCCACATCAACACTCTCGTCTGCAAGTGCAACTTCTGCAGCACTCATCCAACGCTCATATGAGAAGTGCTCACTCCAGCCATCAAAGCGAGCCCCATCCAGCCACGCTTGATGAATGACTTTGCCAACGCGACGATCACCACGAGACAGCAGACCTTCAACAATGCCAGGCTTTCCATCGTGGTAGCGCATGCCAATTGCTTTGCCGAATTGCTTGTCAGCGCGAATTGCTTCTTTCAATTTACGCAAGCGCGCATCGGTGGTTTCATGATCAAGTTGTGCAGCCCATTGGAATGGCGTATGTGGCTTTGGAATAAAGCCACCAATTGAAATTGTGCAGCGAATATCCTTCGTTCCGGCTGCTTCGCGGCCCGCACGAATCACCTCACGAGCAAGTGCTGCGATCTGCAGAACGTCTTCATCTGTTTCTGTTGGTAGGCCGCACATGAAGTACAACTTCACCTGACGCCAGCCAGCCCCGTATGCGGTCGAAACCGTGCGAATGAGATCTTCTTCTGTGACCTGCTTGTTAATGACGTTACGCATGCGCTCACTGCCACCTTCAGGCGCGAACGTGAGGCCACTACGGCGACCATTACGTGAAAGTTCATTCGCGAGATCAATGTTGAACGCATCAACCCGTGTGCTTGGCAATGAAAGTGAGGTCTGATCACCCTCATAACGATCAGCCAGTGCCTTAGACATCTCCGCAATTTCAGAGTGGTCTGCACTTGAAAGCGAAAGCAAACCAATTTCTTGATAACCGGTTTTACACAAACCGTTATCGATCATTTCGGCAACGGTTGAAATACTGCGTTCGCGCACAGGGCGCGTGATCATGCCTGCCTGACAGAAGCGACATCCGCGAGTACATCCACGGAAGATTTCCACGCTCATGCGCTCATGCACGGTTTCAGCCAACGGAACGAGCGGTGCCTTTGGGTAAGGCCAAGCGTCAAGATCCATGAGCGTGTGCTTTGCAACACGCCACGGCACATCAGGATTCGTGGGCACTACACGTTGAATTCGACCATCTGGCAAATAAGAAACGTCATAAAACTTTGGAACATATGCAACACCAGAAGTCGCAATCGAAAGCAACAAACCGTCGCGTCCACCAGGTTGGCCATCGTTCTTCCACTGCTGCACCAACTCAGTAAGTTTGAGCACAGCTTCTTCGCCATCACCAATCACTGCAGCATCAATAAAATCTGCAATGGGTTCTGGATTGAAGGCTGCGTGACCGCCCGCAATCACGACCGGGTGATCAATGGTGCGATTTTTGGCATACACAGGGATGCCCGCAAGATCGATTGCGGTGAGCATGTTGGTGTAGCCGAGCTCAGTTGAAAATGAAAGTCCGAAAAGATCAAAATCGCCGACGGAACGATGTGCATCAACAGTGAACTGTGGAACCCCTGCTTCGCGCATGAGCTTTTCAAGATCCGGCCAGATGGAGTACGTGCGTTCAGCTAATGCATTGGGAAGTTCGTTAATCACTTCATAGAGGATCTGGACACCTTGATTAGGCGCACCCACTTCATAGGCGTCTGGATACATGATCGCCCAGCGCACGTCCGTTGATTCCCACGGCTTGACTACCGCGTTGAGTTCGCCGCCAACATACTGAATTGGCTTGGAGACCATAGGTAGGAGCGCTTCAATCTCATTGAAGATCGAGGCACCTTTAACACGCGAATCCATAACAGTCACTTGGGAAGTCTACTTGCCTTTTCGCTAAGGCAATTGCTGCTGGCTATGGAGACGGATGTTCTCCAAAAGCCCAATGGCTATCCAGGTAGCCATCATCGACGTGCCTCCGGCCGAAACAAAGGGCAGCGGAACGCCAGTGATCGGCATGATTCCAAGGGTCATACCGACATTTTCAAACATCTGGAACGCCAGCCACGCGACGATGCCGGTAGCCACTAAGCGGCCGTACATGTCGTCGGCCTTCATCGCGATCATTACTGCTCGCCACAAAACAATGCCCAGCAGCAATATGAGAATGCCCGCACCGATGAAGCCGAGTTCCTCGCCCGCAACGGTAAACACGAAGTCACTTTCATTCACGGGAACAAATCGCCCTTGAGTTTGCGGGCCATGGAATAGACCAAAGCCAAACCAGCCG
>CANFTO010000051.1 GCA_947449945.1 Actinomycetota bacterium | reverse complement strand
GCTCTTGTCGGCCACTTTGAGGAAATCGTTAAAGGCAGCGTTGGTTTCTGGAGCACCACCCGCAGGTGCTGCCTCGTCTATTTCTTTAGCGATGAGACTGTCAATGTACACCTGAAGGGAATCATGGAATTCCTGCTTCATTGCAGGATCAATCACCGACACCTCAAGCATGACGTCTTCTACTTGTGAAAATTCCCGGAACAAGGCTTCTTCGCGTGCAGATTCAGCTGTCCAGACATTCACAATGACGAACGCGAGCAGCAAGGTGAATGCCGTCCCAAGAAAAGCAGCAGACGGTCCGATGACCGTATCGTCCTCAGACTGAGTGGCGTACTTTCCACTGATCACCAACGGCACGATCACCAAACAGATGACGACAGGAATGACGACACAAATACCGATGATCACCCAAGTGGGCAACGCCAAGAAGCTTTCCATGCCAGCAAATAGTAGTGGCCAAATTTTGCAAATAACTCAATTATGCGAAATCACCACGAGCGCATCGCCAACCTGAAAATCAACCGTGACATTCTTAGGCGGGTTAATGCGAATCCCACCATTAAGCGCCAGCGGATCATCCATTGCTCGGCGGGCGCGGTAGCCAATAGGTGTCACATTGAATTCACGGCAAGCCTCAATCACCTGATCAAATGAGAGGGCCCCTGGTGCCACATATCTCTCTACTGGGTGCACTGCTACCACGACTCCCCCAGAGTTGAAGAGCTCTGAGAACACCTCAAATAGGTGCGGACTCTCACTGAGCTGAGCCATGAGCAAGCTGATTAATTGCTGGCTCACGATGAAGTCATGGCTACTTTGTCTTCCACCTAAGTCAACGTGACTTGGGTCCATCAATTCGGCCGTAATGTTTTCAGCATTTGATGTCCCCGCCGTAATCCCCCGAAGCTGCATGAGCGAAAGAAGAGTCCGGGAGTCTGCTTCTTCGGCTTCAAAATCACTTCGTTCAGATAGCAACAAAATGTGGTCAAAGGGTCCAGACTCCATCACCTGGTGTAGGTCCTTCTTGCTGATTGCATTTCCTGTGTGGACAACAACGGACTGGTTCTCTAGCGTCATTGAAGACGCTACTTCTTCAAGGTCGTGATGATTACCGTCGATCAATATATGCAGCTGTGAATTCTGCGCAACATGCGATTCAATCTCGTCAGCGATGAGCGGGGTGAGGTCACTCCATCCAACGATGAGGGTGCGCTCTTGTTGCTTAACTACTGGCGCGAGTACCGCTGACGATTTTACAAATGCATTGACAGGTGGCCGATCGAGAATGAATGTTGAATCATCCTCGGAAATTCCGATAGCCCGATCACCTGATACCAGGACTCTCGACGACTCAGGATTGAGCATTACTCCGTCGATCTGGCTGTGTATTCCAATAATCGTCGCCGAAGTACTCGACAAAAGTAAATCTCCATAGGTCAGGCCAACGAAATTATTCGTCACATCAGTGAAATAGATTTCATCACCTTGGAAATCAAGGAATTCCTGGTAGATCACCCCTAGACCAGTCGATCGCGATACTTGAGCACTAATGCGAGCGATAATCTCGCGCGGAATCACCGTGAGTACGTTGAGGTCAATTGCTTCACGCAACGCCTCTGCGGTATCCGCATCTTCCACCTGAACAACAATCGGCGTAGTTGAGTCACTTGATAGTAACTGCGCAAGTGCAAGCACGACCTTGACCACATGTGCGTCAGATTCACCATTTCCGCGCAACACAATGATGGAGCGCGCACTGGCAGGGTTTAACTGAGCGAGGTCGTTAACTCTCGTCGCTTTCCCCGTGCGAACCACGACTTTGGAGGTTTTGAAATCAGTTATGGCACTTCGAATATCGTCGTTAACTTCGACTGGATCATCCGGTGTCAGGATCGCAATTGCTTTCCCTCGTTCGCTCACGTTGGCTTCAATGAGTTCGGAAATGATTGCAATCAATTCTTCGCTGCGACCAATAATCAGCGAATGCCCCGTTTCAGCAACGAGTGACTTTCCTCGACGTAACGATTCAATTTGGCTGTCGATTCCTGCAGAGATTAAGCCAATAATCGTGGCGGCTAGGAAGATTCCCACCAGCGTGACGAGCAAGCTTGTGAGCCTGAAACGATTGCCCTCATCACCCGTGAAAGTTCCTGCGTCAAGGGATCTGGAAATGGTCAACCAGATTGCCTCGAGAAAATTTGTTGGTTGATCCGACGGCCCAACACCCAACAGCGTGAGAATCGCTGCGACCAGAACAATGAAAAGAATCGCAATGAGACCAAGCCACGCTAAAACGGCCCAGATTCCTTTGGACAGGGCATTGTCGAAGCGATAACGAAGGCGGCTGCGTAAGCTGAAACTTCGAGTCATTGATAGCGGTCCTTATCTAGGTGCGAAGACAAACCTTTGCATATTCGCCCCCAGAAGTTCGCAATTATTCGCGAACTAGACCAACTCGTAGGCGCGGTAGTGGAATCCACCATCAACCACTGCACCACGGCCGACAGCTTGTGTGCGGTTCAGCCAGTCGTATTTTTCCGCTGAGGTTTCGAAAGTGATCATGACTTTCCAGTTGATCTTGGACTCGTCGTATGGCTCGCCCTTGCGTGCTTTGAGTACTTCATCCCACGGTTCAATAACACCCTTGTAGGACATCAAAATCTTGGCGCCGTCATCAGTTTCGATAACTACGCGAATATCAGGCACCAATGCGTTGTCGGGACGACGAATCGCGTAGTCAATACCTTCGATCACGCGAGCGTTGATGCGTGGACCTTTGACCCAACCGCCTGTGATCGAGCCTACTGCGCGATAACCCGACGGCGTAGGCCCCAGATCGTGTGCAGGCTTACTTGCTGAAGCAAGTTCCATTAAGAACTCGAAGAGAAATTCAAGTTCAATTGGACGATCTGGTGACACTTCAGCCATGGTCTTCTCCCGTAGTGATCGAAACGATGTTGAGAACAGAATTAGAACTTCGAAAGGATGTTTTCGCTCAAGTCTTGGTAGCGATCCTTTGATTCAGAAATTGAGTCTGACCAAAGATCTGCAAGAACCCAATTCACACCAATGTCGGTGAGTTCACCAATTGCTTGGATCTTCTCTTCGTTGCTCGCATTTGAATCTGGGCGAAGTGCAGGAGTCGAGGCTTGAACTGAAATCTCATTCATTGAACGACCATTGGCTTCAACCAACGGACGAAGATTTCCAAGAGCTTCAGCTAGATCAGCCGTGGTTTCAATATTTTTGGTGCGTGCGGTCTTTGACAAGGTTGGCGAACCCATCATGACCGACCAACCCTGACCCCACGCGGCTAGACGACGCATCGTGAGGTTGCTGTTGCCGCCAAGCCACAGCGGTGGATGCGGAAGGGTGACAAAACCCGGCAACACGAGCTGATCGAGTGCTTCGTAGTTAGGTCCGGTGTGCGTGACAGGGCGATTACCGCCAGCCATGCGAATCACATCGATGGCATCGTCAAAAATCACGTTGCGATTTTCAAAGTCAACACCAAGCGCCGAGAATTCCGATCGCAAGTAACCGGCACCAAAAATGAACGATGCGCGACCACCGGAGAGCACGTCAACCGATGCCATTCCCGAAACAGTCAACAGCGGATTGCGGTAGGGCAGCACGATCAAGTGACTGAAGAGTTCAATCTTGGTCGTTACCGCAGCGCAGAATGAAAGCATCGCAAATGGATCGAAAGCTTCGTGTCCTCCACCCTGCAACCACTTCTGTGAAGGAGCTGGATGATCAGTAATGCCTAGGCCGTGCACACCAACATTTTCAAGGTGCTTGATGACATCGATCATGTTCGCTGGCTTGACCCACTCGCCACCAAGGTCTGAACGCACTGGGTAGTCGGTAATGAACTTCATGCTGAATTCCTTTAATAGATTTGAGTGGATAAGACGAGTTAACCGAGGCTTGCCCAGTAGTCCTTGATGACATCAGAAGTTGTCACCAAAGCAATATTGCGGATTGTGTACTTCAAGAGATCATCAACGTAAGTCATCGGATCGCCAGCAATGCAATCGCGTGGCACGATGATTCGGTAGCCAAGGTTCATACCTTCAATTGCTGTACCCACCAATGAAAGGTTTGCCGATACACCGGTCAGAATCACAGTGGTGACTCCGGTATTGCGGAAGTACATGTCCAGCGAAGTAGTGAAGAAGCCGGTCATTCCTTGCTGACGCTCAAGATAAATGTCTTCTGGCTTTGGTGTGAGTTCAGCAACGATCTCGCCGTGACCACCACTCCATTCACGCTCACCTGTCATCTTTCGATGAACGAAGGTGTTGTTGGCGTGGCCGAAACGATCCTTGCGGCGTTGATCGCAGACGAAGTACACGCGTGATCCCACTGAGCGAGCAGAATCGGCCAAGCTGGCGATGTTTGCAACCATGTTGTTCTCAACAGCGGCCTTAGCCAAACCTGGGAGAACAGAACGGTCTGGGAGCACCAGATTTTCCTGGACTTCAAGGGCCACGACGGCAGTGGTGGCTGGATTGATGAACGGACCTACGTCAATAGCCACTGCACTCACCTTTTTCGATGGAAATCCAGAAAACCGCCATGAGGCGATTAGCCTTAATACACTACTGTTCCGAAAAAATATCCTCAAGGAATTTGAGGAAATAATGCGACAAATCGCCCTTAGACCTGACGAACTGGGGAACCATGAGCATGCTGGATGGCATTCGAGTACTTGACCTCACCATGTGGGCATTTTGCCCAGCCGCCGGTTCAGTCTTGGCCGAATGGGGCGCCGATGTGATTCACATTGAAAATGCCAAAGCTCCAGACCCCATGCGTCTCTTCGGTGGCGGCAGCATCGAGCCAGGTAAGTCGCACTGGATGTTCAAGCATTACAACCGCGGCAAGCGAGCGATTGCTTTGGACCTTGCTAGCGAAGAAGGCCGCGAGGTGCTCTATGACCTGGTGCGCAACTGCGATGTGTTTCTCACCAGCTTCCTTCCCGCCACCCGCAAGAAGCTCGGCTTTGATATTGAGCAACTTCGCGCCATCAACCCCAATCTGATCTATGCCAAGGGCACTGGCGCTGGTCCACTTGGACCTGAAAGTGAGCGGGGCGGCTTTGACGGCGCATCATGGTGGGCTCGGGGCTCACTTGCCGCTACCGCGATGGAAGTCACCAATACCGATTTCCCACCAGCGATGCTTGGCCATGGCGATGGAATGTCCGGTCTCGTACTTGCCGGTGGCATCGTCGCGGCGCTTTTCAAGCGCGAACGCACGGGCGAAGTAACCGTCGTTGACTCATCGCTATTTGGAACGGCTGCCTGGTTCAACGCGCCCGCCATCATCGGTGAAACCGTCGATCCAGCAAACAACACCATGGGCAAATACAGCGCACGTGAAAAGCGGCACTGGAGCGTCGGCGATTACGCAACCGCCGATGGCCGCTACGTGCATCTGACGTTCCTTGGCGATCGTCAAGATCAGTGGCTTGACCTGTGCAACTTACTGGAACGCAATGACTTGGCCGAGGATCCGCGATTCCTTACCTCTGTCGAGCGTGCAGTCAACACTCTTGCTTTGATGGATGAACTTGACGCTCAGTTCGCAACAAAGACACTGAACGACTGGAAGCCAATCCTGAATAAGGCCAAGGGCGTGTGGGCTCCGGTGCAAACTGTTGGCGAAATGGTCAACGACCCTCAAGCGCAGGCCAACCGCATGATCCGCATGGTCACCGACGAAGGTGGCACCCAGCCGATTGTGATGCCGCCAGTGATGTTCAACGAAGATGCCGGTCCAGGTAACCCCGCACCTAACTTTGGGCAACATACGGATGAAGTCCTCGCAGAAATCGCTGGTTTCAGTGCCGACCGAATTACTGAACTTCGCGCAAGTGGAGCGATTGTCTAATTCAACGTTCCACTGACCGCACTTTTCCTGCGCTCGACCGAAGAACTGAACTACTGTGCAACAACAGCGCGATTGAAAGAGGACATCATGGGCTCACTCGACGGCAAGGTTGCATTCATTACAGGTGCGGGTCGCGGCCAAGGCCGTTCGCACGCAGTGCGCATGGCCGAAGAGGGCGCCAACATCATTGCTGTGGATGTCTGCAAAGACATTCCACTCCTCCCCTACGCGATGGCAAGTTCTGCAGACCTAAAGGAAACGGTTCGTCTCGTAGAAGAAGCCGGCGGCAAGGCAATTGGCGTCGAAGCCGATGTTCGCGATGTTGAAGCCATGAATGCTGCAGCCAAGCAAGGCTTTGATGCATTTGGTCGCATCGACATCATCATTGCCAACGCAGGCATTGCTGCACAGCAAGTGGAAGAAGCTGACCCTTCCGCGCTGTTTAACTTGACGATGGCAATTAACGCCTTCGGAGTTCGCAACACCATCCAGGCCACTGTGCCGTACACGATTGAAGCTGGCAACGGCGGATCTGTTGTCATCACAAGTTCCACCCAAGGGCTACAAGGTCGCGGTGGAAGTGGATCCGGCGCTGGGGACGGATACGTTGCTTCGAAGCATGCAGTCGTTGGTCTCATGCGTTCTTGGGCTCACTGGTTAGCCCCACACATGATTCGCGTCAACACGATCCACCCCACTGGCGTTGACACGTACATGATCACCAATCCTGCATTCATGGATTACTTGAAGGTCATGGCTGGCAAATCAAATGGACTGCAAAACCTCATGCCCGTTCCCGTAGTACATGTTGAAGACATCACAAATGCTGTGATGTACCTCGTATCAGATGCTGGGCAATACGTGACAGGCGTGACATTGCCTATTGATGCCGGATTCAACGTTCGCTAATGAATCCAATCGACATCGCAATGCGCTATATCGAACTGTTCAACAGTCAGCAGTTCACAGCAATGGGAGAGCTCTTTGCCGAGGATTCAATTTGGGAAGGGCCAACAGCCCAGACACCTACTCGCGGACGTGCAAACATCATCGCAAAGTACACCGCGATGGAGCAGATGAACATGGATTTGCAGATGACCGGAATGCACTTTCATCGTGATGGAAACATCGTCGTCGCTGAAATTGAAACGCGAACCTCGACCGGACCGGCTGGGCGCGTTGCTGACGTGTTCGAGATCGATGACGAAGGCCGCATCCTGCGCATGACTGGTTACGCCAGTCTTTATCCCGTGGAATAACAGTGGACACATCAATCCCATCAGATGTGCGCAGACCTGCAACGCTGGTTCACACTTCTGACTGCCATCTCGATAAAACCTTGGATGGCCCAGAACAACAGGCTTTCTCTTCTGTCGTTGATCTTGCAATTGAGCGGGAGGCCGACGCACTCCTCATCGCTGGTGATCTGTTCGATCACAATCGAGTGAAGCCGGAAATTGTTCATTGGGTGGCAAATGAACTCAATCGATATTCCGGTCCAGTAGTACTTCTGGTGGGTAATCACGATGTCTTTCACGAAACCTCGGTTCACCGGAAGCACGACCTTCGCGATCTCTACGAACATCTCTACATGATTGATCAACCAGACGGGTCGCTTTTCGATCTACCCGAAACTGACATCAGCATTTGGGGCCGGGCCATGCTGGAGCATGCGCCAGAATTTCAACCATTGCTCAATGCGCCAAAAGCACGCCCAGATAAATGGAATGTCATTGCGGCCCATGGGCTCGTGAATGCAGAGGCTGGCAGATCTTCACCGATTTACACTCACGATTTGAATGAACTCGATGCGGATTACGTCGCTCTCGGCCACGTTCATATCCACTCAGTAGTTCACGAGACGCCCCTGAGTCTGTATTCAGGTGCTCCATATAACTGGGGCAACGAGAAGAGCGGTTGTGTTGTTGTCGACTTTATTCCTGAATCAAAGGTTCAAGCGGAATGGATCTCACTGAACCGCACCTGATTTCTGCGCATGATTGCTGTCAGCCCCACAAAGCCAAGCATCACGATGAAAAATGACAAGACTCCATCAATACGCAGGCTTGCCGCTAAGGCATCTAACTGATCCGAACTCACTGCGCTGACCCCGTCATCAACTCGAACACTTGACATCACGATCGTTCCGAGAATGCCCACACCAAGCGCGGCGCCAACTGAACTTGCAGCTGTGCGGAATGCAGATATGGAGCCAACATCGCTTTCGGAAGATTGACGCATCACTTCAGTGTTGAGAACTGTGAGTGCGCCCATGCCAAGGAAACTAAACACTGCGGCAATGGAAATCATGACCCAGACGGAGGTTGTTGCGTGAACAGTAATCAAGGACAACATTGAAAATGCAAGGGCTAGTAACAATATTCGCGCGGCACGAATGCCACCAAATTTATTAATGAACCAACTCGCAAGAAATTTCGCTCCGAGAACTGCGCCAATTTGCGCCGGGATGATGGCAATCGCTGCTTCATAAGAACTCATTTCATAGAAAAACTCCAGAGCGATACTCACAAAGGTAATGAGCCCAACCAGTGACACGAGTGCAACACAGACGAGTAATACCCACAAGGTTCGATCGCTTATTGCTTGAAAGAACTCACGAATCTGAAGACGCGTGCGCAGCACTGTTGCGCAGAGCAACACGATCACGCCACCCACAACGAGCCCGCCAAACACAGGCGCTGGATCAGCTGCTGCATGACTCACCTCGGCTAGCGCCCGAGCCAAGGCAGCAAGAGCGATGCCAAGGAGCAAAGCAGTGACCCAATTGCTATTTCGAATTGAATTTGTACGACCACGCAGAAAGAAGAATGCGCAGGCCAAAATTAACAGTCCACCAACTATCCAGATCTGTGGAACTAGCCGCCAATCAGAAATTTCGAGCACTCGAGCCGTTCCGATCGGAAGTAACAGGAAAGCAAGTGGAAAGACCATGCCGTAGGTGGTGAAAGCCGATGTTTGCGCTTGCCCCTTGCCCGTTGCTTCACGCAACAAACCAACACCAACGATCTGCATCGTCACCGCAGCAGCCGCGCATATCGCGAGCCCCGCCTGAACTACAACGGCTCCGCCAGCAACTGCAATGACGCATGCACCAACAATGAACGCGCTAGCTGACCATGCGATTACTCGACGGTGGCCAAACCAGTCGCCCCACTGACCCGCGCTAAACACCACCACCAGTGCAGCAACGCTAGGAACCGCAAGCATGTCTTCCACAATTTCATCGCTCAGACGTAAATCAAGAGCCATGGGTTCAATCAGGAAGGTCAAGCCAGTTGCCATCAATAGCGAAAGCCCGACAATCAAACTGACGCCCAGAGTGATGCGTCGTTGTTCGGATGTCATCACTACTCCCTGACCATCTGCCGCATCATCGGTGTACCAAGTAAAGCATCGTATTGGGACACATGAACTCTTGATTTGTGCCGTCAGCGATTCCAGCACCCGAGGCTGTGGCCCACACCTAGGGAAACCCCCAGCACTATTTCGCCAAATTACCGCTTGCAACCCAACACTGCCCAAGCGAGCACCCGCAAGTTTGGGTGAGTGGTCGAGAGGGAGACTGTCAATGCGCAAGGTTCGACATCGTTGGATAGCTGGTTTTGCAATTGTTGTACTTGGCTCGGGTCTGTTTGCAATGAGCAACCCACCAGTCTTTGCGGCTCCAACATGCACGGGCTCGGTTGCTGCGGGATTGACTTACACATGCGCACCTTCCGGATCTGGATCGACCCAAGTCACTGTGCCCGCTGGTGTCACCTCGATCAACGTGACAGCAGATGGCGGTGGCGGAGGTAAAAACGCATCGCTCGGCAACGGCGGTAGCGGAGCGCGTGTGAACGCCACGATCACTGTTACTCCCGGAGACCTGCTCACGATTTATGTTGGAGCTGGTGGTGGAGCAGGCTTGGGTGGCTCAGCGAACGTAGGTGGAGCTGGCTACGGCGCCGGCGGCTCAGGTGGAGCCTTCTACGGTGAAGGTTTCGGTGGTGGCTACGGCGGTGGTGGCGGCGGATCAAGCGCACTACTTATTGGTACGACAGTGAAAACAGTGCAACTTGTGGCTGGTGGCGGTGGTGGTGGCGGCAACTACTACGGCGGATCCTCTGGCGGCGGGGGCGGCGGCACAACATCCGTTGCTGGGAGCGGCGGCAACGGCGGTGGCAGCTGTGCAGTAGGTGGCGGTGGGGGTAACGCATCCGGCAGCGGCAGTGCGGGCACTACGAGTGGCACAGGCAATCCGACGGCGAGCTCGGCGGGCTACACCGGACATGGTGGCGGCGGTATTTACGGTGCCGGCGGTGCTTCAAGTGGCGGCGGCGGTGGCGGTGGCGGCTTCGGCGGAGGCGGTGCAGGTAACTGGAATGGCCCAAGTGGTGGCTGCACGCTGGCTGGTGGTGGTGGTGCCGGCGGAAGTTACGGTCCAGCGGGAACTGTCTTTGGCTCTGCGAGCAATGCTGGTGGCATTGCCACGAGCAGCGCGGGAGGAGACGGACAGGTGAGCATTCAATTCATCGCGGCTCCCGCGACAGTTCCCGGCACACCTACCGACCTGGTCGTTAGTGGTGTGAGCACCAGCGAGATGACCCTTTTTTGGAATCCGCCGGTGAATGATGGCGGTTCGAATCTGCTGGGATACGACGTTTCCGTGAATAGCGGAACAGCAGTGCGGGTTGCTGGTACCTCGCAAAGTCTCACCGGCCTAACCCCCAGCACGACGTACTACCTGAGCATTCAGGCAGTCAATGCTGTGGGCTCCTCGACTGCGCTCACGGGATCTCAGCAGACGGCTACCCCTGGTACGCCCACCGGTCCAGCAACGAACCTCGTGTTCTCTGGCATCTCGGCGACTTCCATTACAGCTGCTTGGACAGCACCCACACCCGTGTCGAGCTGGCCTACTCTGGGCTATCAGGTGCGTGTCGATGGTGGCACGCTCACTTGGACTCCGACCAACAGCCTTACTGCGGCAGGCCTCACTCCCGGCGTCTCGCACTCCTTCGAGATAGCGGTCGTCAATGGTGCGGGAACTTCGACCCTGCCCAACCTCACCGGCAGTGCGTCAACTTACGCGACAACCCCTGATGCACCGACCAATCTCGTCTTCTCTGGCGTGACATCGAATGCCATCACAGCTACCTGGACGGCGCCGACCTACACCGGCGGAGCTGTCATCACCAAATATTGGGTAAGTGTCGATGGAGGCGCTTCTATCGATGTCGGAAACGTCACGACCTACAACGCGACAGGCCTGGCTTCTTCTACCTGGCACACCTTTGCGATCACCGCGATGAATGTCAGTGGAAGCTCACCCGAGCTCACCGGATCACGGTCGACTAACGCACCTGCCGGATCGCCAATGACTACGGCAACTTCTGTCACGGTCGGCTCACCAACAACCATTACATTGACTGATTTTCCTAATGGCAGCACACAAACTGTCATGATTACAAAGCCAGACTCGACATTATCGAACATCACCGTCACCGTGAACGCCGGCGGTTCTGGTACTGCCAGCTATACCCCCGCAGTTGTTGGTACATACAGTGTTGTCACGAGCCCAGATCCAACATCGCGAACCTTTACTGCAACTGCACTGCCTACACCTTCATCTGGATCAAGTTCTTCAGCAGATTCCGGTTTCCCTGCGACACCCTCGCCGGCTTCTGTTGCGCCTTCGATCGCACCTGCGAGTCAAGTCGTTGAGGGCATAGTTGGTTTTCCATTTCGCGTCACAGCGGCATTCACGCTCGGTCGATTCACCAAACCTGCAGCATTCAGCATCGCGCCCGCGCTCCCCGCAGGTTTGACTCTGGATTCATCAACTGGAGTGGTATCCGGCATTCCAACACAAGCCACTCCTTCGAAGGAATACGTCATCACTGCGAAAGCAGGTGTCGAAGTAGCCACGTCGTCACTGCGAATAACAATCAATGCGCGATCAGTTGAACCTGCATCAATTGTGATTACAGCGCGCGCCGGCATTGGAAAGCAGCGCGGCTATATCTACGTTACTGGGCGCGCAACACACATATCAGGAGCCGGCGTTACCGTGCGCATGCGTTTGGCTAACCAGAAGAATTTCGTCAATTTCACTATCAAGCGCATTGCACCCAATGGAACCTTCACCTGGCAGCGGAAAGTTCAAAAGAGTGCAGTCGTGTACGTCGTTGCACATGACGGTGTGAAATCAAACCAAGTAATCATCACGCCGTAACGAAGTCACTAGCGCAAGTGAAAGACCTGACTCGACACAAGCGTTCTACTCATGCGACTTAGACACGGGCTAAAACAAAGCGAGAGATCCTCACTAATCCCTGCGGATACGCCCATCATTGACAGGTACTTGCGTGATCTTGTTTGCAGCCAAATCCGCCTTGAGTGCGTGCACGATCGAATCAGCATATGGCTCACGCATGAGTGCGGTAGCTGGATGGAACAGAGTTCCGTACCCATCCCCACCGCTCACCATGAAATCGTGTGTCGCAATGGAATACGAGGTTCCATTTTGAGCGATAGTGGTGCCATCAGGCTTACTCACCGAAGTCACCCGGGATCCGGCAGGCTTGGACGGATCGAATGTGAATTTGAAGCCAGAAATTTGAGGGAATCGACCGTCAGATGGGTACTTAGAGACGCCATTCTC
>CANFTO010000050.1 GCA_947449945.1 Actinomycetota bacterium | reverse complement strand
TGGAACTTGCGGGCATCGATGGCATCACAGGAGATGCCAATGACGCGAAGGTCGGTTACCTCACTGCGCGCTCAGCAACGATTGCTGCGGGTACTTCTGACATCGTCAAGAACATCATCGGCGACCGTGTACTCGGTCTTCCACGCGACTAAGCAGCGAAAAGGAATTTGAAAATCATGAATAACTCAACAACAACCGCGTCGGAACGTGCCGATTTCCGAGCAAGCCTTCGTGATTTCTTCACGGATACGTCACCTGAAACCCGTGTTCGTGAAGTCATCGCAAGTAATTCAGGTATTGACGAAGCAGCCTGGCGCGGCCTAGCAACAGACCTTGGCGTTGCTGGACTCTTGATTGCAGAAGAGTTTGGCGGTCAAGGTATGGGCATGGGTGAAATGTCCGTTGCACTTGAAGAAGCTTCAAGGGCATTGGCAGTTGTACCGCTCCTTGCAACAGGAGTTCTTGCGCCAATTGCAATTCAGCTCGCAAGCGATGCGGAAGCCAGTGCTGATGTGTTGCCAGGTATTGCTGACGGCAGCGAAATCATCACTGTTGCACTCATTGATGGTGCCGGTGTGAACACGACAGCGCGCGATGAGAACGGCTGGAGCATTTACGGTTCTAAGACCGCAGTACTTAATGCGGGAATTGCAAACCGAATTTTGGTTGTTGCAACAACGCCATCAGGTACTGGTTTGTTCTTGGTTGACGCAAAGGCATCAGGCCTTGTTATCACTAGCCAACAGTCACTCGACCTCACTCGGCCAACATCGATGGTGACGTTTGAAGGTGTCACAGCCACACGCATTGGTGGTGAATACAGTGATGCATTGAAGGCGCTCAATGCTTACGGCCGCATTGCTGTCAGTGCGGAACTTCTGGGAATGTCGGAAAAGCTCATGGAAGTTTCTGTTGAATACGCAAAGACTCGCGTTCAGTTCGGTAAGCCAATTGGTTCGTTCCAGGCAATTAAGCATCGTTGTTCGGAAATGTTCGCGCATGTGGAATCAATGCGTGCTGCTGTTGAAACCTCTTCACTTGTTGATCCAGCAGATGGCGTATCCCTACACGAACAGTCTTTGGTTGTGAAGGCCTACTGCGCCCGTTTTGCTCCATGGGTTGCGGAAGCAACAATTCAAGTTCACGGTGGTATCGGCTTCACCTGGGAACACTGTGCTCACCTTTACCTTCGTCGTGTGAAGACCGACGAAATTCTCTTTGGTGACGCGCTTACTTGCCGTAACCAACTCCAACAACTGTTAGGACTCACCGCATGACCGACGCATTTATTGTCGACATTGTTCGTACACCAACTGCGAGAGTGAAGCGAGATGGCAGTTCTTACTCACCATTGCATTCCGCAGACCTCATGGCAGTGCCTTTGCGTGCATTGGTTGAGCGAAATGGTTTTGATCCTGTATTGATTGACGATGTCATTGGCGGTTGCGTTACGCAAATTGGCCGACAGAGCAACAACATCACTCGCAGCGCAGTACTTGCTGCGGGATTTCCGGAATCTGTTCCGGCAACCACAGTTGATCGTCAGTGTGGATCGTCCATGCAAGCAGTTGCCTTTGGCGCTCAAGGTGTGATGGCTGGTGCATACGATCTCGTGATCGCTGCAGGCGTTGAATCAATGAGCACCACTCCAATGTTCAGTAACAAAAATGGTGAAGACCCATTCGGTCCAACGGTTACCGCACGTTATGCCGGTGGCGGTCTAGTTGAACAGGGCATTTCTGCTGAACTCATTGCCTCACGTTGGGAATTGAGTCGCGAAGATATGGATGCATATTCATTGTCATCGCATCAACGTGCAGCAGCAGCTCAGGCAGCAGGCACACTAGCCAAGCAAATCGTTCCCGTGACTTTGCCAGATGGAACAGTCATCTCAGCTGATGACGGCATTCGCGCCGACAGTTCACTTGAAGCCCTCGGCGGGTTGAAGCCAGCATTCGTAAATGACGGCGCAAAGGAACGTTTCCCTGAGATCGATTGGTCAGTCACTGCAGGCAACGCCTCCCAAATCAGCGATGGCGCTTCTGCCGTGCTGATCGCCAGTGAAGCCATGGTTAAGAAGTTGGGGCTGAAGCCTCGCGCGCGAATCGTGGCATCGTCGGTTATTGGTGATGACCCGGTTGAAATGCTTTCCGCGGTTATCCCAGTAACCAAGAAAACCCTCGAAAAAGCTGGCCTTAGCTTGGCTGACATTGATGCATTTGAGGTCAATGAAGCTTTCGCCGCTCCTGTTTTGGCATGGCTAAAGGACACTGGGGTCGATGTCGCCAAGGTCAACCAAAACGGTGGCGCAATCGCTCTGGGCCACCCACTGGGCGCCTCCGGCGGCCGACTCCTGGTCTCCTTGCTGACCACCTTGGAAGAGACCGGTGGTCGCTACGGATTCCAGACCATGTGTGAGGCCGGCGGCCTGGCAAATGGTCTCATCATCGAGCGTCTGTAAAGGGGAAATCCCCCTATGTGAGGTCGCGCTCACTTTGGGGGATTACCTAGCAACCCCCTTGGCCGTTGCCGTAGGGTGACGACGTACCGAATGGCTTGTGAACACCCCTTGCAGCCATCCTTCATTTGTTGCGTTTCGGACACCCCGATCTGCGCTGCAGATGCCAATTTCGTGTTTCTTTTCTAGGAGTATTTCGTGAATCTGCTTACCTTGTTGGAAATGGTCTCTGGCGGCTACGACGATCGCGTTGCGGTTGGCAGCCTTGCTGATGGCATGACCTACGCCCAACTTCGCGCTGCGGCAGCTCGCGGTGGCAAGTTGATTCAAGACTCCGACGCGAAAAGCGTGATCTTTTGCGGCGAAAACGGCCCTTCATTCCCGATTGCACTCTTCGGCGCAGGTTTCGCCAAGATGCAGTTCTTGCCATTGAACTACCGCTTGGCAGAGGAATACATCGCCAAGGCAATTCTTGGCATGCCAGCACCATTCATCGTCACGGACAACCCGGCGATCGTCCCTGAAGGTTCAGCACAGGTCGTTATGACCTTTGACGACTGGATCGCTCAGACCGGCTCCGGTGATGTTCCAGTGTTTGATTCCGAACCAGACCCTGAAGACATTGCACTGTTGCTTCAGACTTCTGGTACGACATCTGCACCAAAGAGTGCAGTACTTCGCCACAAGCATCTTGTTGCATATGTTCTTGGCTCGGTTGACTTTGCAAGTGCAGACCCATCAGATGCCATGGTTGTTTCGGTTCCGCCGTACCACATTGCAGCTGTTGCAAACTTGTTGTCGAACTTGTACGCAGGTCGTCGCGTGGTGTACTTGGACCGCTTCACTCCACAGATTTGGCTTGACACAGTTGAACGCGAAGGCGTTACTAACGCAATGCTGGTACCAACAATGTTGTCACGCATCGTTGAGCACATGGAAGAAACAGGCCGTCAGGCTCCACCAACGTTGCGCAGCTTGAGCTACGGCGGTGCCCGCATTGCTCAGGCAACACTCGAGCGCGCACTTGGTTTGTTCCCGAACGTTGGTTTTGTGAACGCATATGGACTCACTGAAACTTCATCATCAGTTGCGGTATTTGGACCAGAAGATCACCGCGAATCATTTGTCAGCACAGACCCAGAAATCCGCGCTCGCCTTGGCTCAGTTGGCAAGGTTCTCCCGAACGTCAACCTGCAGATTCGCGATGGCGAAGGCAACGAACTCCCGCTTGGTGAACCAGGCGCAATCTGGGTAAGTGGCGAACAGGTTTCGGGTGAATACCTCGAAAGCGGCAAGGTCGTCGATGACGATGGCTGGTTCAACACCCGTGACCGTGGTTGGTTGGATTCCGGAAGTTTCCTCTTCATTGAAGGTCGCACTGACGACACAATCATCCGTGGTGGAGAAAACATCGCTCCTGCTGAAATCGAGGAAGTCATTCACCGCCACCCAGCAGTGCTCGAATGTGCAGTTGCTGGTGTGCCTGACGAAGAGTGGGGACAGCGAATCGCTGCCTTCGTGGTTTTACGTGAAGGTATGACTTGCACGGAAGAAGACATCAAGGATTTCTGCCGCGAGAAACTCCGCTCATCAAAGACTCCTGACTATGTGCGTTTGCGTCACGAATTGCTGCCACAGACAGCAACTGGCAAGTTGCTTCGCCGCAACCTTGTCACTGAATTCGCTTTGCATTCAGAACAGAACTAAGAGCTTCGCAACTACAACGCTAGGAGTTTGCCTTGGCTATCGATCTCGACATCTTGACGATGCGAATCCCGCCACAAGACAACCCAGAATGTGAATTTTTCTGGCAGAGCGGGGCCGATGGCCAGCTTCGATTCAAGCGTTGCGGTGATTGTGGGTACTTCTCGCATCCACCAACACCACGCTGCCCAAAGTGCTTGAGTGCAAAAATGGAGCCAGAAGTGGTGTCCGGTAAAGGCACGATCTTGACGTTCACCGTCAATGTTCAACAATGGGTGCCAGGTCAAGAGCCGTACATCATCGCGATCGTCACGATGGATGAGCAGCCGGATCTGCGCCTCACCGCACTCCTTGCTGGTGTTCCGTTGGACATCGCGCCGGCTGACCTCATCGGCACCCGCGTAGAAACTCGTTTCCTTGCGCGCGATGACATCTTCTACCCAACCTTCGTTCCAGAAGGAGCGCCCGCATGAGCAACAACCCAGAACGCCTTTCCTTCATTAGTGGCGTAGGTCGCTCAGCGTCGGGTCGTCGTCTTGGACGCACGGCCATGGACCTCACTCTTGAGGCAGCTCTTGAAGCGATCGAAGATGCCGGCCTAACGCGAGATGACATTGACGGTATTGCTACCTACCCAGGTGGCGACGCAATTGCTTCCCGCGGTTTCGGCGGCCCATCGGCACCACAGGTGCAAGATGCGCTGCGCATGGATTTGAATTACTTATATGGCGCTGCTGAAGGTTCAGCACAGCTTGGTGCAATCATTGAAGCAACCATGGCTGTTGCGGCAGGCCTCGCAAAACATGTTCTCGTGTTTCGCACGGTCACCGAATCAACAATGCAAGGCGCTAAGGGTCGTAACCCTGGTCAAGGCATGCAAGCCGCAACGGGCTTTATGGAATTCCTTGCACCGTTCGGCGCGATTTCTGCAACGAACTGGTTTGCTCAGGTTGCTCAACTTCATATGCACAAGTACGGCACAACCCGCGAGCAGCTGGCTCAGATTGCGTTGACTTGCCGAACAAATGCTGGGGTCAACCCTCGCGCGGTTTATCGCGATCCGTTAACCATGGACGACTATTTAAATGCGCGCATGATTTCTACACCTTTGTGTTTGTTGGACTGCGACGTACCGGTCGACGGATCCACAGCGATCATCATTTCGCATGTTGATTATGCAAAGGATGCTCCAAAGATTCCGGTGCACATCAACGCAGTTGGTACCGCGCAGTACGGCCGCCCGTCATGGGATCAATACGAAGACATGACTTCGATGATGGCTCAGGGTGCCGCAAAGCAATTGTGGTCGCGCACTGATCTCAAGCCTGCCGATGTTGACGTTGCTGAGTTGTACGACGGCTTCAGCATCATCACCTTGGCATGGCTTGAAGCCCTTGGTTTCTGTGAGCAAGGTGAAGGCGGCGCCTTCATCGAAGGCGGCCAGCGCATTGCACGCACAGGTGAGCTACCGATCAATACGCATGGTGGTCAACTTTCCGAAGGTCGTTTGCACGGTTTTGGTTTTGTCTACGAATCAGCAGTCCAATTGCGCGGCGAGGCAGGCGAACGTCAGATTCCAAACACTGAAGTTGCTGTTGCAGCGAACGGTGGCGGACCAATTGCTGGTGCGATGTTGTTGACGCGGGGTATTTCAAACTAGTCAAAGGAGTTCCAATGGATCAGCCAGTACGGATTGGTTTCATTGGAATGGGCAGTATCGGGAAACCGATGGCGCTCAACCTTTGCCGAAGTGGATTACCACTGACGGCATGGGCTCGACGCCCGGAAGTGCTTGACGATCTCCCTTCTTCAGTTCAACGCGCGCAAACACCAGCTGAACTTGGAAGAAATTCAGACTTAGTCAGCATCGTGGTCTTTGATGATGCGGCTGTTGAAGAAGTGATGTTTGGTGCACAAGGATTGGTCGAAGGTCTGGTGCCTGGCTCGATTGTGTTGGTGCACAGCACGGTGCCACCAGACTTCATTGTCGACGTTGCAGAACGCGCACATGCGTATGGCATCAAAGTCATTGATGCTCCGGTGAGTGGTGGGCCTAACGGCGCAGAGTTGGGTGAGCTTACGATCATGGCCGGCGGCGGCGCAGAGGATTTAGCGCAAGCAAAGCCGCTCACTGATGTGCTCTCGACTTCAGTAATCCACCTGGGAGATATTGGAGCGGGGCAAAAAACAAAACTCATGAACAATGCGGTGTTCACTGCTCAGTTAGCCATCGTCGAATCGGTGGTGCAACTGGCATCCGAGCTTGCGATCGATCCACAGGCCTTGATGCGAGCCATTTCCGCAAGTTCTGGCAAGAGCTTTGCTGTGGATATGTTCCGTGGCGCTGGTTCGGTTGAAGTCATAGCGTCTGGCGCAGCAAAACCCGCCCTCACCAAGGACGTCAGTATTTTGCGGGCGCTTGTTGAGTCTGATCCATTGGTTTTGCAGGCGGCAGAGCAATTTGTGAAATCGATGGAAACCGCATCGAAATAGCGAGACGATGGGGTCATTCGTCGAGAGGAACTCCATGACTCATGCTGGCAAAGTTGCCTTTATTACCGGTGGCGCAATGGGCTTTGGCTATGCGTTCGCAGAAATACTTGGCCGCGAAGGTGCGTCTGTCGTCATTGCTGAAATCAATATGCACGGCGCGAATGATGCGGTAGCAAAACTTCAGGCTCAGGGGATCAAGGCAATCGCTTTGGAGTGCGATGTCGCCGACGAAAACGCAGTAAATGCGGCAGTCGCGAAAGCTATCTCAGAATTTGGTGGCATTGACATCTTGATCAATAACGCTGGTCTCCATCTCACGAAATACAACCTGCCGTTCACAACGTTGGCCCGCGATGACGTGCGTGCTCTCTTCGATGTCAATGTCATGGGCATAGTGAACTGCTCGTGTGCAGCAATTGATTCGATGAAGAGTCGGGGCGGTGGCAACATCATCAATATCTCTTCGATGGCTGGCAATATGGCAACCTCACCTTACGGAGTATCAAAGATGGCTGTTCGCGGCCTCACGATGGCTTTCGCTAAGGAATTCGCCGATGCAGGTGTGCGAGTCAATGCAATTGCACCTGGTCTGATGGCAACCGATAGCGCGATGGCAGATCTACCAGCTGACATGGTGTCGATGATCATCAATCAAATGCAGTACATCCATCGTCAAGGTGAAGTAGCAGACATCGTCAACATGATGATGTTCCTGATCTCTGACAAGGCAAGTTTCATCACCGGGGAAACCTTCCGGGTGAGCGGTGGAGCATCTCTCTCCAGTTAACTGAAAGTTTTATATGGCTGATTTACAAGCAGCGGCAACTGTTGTCCTCCTTCGGGAGAGCAACCATGGCGCTGAACTTCTGTTACTGAAGCGACCACAACACGGCGCTTTCGCGAACGCATGGGTTTTTCCTGGTGGTCGCGTTGAAGTAGACGACGTACTCAGCGATGATGACGAAGAAGTAGATGTCGCTCGGCGCACTGCAGCACGGGAAGCGAAGGAGGAAACCGGGCTTCATATTGAGCCTTCAGAACTTCACCATTTTGCTGTGTGGCTTCCGCCTATTCAGGCACCGGTACGCTTTCATACCTGGTTCTTTGTTGGTGTGGTTCCGGCGGACTCATATGTGCAGCTGCCTGAGACTGAACTTGTTGAGCATGTGTGGGTCTCCCCACAAGAAGCGATTGCGTTGCATCAGCGAGGTGAGATTGATTTGATGCCGCCAACATTCGTAACGATTCAAGGGTTGGCGGTTGCATCGAGCGTGGATGACATCGTTGCGATTGCCGCGGCGGTTGAAGAACCCCCTGTGTACACCAGTCATGGTGTGAAAACTGATGAAGGCATGATGCTTGTTTGGGCGGGTGACAGCGAATACCCAGACTCCGAAAACACCGAAGGCCGGCACCGCCTCTATATGGGGGACCGGCCTTGGGTGTTTGAACAGATTCTTTAGAGGCTGCTCTTTTCCAAGATGTGAACGGTGCATGAGGATCCCAAACCGATCACATGCGCCATACCAACTTTCGCGCCTTCGATCTGGCGTGGGCCAGCTTCGTTGCGCAGGTGGGTAGCAACCTCCCAGATATTTGCGATACCTGTTGCTGCAATTGGGTGACCCTTTGATTGGAGACCACCAGAAACGTTGACTGGAGTCTTGCCATCGCGCCAGGTTGCGCCTGAATTGAAGAAGTCAATAGCGCCGCCGGGTTCACATAGCTGCAAGTTGTCGTAATGCACCAGTTCGGCAGCGGCAAAACAGTCATGCAATTCAACAAGGTTCATGTCCTGTGGACCAACTCCTGCCAGCTCGTATGCCTTGATTGCAGCATTGCGCGTCACGGTGCTCACGTCAGGGAATTCTTGTGCAGCCTCAGTCCATGGGTCTGATGCCAAAACCGACGCACTGATCTTGACTGCGCGGCGTTGCTGCTCAAGAGACAACGTGCGTAGCTTTGATTCACTGACGAGAACAGCAGCGGCAGCACCATCACAGTTAGCTGAACACATTGAACGAGTGTGCGGGTAAGCGATCATTGGATCATTCATGATCTGCTCAAGGGACATCTTGTTTTGGTAGGCCGCATTTGGATTAAGGGTTGAATGTGAATGGCTCTTCTCAGAAATGCGAGCAAAAAGTTCGAAGTTTGCTCGTGGATCACTGTTGTTATAGGCCATGCCAATCTGCGCAAACAAACCAGCCATTCCGCTGGTACCGATGTAGCCGTCAAGATTCTTGATGGCGCCGTTGCGACCCTTTGGTGTCCAGGTTTCCGGACCACTGCCAACGTCATTTCCAGTAAGCAGACCTGCGCCATAAAGCTTCTCAACGCCAACGGCGATGCCCATGTCAGATTCGCCTGACTTAATCGACATCATTACCGCGCGCATTGCTGTAGATCCAGTCGCGCATGCGTTTGAGACGTTGTACGACGGAATACCGGTTTGGCCAATTTGTTTCTGCAAACTTTGGCCGCTGGTTTGTCCACGCAAGTTGCCATAACCCATGACCTGCATGTCACGCATAGTTACGCCAGCATCTTTCAATGCGGCGAGAGCGGCCTCAGCTGCGAGGTCAAGAACGTCTTTGTCGGCGCGCTTGCCGAATGGCGTCATGTGGATTCCGAGAATCCAAACGTTTTCTGTCATTGAATGTTCCTCGTCTACTTAAACCGGCTCGAAGCCGAAGCCAATGGCTTCGACGCCTTCAGCGTCGTTGCCCAGTGAATAGGTCTTGAGCTGAACTTCCATGCCGCGCGTGATGATTTCAGGATCTGGATCAACACCGATGATGTTGCCCATGACGGTCATGCCGCCACAATCGATCACTGCAGCGCAATATGGAACGGGTACGCCTTTGGCATCGTGATGAACGATGGTGAACGTCTTTAACACGCCTGTAGTCGGCACATCGACTTCAGTGAAATCCAAGGCGAAGCAATTTGGGCACGCGTTATGGCGACCAAACACCTTTGCTTTGCAAGCGGTGCACTGTTGCGCGACTAAATGCGGCTGCGGCTCAAGTGCCAAGTAATTAACGATCGGAATCGGCAAAGCTCCTCCTCGGGCTTTTTGTCTTATAGGAAGAACTTAGGCAAAAAATGCCGTCCGCGTAGGGCACTTTGCCCAATTGCTACATCAAAGAACGAAGTTGTTCCACCGTAGCGACTGGATCCACACCAGCAGGAATTGTGATGTCCAAGCTGGTTACTCCGGATTCCTTGTACGCGGCCAAGCGCTCAGCGACAAAGGAGGCTGGCCCAACCAAGGTTGCCTTATCGAGCCAGGCCTGTGGCACGGCTGCGGCTGCTTCTTCACGTTTACCAGTGAGGAAGAACTCTTGAATCGCTAGGGCTTCGTCTGCCCAACCCATGCGTTGGGCAAGGTCGTTGTAGAAGTTGGCATTGCGAGCACCCATACCGCCGACATACAGCGCGATGTGGTTACGCATTCCAGCAAGGAGAGCTTCGCGATCAAGGTTTTCGCCAATAGCCACCGTGGTGTTTGCGACGATGTCGAGTGCGCCCAGATCGGGTGAACGCTTTGCCAACCCAGGCGCCAAAGCAGCACCGAAAACCTGCTCCGCTTTTTCGGGCACCCAGAAGAACGGCAGCCAGCCTTCTGCGATTTCAGCTGCCGTTTCCACCGACTTATCACCTAGAGCTGCGAGATAGATAGGAACAACTGAGCGATCTGGTTTATTGATGAGCTTGAGCGGTTTACCTAAACCAGTGCCACCGGCTTCTTTGGTCAACGGGACACTGACAGTGTCGCCCGAGTACTCAACAACCTCGCGGCCAACAATCTTACGAACAATGTCGACAACTTCTTTGGTGCGCGTAAGTGGTTTGGAGTACGCCATGCCGTGGAAGCCTTCAACAACCTGTGGGCCTGATGCGCCAAGACCAAGATGGAAGCGACCACCACTGAGGTGATCACAGCCCGCAGCGGTCATACCCAGTACACCAGGTGTTCGGCTGTACACGTTCAAAATGGCTGTGCCAAGTCCGATCGTGCTCGTTTTCGCAGCAAGGTAACCGATTGCCGAAACTGCATCGAAGCTGTAGGCCTCTTGAAGCCACAGGAGGTCCAACCCAGCCTTTTCGAGTTCCAGAATTGTTGGCGTGAGCGCAACAACATCTTTGGTGTAATCAAGGGTGTACGACAAACGCATGGCAGGACCTCTCGTAACAGATCGTTTCTAAGGCAAGACTAGCTAGTACTTGCCAATCCAAGTTGGGTGCTTTCCTTTTCAAGTTGGTGCATCTTGGTTGGACGTAAGCGCCAAGTGACCCATAGCGCAACCACACAGCCATAGCCGATCACCACTGTGATGGAGGTGCGCTGAGCTACTGCACCGGCAAGCAACATGCCGATAGGCACCGTGCCACCAAGGGCGGTCATCCACAACCCCATCAGGTGTCCGCGACGTTCAAGCGGTACATGGCTTTGTGCCGAGGCATTCAGGCCGATCACCACAAGTTGGTATGAGATACCCAGAACGAAAATCAATGGATAGGCCAGTGGTGCCTCGCGCACAAAGAGAAGGATCGCCAGAATCACTGTGACCCCGATAAGGCCAGCGCCGATGACTCTAAATGGATTGCGCCGGACTAAGAACGTACTCAGTCCAATTGCCCCAAGCACTGCGCCACCACCAAGACAGGCATATAGCCAACCGTACGCCGATGACTCAACGTCGATACCAAAGTTTTGACCAGCGATCGTGGGGAGTTGATACAGGAAGGTCAATGTGAAAAGCGCGAGGGCGAACACACTGACGATGATGCGTCGTACGAATGGATCCTCACGCAACATTTCAAGACCGCCACCAAGCCCGGAAGTGGCATTGGCACCGGGTTTGCGAGGAGGGAATCGCACGAGATATACCGCGGTCATCACGAATACAAAGCTTGCTGCGTTGAGCAGCATTACACCTGAGGCACCAATGATGGGAAAGAGAATGCCGCCAAGCGCTGGGCCGATCACTCGGGCAGCATTCATCTGTGTTGAGTTCAGTGAGACTGCTGCACGGAGGTTTTCAGGGCCCACGAGGCTAGGAACAGACGATCCCCAAGCTGGTCCAATCATTGCGTTACCGATACCAACACCAAGAACACACAGGAAAACACCAGCGAAATACAGCTCTGGTCGCGCTAACACATACGCCAGCGTTAGCACACACAGCACTTGCCAGGTCTGCATGATCAGAATGAACTTACGCACATCGAAGCGGTCAGTCATCCAGCCGCCGACGGTTGGCAGGAACAACATCGGTCCAAGTTGCGCGAACGTAATGATGCCAACTGCGAGTGGCGATTTCGTGCGGTCGTAAATAAAGGCACCGAGAACAATAGTTTGCATCCATGTGCCAATTTGCGACATGAATGAACCCAGTAGGACATAACGAAAAGCCCGCACCTGCAATGCAGATCGAGCGGTACCGATCTGCTGCGGGTGCGGGCTAGTCGTAGAACCCGTTGGTTGGGAACTCAACGAATCAGTGGATCTCGTGGCATTCCAAGGATTCGCTCAGCGATCACATTACGACTGATTTCTGAGGTGCCGCCTGCAATCGTTAAGCAACGGTTGAAGACGTACTGGTAAGTGATTTCTGGATTTTCACCATCGACACCTCCGTCTTCAAGTAGCTTCATCGCAACTTCAGTTGTTGACTGTGCAAGTTCGGACACAAGCACCTTGGTGATGTTGCCTTCTGCACCTGGGCCTGAACCCATCACTGCGCGAGTTGCGGCGCGAAGGTTCATCAAACGAATGACCTGCTCGAGTGCTACCTGCTTACCAACTTCACGATCATGACCAAGGTCAGCCTTGACTCCACCTGGAAGAAGAGCGATGAGGTCGTACGCATCGATACCGTTACGAGCTTGACCGCCGATGGTGACGCGCTCGTTACCAAGAGTTGCGCGAGCTACGGCCCAGCC
>CANFTO010000049.1 GCA_947449945.1 Actinomycetota bacterium | reverse complement strand
TGGACAACACAGGCTCTGGGCTGATCACACCAACTTCAAGAAGTTCATGCACGGCACCCGTTGACATCATTGAAACCTTGTCGCGCGTTCCAATGCGACCGTCAACTACACGAACGTAGGTAACAACACCGCGGTAGGTGTCATAAACCGAGTCGAAAATCATCGCTCTGGCAGGTGCATTCGCATCACCAACAGGCGCCGGGATCGTCTGAACTACGCGCTCGATTACTTCACGCACACCCAAGCCTGTTTTTGCCGAGGTCAACAGCACTTCACTTGGATCGCAGCCAATGATGCGAGCGAGCTCTGCGGCGTACTTCTCTGGTTGCGCAGCCGGAAGGTCGATCTTGTTCAGCACCGGAACGATGGTCAGATCGTTCTCAAGAGCCAAGTAGAGGTTGGCCAGAGTCTGCGCCTCGATGCCTTGGGCAGCGTCCACGAGCAGAATTGCGCCTTCACAGGCAGCCAGGGAGCGCGAGACCTCATAGGTGAAGTCCACGTGACCTGGGGTGTCAATCATGTTCAGGACGTACTCGACGCCGTCGTCACTCTTAAAGGGCAGACGAACAGCCTGAGACTTGATCGTGATGCCGCGCTCACGCTCAATGTCCATCCGGTCGAGGTACTGAGCCCGCATTGAGCGGTCATCGACCACACCCGTGACTTGGAGCATTCGGTCAGCCAGGGTGGATTTGCCGTGGTCAATATGGGCAATAATGCAGAAATTCCGGATGACCGAAGGGTCTGTTGATCCGGGCTGCGGTCCTGGCACTGTGGTCCTTCGGGGTAGTTATGGGGTCATTTGGTGCTTTGGGCACCTAGCCGGTAGCCTAGGCGACTGCTTCACCCTTGGATGACCGCCTCCTGCGGATTCAAGGATCCATCAGATTCGAGTAAAGGTAGAACCGTGGCGAACATCAAGTCGCAGATTAAGCGTAACCGGACCAACGAGTTGGCTCGTCAGCGCAACAAGGCTGTGAAGAGTGGCCTGAAGACCGCCATTCGTAAGTTCCGTGACGCTGCTGATGCAGGCAAGCCAGAAGCTAAGGATTTGGCTAAGGCTGCAACCCGAGAGCTCGATCAGGCTGCAAGCAAGGGCGTTATTCACGCGAACCAGGCTGCAAACCGCAAGTCAGCAATCGCATCACGCGCTGCTGCTCTCTAACACGTTCGATGGGGCTTCCCCATCTGCACTGACCCTCTGATCTGCTTTGGCAGAACCGAGGGTCTTTTGCTTGAAAGACAAGGAATCAACATGAGCGCAATCATTGACGGGCCTACGAGTCGCCACGAAGAGTGGCACGAGGGCGTCACGATGGCGATTTATGTCAATCTTTCCTTGCTCGCCGTGCTGTTGGTAATTCCCGAAAATTCAGAACAAAGCCACGTCCAGCTCGTCGTCTTCATTTTGGCAACAACCATTGCGCTCCTTTTAGCCCACCAGGTTGCCTTTCGCCTTTCCAGCAAATTTGTGAATCGCGGAGCAACCCACCACAACCTCTCCCAATTGCTCCTTGCGCAAGGTGCAGGTGCTGCGACAGCTGCGGCATTAGCGAGCGTGCCCGTGCTCTTCTTCGGTGTCGATGGTCTTTGGCTCTCTGAGGCCTTACTACTCGCCTTCGTGTGTTCAATTGGCTTTATCGCTTCGCGATCTGGCGGCGCGTCAATCTTGCGCGCGATTGGCTACGTAGCTTTCTTGATTGTGGTGGTTACTGCAATCATCGTGTTCAAAATTATTGCTAAATAACTAGCTTGTTGCGTATCCGCCATTGACCGGAATGGTTTGACCGGTGATCCAACTTCCTTCATCTGACACCAGCAATAACACCGCTGGAGCAATGTCTTGCGGTGTTCCGCGTCTGCGCGTTGCGTACAACTTGTTCATTTTCGCAAGTCGCTCGGCATCGGGTTCATGGTTGGGATTAGCAATTGAACCCAAGGAAATTGAATTGCAGGTGACACCTACTGATCCAACTTCTTTCGCAAGAGATCGCATGAAACCTGGCCCCATGGCTTTTGCTGCGCCGTACACCGCAACACCTGCGTCCCCTACTCGCCCACCATCTGAAGTGATGGTGACAATGCGTCCCCACTTACCTTCAATCATCTTTGGGAGTACTGCGTAAGTTGCATTCAGTAAGCCGTAGCCATTGAGATCAATATGACGTGACCAACCAGCCGGGTCCGAATCAACAAAACGTGCTAACTCAATACCTTCAGCCGGTATTCCTGCGTTGTTGACCAAGATGTCCACAGCGCAACCAAGATCACCGGTTACGTGATCAATCTGATCTTGAAGGCTTTGGAGTTTCGTGATGTCTGCGACCAGTGATGCGGCCTTACCACCTGCTGCTTGTATGTCTTGAACGACTGCATCCGCACGCTCTTGAAACAGGTCATTGACAAGAACAATTGCCCCTTGCTCAGCAAGTACGCGGGCAATCTGCGCACCAACGCCTTGACCAGCTCCGGTGACTAACGCGCAATGCCCTGAAAGGTTGAACATGTTCGGACTCTAGAGCGCACCTTTTGACGATGTCAGGAGAACGAGTCGTTCGAGTGCAAGTAATTTCTGCTCGGGATCAAGGGCTGTGCCTTCCCCTACGCCACCTTTAGCTGCGCCATCAGCATCAGCCAGCGCAACGGCTGCAGCTGCAAGCCGGCGTTGATCACCACTCCAAGCCGCCCACTGGTGACGAAGCGCTTTGACCTTCCAAGGCGGAACCCCTGCTTGCCGAGCAACATCTGCTTCTGAAGTTCCTGGCCCTGCTGCAGCTACCCGAATGATCGAACGCAATCCAGACGCGAGTGCCATCACCATCGGCACTGAGATATCGCCTGAATCGCGCATCGCCCAGCGAAGGGAGCGCAGGGCTTCAGCAGGCCTGCGATCCCAGACCGCATCGGCTACCGCGAATCCAGTGACACCCGTGATGCCGGCAAAGTAATCGTGTACATCATCAAGCCCGATGGGATTGTTTTCCACGTCAGCGGTGAGTTGTGAAATCGCACCGGTAAGGAGGCGCAGATCTGTGCCGACTGAATCAATGAGTGCCGACAAGGCTTCGTCGGTCATCGCTCGCTTATATGAAGCGATTTCTTTTGTGAGATACCCGCGAAGCTCTTTACCCTTGAGCTGTGTGCACGTGATCTGTTCAGCGCCACTCTTCTTTAATGTATCGAGCATGTTCTTGCCTTTGACTCCACCGGGATGGGTGAGGATTAACCACGCGTGATCTGCAGGATCTTGCGCGAACTGACGCAGCACGCCATCAAGCTCATCAGTTGCCTGATCAATTCCGGTCACAACCACTGCCGTATTTTCACCAAAAAGATTCGGGCTTGAAGCCTCACGCAGAAGCGCTGCCGCATCTTCACCATTGGCGGCCAAGGTGGTGATTTGCAGTTCACCCTCGCTTGCGGTCAACTGCTTGAGCGTTGTGCGAACGACTCGATCAATGAGCAGCGGTTCATTACCGATCGCAATAATGATGCGTGGGATCGAAGCTGCTGCTTTGGCCATGGTGATCACAGCATGCCATGACTCACCCACGCTGGCCGAGGAGCCCAATTGACCCGTCGGGCTGGCGCCAGATCGCTAGGGCGCCCTGCTGATCCGTGCGGGCGACCGTAGCGCCTGCGGCCTGCCAATTCGTGATGGTGCTCACTGCCGGATGCCCATAGTCATTGCCTTCACCCACACTGATGAAGCTCAACGAAGCTCCCGTCCATCGCGCAAAAGCGGGATCTTGAAATCGACTGCCGTGGTGCGGCACTTTGGCTACCTGAGCCTGAGGTGAAGGGTTTTCTGCCATGACTGCCGCCTGCGCCGCAGGCTCAATATCTCCGGGCAATACCAAGCGCAGGCCACCTGCATCGGCAACCAACACGATGCTGGCGTTATTAGGACCATCGTCAATGAGATGACTTGGCCATAACACCTTCCAATTCACTGATCCAGATTGTTGTGATGCTCCGGCGCGCAATACCGTGAATTGCACACCGTGTTCTTTCACGATTGCTTGTGCATCGCGCGCTTCATTGGCCGGTTCATTGAGTGGAGTGGTAAATGCTGCCTTCACTTCCCTTCCCTGCAGCGCTCCGCGCAAACCACCAACATGATCTGCATGAAAATGTGTAATCACCAATGCATCGATAACTGAGATTCCTAAATCATCAAGACAGTGATCCATAACATCACCTTGTAATCCCACGTCGATCACCATTGCTGACGCCTCCCCCGTGTGCAGCACCACTCCGTCGCCTTGTCCGACATCACAGGCGACAAGCGCCCAGTGATCCGGTAGCCATCGCCGACTTGAACTCGAAAACACAATGAACAACACGAGCGCTAGAGCAATCGCGGAGAATCCCCACTGCAGGGTTTTTGGTCTGCCTGCTGGCATGTGAAGACGTAATTGCTTTCGCACGACGAACACCACCGCAAGAATCGCAGCGAAGAGTGCTGCACCAGAAAGACCACTCGGCCAAGGAACAACGGCGAATGGAAGATTCGCACAGAAAAATGCAACATTTGCAATCCAGGCAGCGAACCAACTGGCCACCATCCCAACAAGCACTGCAGCAGGTAAAAACACCACGCTCAGTAGCGCGGCGAGCAAACCAAGAATCGTGACGACAGGAACCACTGGCATTGCTAGTAAGTTCGCAGGAATTCCCCCCAAACCAACAGTGCTGCCCATTGCGATGATGATTGGCACTGTTGCAAGTTGCGCGGTCAATGTGACTGCAATGCCATCTTGAAGAGCTTTTGGCATTCGCGGGAATCGTCGCTGAATCCATTCGAGCATGCTCGGCGAAAACACGATCAGGCCCGCTGTGGCTCCTACCGATAAAGCAAAACCCCAAGAAATGGCGAGTTCTGGTGCAATGACAATGAGCAAGGCGATCGAAACGGCAAGCACACCAACACCCCGACGCTGCCCACCACTAAACATTCCCACTAACACCACAGAGGCCATAACCGCTGCGCGCAGCACACTTGGTTGAGGTCGCACCAAAATAACGAACCATGTGAGTGCGATGAGCGTGATGAAAATTTGGAAAGGTAACCGAAGCCGCAACAATCTGGTTGCGCTTACAACAATCACAATCAGAATTGCCAAATTGCCGCCGGAAACAGCCGTGAGATGAGATAGCCCGGCTGTGCGCATTGCATCTTTGAGTTCCTGCGGTTGCATTGACTGTTCGCCGATAGCAAGCCCCGCAACCAGTGCTCCGCTATCAATCGGTCGACCGACCAATGCTTGCTGTAATCCAGCGCGTAAGGCATTTGAACTGGCATCAATAATCCCGGGCGGGGCCAACACCGCAGGTTCCTTGTTTGCTTGCAATTGCGCCGCTGTTTGCGGTGCTTCACCTGCACTCAATTTCCCATGAACTTTGACCAGTGACCCGATTGGTGGCGGTTGCCACGGACTCTTTACCGACATTGGTAATTCAATGCGCCATTGTTCGCCCCAAGATTCAACCCAACTACTAGCAATACTCCAGTTCACTTGAGGTTCTTGGCTCCATAGCCGTGCATTAGTCGACTGGTCTTCCTTACCTTCGCTCTGGACGATGCCAATGAGATCTACGGTTTGTCGATCACCCACCCAGGTTCGCAAAGGTTCACCATTAAGTGCGGTCAGATGTACCGCGGCAACACTCACGCCGATAAAAGCACCGAGAGCAACAGCGATAGTTTTTGTTGGAACAGTCCGTTTAAGTAGTAGCGCATGCACCGCACTCAGCGCGCCGATGGCAAGCACGGTTTTAAGGCAGATCAATAACGCGGTTGATGGTTGCACATCCGTGTTGACACACAGAAGCTCAACAGCAAGCGCACCACACCACAATGCGAGACATGGCAGCGCAATGCTAGAAACTTTCACATCGAAACGAGTGGTCGGAGCCGACTCAAGGTAGCGGGCCCAATACCGGGGACGTCATCAAGATCGTCAACGGCATGAAACCCACCATGTGAACTGCGATATTCAAGAATGCGTTGCGCAAGGGACGGCCCAACACCAGGCAACGATTCAAGTTGCTGCTGATTGGAACTATTCAGGCTGACCTTGCCGCCACTTTGAGCTGCACCATTGCCAACACCGCCGTTGGATCCCACTCCTCCAATACCCACACCAACAACAATTTGCTCACCATCAATGAGTATTCGTGCCAGATTCACCGAATCTTGCGCTTTGGCTGTGGTCACTCCCCCGGCGGCACTGATCGCATCAGCCACTCTCGAACCCGCTGGTAGGTGCTGTAATCCAGGCTTTCGCACTGAGCCTGCAATGTGAACAACAACTTCACCAGTTGAAGTGATCGCATTGGAGCTTCCACTTGCAGACACAAAAGGCTTCGGTGCCACCGGAATGGAATCAACTTGCTGTGGCTGACCTCGAAACCAGAACCAAGCCATGGCTATCAGGGCAATAACTGCAAGAACACCAAGGACTTTCCAGGATTTGCGATCCAAGCCCTGCTCTGGTGATCTCTCATCTGTCGCATTTGACCCTGCCGATTCAGGCATCACAAGAGGCGGCAATTGTTCTACGGGCAATGTCGGTAACCATTGCTGAGCGACACCGGCAAGGCGATCAGATATTGAAGGAGCCATCCGCGCACGGTAAGGAATTCACCGTGCACAGCACAGGGCAGATCTGTTACCTGTGGATGAAATCCAGCAAGTTTCCCGCCTGTGGATGAGCTACGCGGGAACGATGTTGACGAGCTTTGGAGCCCGAACAATCACCGTGCGTAATTCTTGACCTGCAATTGCATCGGCAACAGCGGCAAGGGCCTGCTCACGTAAGTCGGCTTCGCTGATGTCAGGTGAGACCTCAAGACGCTCGCGCACTTTGCCCGCAATCTGCACAACACAGATAACGGAGTCTTCAACCAACAACGCTGGATCAACCACTGGCCATCCCGCCAAGGCAACAGCAGGCTCATGACCAAGACGCATCCACATGTCTTCAGCGGTGTATGGCGCGACCAAGGAAAGAATGATTGCCACGGCTTGAGCAGCCTCGCGAACTGCCGGATCAGCGGCACCAACCCCAGTGTCGATCGCCTTACGAGTGACATTCACGAGTTCCATCGCACGAGCAATTGCTACGTTGAAACGGAAGGTTTCAACGGCTTGTTGCGCGTCATGCACTGCCTTATGCGTTGCCTTACGAAGTGCCAGATCACCCGTGGTGAAATCAACATCTGTTGCACTGGTGACATCGCCTGATAAGCGCCAAGCGCGTGCCAAGAACTTCTTTGAACCACTCGGTGAAACATCTGCCCAGTCGACATCATCTTCTGGTGGTCCGGCAAACACCATCGTCAACCGAACGGCATCAACTCCATGGGCATTGAGTTCATCAGACAAACGCACCAAGTTGCCGCGGCTCTTACTCATTGCTGAGCCATCCATCACGACCATGCCTTGGTTCAGCAAGCGGGTGAATGGTTCATCAAAATCAAGCAAGCCCATGTCGTTCAACACTTTGGTGAAAAAACGGCTGTACAGCAGATGCAAGATCGCGTGAGTTACGCCACCAACATATTGATCAACAGGAAGCCATTCGCGGGCAAGCTCTGGATCGAAAGCCGCTGTTTCATTGTGCGGATCGAGGTAGCGCAAGTAATACCAAGACGAATCAACGAAGGTATCCATTGTGTCGGTATCGCGAACAGCTGGGCCAGCACACTTCGGGCATGCAACATGTGACCAATCAGTCGCTGCTCCAAGAGGCGATGAACCCTTTGGCTTGAGATCTAAACCTTCAGCCGATGGCAGCATTACTGGAAGTTGCTCTTCAGGAACAGGAACTTCACCGCACGCTGGGCAGTGAATGATCGGAATAGGCGCGCCCCAGTAACGCTGACGAGAAATCAGCCAGTCGCGCAGGCGGTAGTTCACTGCTTCTTTGCCAGTGTTGCGCTCTGCAAGCACTGCGATCATGGCAGCGATGGCGTCTTCTTTACCTAAACCATCAAGTGGACCTGAATTGACGTGCGCACCATCATCAGCAGTTGCAACACCAGTGACTGCCGGATCCTCTTCACTTGCAACCACAACGCGAATCGGAAGATCAAAGGTCTTAGCGAAATCAAGGTCACGCTGATCATGGGCGGGAACAGCCATGATGGCGCCTGTTCCGTAATCTGCAAGCACATAATCAGAAGCCCACACAGGAATGCGCTCACCATTAACAGGGTTAATCGCATAACGCTCAAGGAACACACCAGTTTTTGCTCGCGTTGAATCAAGACGATCCATGTCGCTGCTCTTGCGGACTTCAGCAAGGTACTCAGTGAATGCAGCTTCAGCAGAAGTGCCGGCAGCGAGCTCTGCTGCAAGATCAGAGTCAGCGGCAACCACGAAGAACGTCGCACCAAACAAGGTGTCAGGGCGGGTCGTGTACACCGTGACGGGTTCGGTGCGGCCTTCAATCTCGAACAACACCTCAGCGCCCGTTGATTTACCGATCCAGTTGCGCTGCATAAGCAGCACCTTTTCGGGCCAGTTACCTTCGAGCTGCTTCATGTCGTCGAGAAGTCGATCTGCATAGTCAGTGATACGCAAATACCACTGATTCAACTTCTTCTTAGTGACCGTGGAGTCGCAGCGCTCACATAATCCACCGACGACCTGCTCGTTTGCCAGCACGGTTTGGCAGGTTGGACACCAGTTGACGGCGCTGTCCTTGCGATAGGCCAAGCCACGCTCATACATCTGCAAGAAGAACCACTGGGTCCACTTGTAGTACTCAGGATCGCAGGTATTGAGTACGCGATCCCAGTCAAAGGAACAGGCATAGCGACGCATCGAAACCTTTTGTTGTTCGATGTTTTCGTAGGTCCATTCAATTGGGTCTGAACCGCGCTTAATCGCGGCGTTTTCTGCAGGCAAACCGAAGGCATCCCAGCCAATGGGATGCATGACGTTGTATCCCTGCTGAACCCAGTAACGCGCAACGACGTCACCTAGGGCGTACGCCTCAGCGTGGCCCATGTGAAGGTCACCCGATGGGTACGGAAACATGTCCAGCACATACTTCTTAGGGCGTGGATCATCACTTCGACCTGAGCGAAATGGAGCAATGTCATCCCAAACCGGGAGCCAACGCTCCTGGATCGCCTCGAAGTCATAAACAGCAGGCTCAATTGGGGACTGGCTCACGATTTCCTCTCGCAGTTCAAGGGGGCTAAGCCTACCGATGGCCCTTTGACCCGTCAGAATGCAGCCGTGGACACCAAAGATCTCAATGTTTTCAGGCTGGAACGTCGCCTGAATTGGATCGGCGCCATTCGCGTGGGCATTGTGGTGGGTGTCGTTGTGAGTTGGTGTTTCTTCACAGACAACCCGCATTACGCCCTGCCGTTAGCTACTGGGGCTCTGTTTACCGGCATGGCCGAAGCAGGTGAACAAACCGGTCACCGTTGGCGCACCATGCTGTGGACCACCCTGTGGTTGTTTGCCGCGACCTTTATGGGTGGTTTGCTTACTCACCAATATTGGCTCGGCCTAGTTGCAACCGCTGCTGTCGCCGGAGCTTCTGGGCTCGCTGGCGCCGCTAGCCCGCGTTCAGGGTTGATTGCATTATTCGCATTGGTCACGTTCACCGTATATCTCGGCGGGCCAGACACCGCGATGTCTCCGTGGTTGGCTGCATTGCTGATTGCTATTGGTGGATTACTTCAGGCCACGGTGATGATTGGCCCATATCTGATCACTGATCCGCGAATCTTCATTCGTGAATTCAAACGGCGTCCACCATTCTTACCGCGAGTTCGCGCACACCTACGATGGCACGATCAATACGTTGATCATGCAATTCGACTTTCGATTGCCGTAACACTTGCGACTGTGCTTGCGCATGCGTCTGGCCTGCAACATCAATATTGGCTCCCGATGACCGTTGCTTGGGTGACTCAATCCGGGCAGCTTGGAACCGTACGGCGCGTGCTCTCGCGTATTCTTGGCACTTTCGTTGGCTTATTAGTGGTCATTGCCTACATCGATGGCATTGGCGCACAAGGTCAATGGTTGGTTCCACTCAACGCCGTTGCAGGCGGACTGGCCGTGCTGTTTATTACGTCGAACTACCTGATCAGTGTGATTGGAACCACCACGCTCATTGTCACAGTCCTTTACATGGATGGAGACAAACTTTCTTCAACGGCACCACAGCGCTTGGGCGAAACGATCATTGCCGGCATCATCGCGATTGCGGCATTAGCGATCTGGCCTGACAAAAAGATACTGCCAACAGATACCTCTGCACCTGGTCCGTCCTGAGATTTAACCGGATGCTGACAATTCACTCAGCACCCACTCAGACACACTCAACTAAACTGGACATGTGCCACCACTCAACGGTCTTTTCCTGAGCATCAATCAGTTGGCAATCAATACTCCTTGGCTCAATGCGCCAATGGCTGATACCGCGAAATACGGCATCTTGATATTTGCAGTACTGATCGTGCTCGGTTGGTGGATCGCTCGCAAACAGTCAGCCTTAGCCGTTGCCTCTGCCTTGATCGTGCCCCTTGGAGCTGTGATCGCCTACGTTGTTCAGCAACTGATTGATAACGGCGTTAATGAAGCGCGTCCATACTCAATCCATGCAGACATTCTTGTGTTGGTCAGCCGTACCACTGATCCATCTTTTCCAAGTGATCACGCATGCGCGGCCGGCGCAATTGCCGCAGGCTTGTTCTTTGTGAATCGCAAACTTGGAATTGTCGCGACATTGTGCGCATTAGTCCTAGCCTTTTCTCGCGTCTACAGCGGCGCACACTGGCCACTCGACGTGATCGCTGGTCTTGCTTTTGGCGCCGCAATTGCAATCGCAGCGATGCTGTTCCTTCGCAAACCAGTCACCGCACTCGTTGAAAAATTGCGCACCTCACCTGTGCGCTGGGTCGTTCAGTAATAGCACCGACCTGGCTCGTGCGAACTAGCTCAACGAAGCAAAAGCTTCTTCAAGCACACCAAGTGCATCTCGCAGCAGTTCATCAGTGATGACCAATGGCGGAAGAAAACGAATCACGTTGTTATAGGTGCCTGCAGTGAGCACCAGCACGCCCTTGCTTTGGCAGTACGTGACTACATCTGTAACCGCTTGGACATTTGGTTCCTTCGAACCCGCGTGCACGAATTCAATGGCTTGCATTGCTCCGCGACCACGTACTTCGCCAATGATTGGGTAGGTGCTCGCCATCATCGTCAGCGACTCATGCAAAATTTCGCCAATGTGACGTGCACGTTCAGTGAGATTGTCTTTCGCGTAGCTCTCTAGAGCCCCTAAAGCCGCTGCACAGGCCACAGGATTACCGCCATACGTGCCACCCAAGCCACCAGCATGCACAGAATCCATGATTTCCGCACGGCCGGTGACTGCAGCCAGTGGCAACCCACCGGCAATGCCCTTAGCCATGGTGATCATGTCTGGCACAACACCTTCATGATCAACAGCAAACATATCGCCGGTTCGCGCAAAGCCTGATTGCACTTCGTCGGCGATAAACACAATGCCGTTTTCTTTTGCGTAATCCGCCAGCCCTGGCAAGAAACCAGCTGGAGGAACGAGAAAACCACCCTCGCCAAGGATTGGTTCAATCAAAATGGCGGCAACATTGTGTGCGCCAATTTCTTTTTCAATTTTCAACGTGATTTCGTTGAGCGCATCTTCTGTAATCGTTGAAGGATTGCCCAACCAGCGGTACGAGTAGGGAAATGGCATGCGATAGATCTCGTTAGCGAAAGGACCGAAACCCTCCTTATAAGGAATGTTCTTTGCCGTAAGCGCCATCGTGAGATTGGTTCGGCCGTGGTAGGCATGTTCGAAGACCACCACAGCTGGTCGTTTGGTGTAATGACGTGCGACCTTGATCGCATTCTCAACAGCTTCAGCACCTGAATTCACGAGCAATGACTTTTTTGGATGATCACCTGGAGTGATTTCGTTCAGGATTTCGCAGACTTCGATGTAGCTCTCATAGGGTGCCACGGTGAAACAGGTGTGTGTGATTGCTTGAACCTGATCAATGACGCGTGCAACAACCCGGTCGTTTGTATTACCGACGTTTGTTACACCGATGCCTGAACCGAGATCGATGATGCAGTTGCCATCAATGTCTTGAAGGATCGCGTCATGAGCACGTTCAATCACGACGGGAATCGCCATACCGAGTCCTGCTGAGGTTGCGGCTGTTCTGCGTTTAAGAACTTCCACTGACTTGGGTCCGGGAATGGGAGTCACCAACCGGCGCTCTTGGACGAGGGCAGTGTCAACCGTCATAGGGAAAGTCTAAGCCTTGATGTGCGGTGCTTTGGCCGAGAAGTTACCCTCGGTGTGTGAGTGAATTGCGTTACAGCGCCCCTTTGTTAGATGCGTACCTCTCGTATTTTGAGACTGTTCGCACTCCGTTCACCATTCCAGGCCACAAGCAGCAAGCCTCACACCTTGATGCTGGCCTGGGCAAGGTCGTCGATGTTGACACTCCCCTCTATGGCGGACTCGACGAGATCAAGCTGACCAATCAGGTTTTGCGGCAGGCTGAAAGCCTTGCTGCGGCTGCGTGGGGCGGCGACTGGGCTCGTTTTTCAACTGGCGGATCAACCCACGCAAATCAGGCAATCATCTTTGCGCTGGGCCAACCAGGCGACCGCATTGCTGTTTCGCGCACTGCACATCGCTCTGTGTTGAGTGCGCTCGTACTGGCCGGATTAGAACCAATTTGGATGTCGCCAGAGATTG
>CANFTO010000048.1 GCA_947449945.1 Actinomycetota bacterium | reverse complement strand
CGCCGACCATGTCGAGAATGACATCGACTCCGCCGATTTCACGTTTGATGATTTCAACGAAATCTTGTTCGTTGTAGTTGATAAGGATTTCTGCGCCAAGTGCTGCGCATGCGTCAAGTTTCTTTTGACTGCCTGCGGTTACAGCAATGCGGACGCCGGCGGCCTTAGCTAACTGAATTGCATGGGTTCCGATGCCCGAACCGCCGCCGTGAATGAGTAGCCATTCACCTTGCTTCAAGTTCGCGGTCACAAATACGTTGCTCCACACCGTGCACGCAACCTCAGGCAGCGCTGCTGCTTCGATCAAGCTCAGATTTCCGGGAATAGGCATGACCTGTTCGACAGGAACCGCAACCTTTTCGGCGTAACCACCACCAGCAAGCAGCGCACACACGCGATCGCCGACTTTAAATCGAGCTACTCCAGCGCCCACTTCACTGATGACTCCAGCGCATTCCAAACCGATGATGTCGGTGGATCCAGCAGGTGGGTTGTATTTGCCAATGCGCTGCAAGGTGTCAGCGCGATTGACTGCGGTTGCGGCAATAGTGATGACGACTTCACCGGGAGCAGCTACTGGTTCGGGAGCTTGACTCCACACAAGTGTGTCAAAGCTGCCAAAGCCATTGGGCTGAGTAATTGCGTGCACGCAGTGACTATGCCACTTGCGAAGGCTCTTGCCCCTCGTTGGTCTGGTCTTTTGCGCGAAGTTCTCGAAGCATTAAGCCGCCAACGACAACAACGCCTGCAATGGCGATGATGCCCGCATACAAACTGCTGACAACACCAAGCAACTTCAGGGCAGTTGCACCAAGCACGACCATCAACAGGTAGCGCAGTAGATGCCCGTCGTAACGCGTGGACATGCGTGCACCAATGATCACGCCAGGGATCTGGCCGATCAACAACGAGACCACGACAGCAATATCGATGACGCCAAAGCCCGCGTGAGCGATCGCGCCAGCAACCAGCATGGGTACTGCTTGCACGAGGTCAGTGCCAACGAGCACGCTCGGGCGAAGCAGTGGGTAGAGCAGCAATAACACCGTGACGATTAATGAACCTGAGCCCACGCTGGTCATACCAACGATGAGGCCAACGGAGGCGCCAAGAATCACGGTTGGGATTGGCTTGACGGGCATCTTGGTGCCAAGCAGTTCCTGTTGTCCATGCTTGGCCTTCACGCGCTTAGCGATGTAGGTCTTGGCCACCATCGCTGCCACTGCAACAACCAACACTGCGCCAAGCCAGGTTTTAATGGTGTCGCCTGCATCAGAATCTGACAGGACCGAGTTGAAAATCCAGGTGCCAATCAGCACGCCCGGGATCGAACCAGTACACAACCAGCGCACCAAGCCCCAGTGCACGGTCTTATTGCGAATATGAACCCAGGAACCAAACGGCTTCATGATCGCGGAAGCAACTACGTCACTGGACACCGCAGTTGCCGGATTAATACCAAAGATGAGGACGAGCATGGGCGTGACCAGAGCTGCGCCACCCATGCCGGTGAGGCCGACGATGATGCCAGCAATGAGGCCACCAAGGGCAAGGGCAAAGTCGATATCCGTCAGGCTCACAGGAGAAACCATACCTAGCGCATAGGTATGGAATGAAATCCTTGGGTTGAGCCAGATCTTTACCCAGCCTTTGCCTGTTGCGGACGAGAACCACAAGTCAGATGGACAGAATTCATCTATGAGCACGCCACCTGTCGCAAATGCCCGACTCTTGCCCGTCGGCCCCTCAGGGCAAGCCCTGGATCTGCGCTCATTGGCAGCCCACGAGACCCACTTTGGTCGACTTCCCTTGATCGAAGGACCTCGAATCGGCAAGCCCGGGCCGTTGGTCCACGAAATTGAAAAGTCCGGCCTGCGCGGCCGCGGTGGTGGCTGGTTTCCCACTGCCCGCAAGATTCACGCAGTCGTGGAAAGCGCAGGCACTCGTCGAGCTTGGTCAGCAGGGCGCAAGCCCGTAGTGATCGCAAATGCGATGGAAGGCGAGCCAGCCTCAAGTAAAGATGCGGTACTGCTGCGTCACTCACCCCATCTCGTATTCGACGGAATTCAGGCGCTCGCGGCAACTATTGGTGCAGAGCAGGCATACATTGCAATCCACCGTGGATCACCTGTGATCGATGTGGTGTTACGCGCCCTTGCAGATCGCAATGATCGCGTCACCATTGAACTTGTTACGCCACCAGCTCGCTATGTCTCCAGCGAAGAAAGCGCACTCGCACATTGGATCGGCGATGGCATGGGTACACCTGTTTATGGAAAGCGCACCTTTGAGCGAGGTGTGAATGATCGACCAACGCAAGTACAGAACGCAGAAACGATGGCGCACATTGGCCTGATTGCGCGCTATGGCGGCGAGTGGTTTGCATCAGTTGGTGACACGAAAGCACCTGGTACGTGTTTGGTCACCGTGGGTGGGGCAGTCAATGCACCCGGTGTCATTGAAGTCCCGGTCGGCACCCCAGTTGCTGAAATCATTAGTCGTTGCAAAGGTTTTTCAACTGAAGTCTCGGGTTTTCTGACTGGCGGTTATGGCGGGGCATGGGTCGCTACCGACAACTTGATGGCCTCAGATTGGACACCTGAATCAGTTGCAGCTGAAGGCGGCGCAATCGGTGCTGGAATTTTGTGGGCACTTGATGCACGCACGTGTGCGTTGCATGAAGTTGCACGCGTTGCTCTATTCATGGCTGGCGAAAGTGCTGGCCAATGTGGACCATGCAGATTCGGATTGCCATCACTGGCTGATGACCTTGCAACAATCGCAGGCAAAAGCGCACAAATGTCAGATGTCCATCGTTTGAACACGCGCATCCCACTCGTGCAACAACGCGGAGGCTGCAAGCATCCTGATGGTGTTGCACGCTTCGTGAGTTCGGCAATGCACGTGTTCCAAGAGGAGGTTGCGCATCACCTGCGTGGGCGATGTAGCGCCACTTCAACGGGTGCAGCCCTGCCAGTCGAAGGCATGCGAGCGATACCCGTTGGTTTACCTGGAAAGGATTTCAAATGAGCCAGCTCCATGAACTTCGTTTGGATCCCACCGGGTGTGATGCCCACGGATTTTGCGTCGAGATCCTGCCTGAACTTTTTACTCTCGACGAGTGGGGTTACCCGCTCTTGAACACGGGCACTTTGGTGGCCGCAGTTCCAAAGGATTTGGTGAGCGCAGCCAAGAAGGCCGTGGCAGCCTGCCCGGTGGCGGCCCTGCGCTTGGAAAAACTCAAGAGCTGAGTACCAGGTGCGGCTCTTGGCCAAGTGCCCAAATTCCTTAACTCCCCCTTTACCTTGCCTGAATCGTTCCTTGTAGGTCAGTTCTCTAGTTTTGACCTACCGAACAAAGGAGTTCCCCCGTGAACGCGAGCTACCGAGCAAAGCGCCACACCTCAGCTGGGCAAAAGGCACTGGCCTTAGGCCTTGCCTCGGCTACCTGCGTGGGTCTGGTCGGTGTGATTGCAGTGCGCAATGCTCAAGATGCATCAGCGCAGGATTCCAACGCCACCGTTGAGCTCGCCGCAGCAACCACATCAACTGGTGTGACGCAAGCGCAGCTTGATCAATATGCAGGTCAACTGGCGGCCGAACAGCAGCGCCTTGAGGCTTACCGTCAGCAACTTGTTGCTGCCGCAAACTCCTTGGCTACCCAATCACGCAGCGGTGCAACCATCTCCAAGCCAAAGCATGTTCCCAAGAAGCCAGTAGCGAAGAAGTCCACGACGAATTCTTCGTCCAGCTCGTCTTCAAATACTTCTTCCTCGAATACCTACGTTGCACCAGAACCACAAACACCAACGGTGCAAGCACCTGCGCCTAAGCAGTTCGCACCCGCGCCTGCACAGCAAGGTGGAAGTTGGTCGAGCGGTGGCGGTGCAGCAGCACCAGCACCAGCTGCAAAAACTCGCGCAAGCAAGGGCTAGTCATGAATTCAGTGCAGGAATTTCGCGCGATGGGTGCGGCCTGCATGGTGTCGGTGTATGCAGACGCAGCAACTGAAGAACTTGCAAACATCGCGCAAGCACGTGTCGAACTGCTAGAGCAGTCCTGGTCACGTTTTCGGGAAACAAGTGAACTCAATCGACTTAATTCACTCAGTGGCACTGGCCCGGTTTTGGTGTCTGCCGATCTCCTGACACTGGTGTGGCATATGAAGCGGGCGTGGGAAATCACTCGTGGTTTATTTGATCCAACGATGCTTTCGGAAATTAAGGCTGCGGGTTATGACGCTGACTACGCTGCCGTGATTGCTCGCGGTGCACTTGCGGGTGTGGCGTCATGGAATTCAGGAACCACAACATCGCAAGTGCGTTCTAGCGCAATGGGATCTGTTGAGATTGATCTAGCAGCCAGCAGAGTTTCATTACCTGCAGGAGTGGGTTTAGATCCAGGCGCTATCGGAAAAGGCTTGGCCGCAGACATCATTGCCAATGAACTCATGAGTGCAGGTGCGCGTGGCGTCCTCGTTGATCTCGGAGGCGACATCGTTGTTGCTGGTCTTCCGGAAGACAACGAGGCTTGGGTGTTGGCAATTGAAGACGAGCGCGATCCAGATAATGATGATCGAGAGCCACAGCTTGTTCGTTTTGCGCCAATGATTGATCTTGATGATGCCCGCGCTGCTGGTGAATTTGAAACTCTGGGCATTGCAACCTCGTCCACGCTCTATCGCAGATGGGCCGGCGGCACTCGCCACCATGTCCTTGATCCACGCACTGGCCAGATGGCAGATCCGCAGGTTGTTCAGGCCACGGTCTGGTGTGGTGCGGGTTGGTTGGCCGAGGTTTCAGCGACAGCAGCACTGCTCATGAAGTTTGATGAAGCACTGGAATGGCTCACGCAGCATGAGCGTGGGTATACGTTGATGACGTCATCTCAGATGATGACCTCGCTAAGAGGAGTTGTGCATGGGTAACGTCGCCTGGACCTGGCTAGGTATTCGTGCTGCCGGTATCACTGCATGGGGTCTGCTCACAGCCGTAGTGCTGTGGGGCATTTTGCTGCGAACACGAATCCTTGGTCACGCTGCATCTCCAACGCGCTTGCTCGATCTCCATCGTTGGTTGGGCGCAGTTGCTCTCAGCTTCCTGGCCATTCACATGGTGTTGCTGTTGTTTGATGCATATTTGCCGTTCACCATCGCTCAGGTTCTTATCCCTGGCTTGTCATCGTGGGAGACATTCGCTGTCGCACTGGGTTCAATTGCTTTCTGGCTATTGATTCCAGTTTCGATCGTTGGAAGGTTTCGACCACGGTTGAAAAACGCAGGAGCGTCGCTGTTCCAGCGCACGCACTGGTTGGCGTATGCCGCGTGGCCAGTTGCCACCATGCATTACGTGCTCGCCGGCACCGATGCACTTGCTTCGTGGTCGCTGGCACTACTTATTGCGGGTGCAGGTTTGTTGGTCTTTGGATTGATTGCACGTGGATTTATTCCATCCCCTGGTCCAACGCGCGCAGCAGGGTCCGTCGTGATTCGCACCGCTCCTACTGCAAGGCGATAACAGGAACGACAGATCCGGGTGCTCCGCTTCCAGGAGCGACCACAGCAATGCCATCAGCATTTGCCCAACCAGCCAAGTGCGCGGTGCTGGGCGCGAGAATCTTTGCAACAGTATTTGCACCGGACTTTTCCAAGGCAACAGGCACGAGTCGAGTGTCATCTTCGTAATCACCAAGAGGAGCTTGATCGACAAGCACCGCATTGGTTGGAGGCACTTGTGCTGCACCACGCATTGCACGGATAAGCGGCGCAACAATGGTGATCAAACCCGCTAACGCTGAGGTGGGATCACCAGGTAAGCCGACAACAAAACGCCCGTCAGGTAATTTCGCTAACAACATCTGTGTTCCGGGTGCTGATGCAACTCCATCGATTAACCAACGTGCACCTAAATCACTGAGTACTTGTCGCACATGATTATCAGGAGTCGGTGCGGTTGATCCCGTCGTAATCAAGATGTCGACATTCGCATCGTCGATGTGTTCTAACAAGAGTTTTGCAGTGTCAGGTGCGCGCATCGGTGGGTTAGATCGTGCACCTTGGGCACCTGCAAAGGCAGCAACCGCATCACCAAGTGCGTCGCGGATACGACCATCGCGGGGTAAACCCTGACTCAACAGCGTGCGACCTAATACAAGTGTTCCTACGACGGGTGGGCGGATGATCTCCACCGTGTCGTGACCCGTTGCAGCAGCAAGCGCCAACACCGCAGGGGTGACTAGTCGACCTTGCTCAACCAATGTTGAGCCAATCGTTGCTCGGGCGGCTTGTTTTACGATGCCATCACCCAACGTGGGTCGCACAGTTTCATCGATGACACCAGTGAGTGGATCAAGAGCGATGACGATTACGGAACCGTCAGCTGCTTTTCGTGCTTCAACTCCTGCAGTAGCGATGACCGCATCGGTGTGGTCGGGGATGGGTTCACTCGTGCTCAGGAATCGGCATTCACCGGGGCGCAAGCGTGAGTCAGTGACTTCAATCCAGGGGCCCTCAGCGCAAATGGCGTAGCCCTCCCACTGGGCGCAGTCTGCGGAGGGATCATCAGTGAGCAGCGTCAGATCTTTGGCCAGAATGCTGCTGGCAGCTTCATCAAGTCGCGCTGCAATTGCCGGCAAAGGTCTTCCGGAAGTCACAGCAACATGCAATGCCTGACTCCAGGCCAAGACTCCCTCTAAACCGTAAGTGCTCATCGAGCCGAACAATACGGCGCAATGAGCACTTATCGGTGATACGAAGGGTTAACGGTCAGTCATCATCTTTATGTGATGAGGATCCTGAACTCTTGCTGTCTTCCCTGTGGGTTTCTGTCTTTTGGGTTTCGGACTTATGGTCGTCTTCTTTTTCTTTAGGCTTCGTTGTGGTCGGAGCTACTGAAGCCACAGCACCAGCACCAGAGCCGCCACCTGCAGGAGCTGGAGCACCGACGACATCCCAATCGAAGACCACTCCACTAGACCTATCGACGTAGGCCGTTGCGGTGCTGCCATCAGCAAGGTTCAACGAGACTGCGTAAGCGGCGTAGCCCTGATGATTTGTTTCAGTCACAGAAGTGACCGTGCCACTGACCTGTGCTAAGACCGCAGTGCGCGCCTGAAGGCTGGTGATTTCTGTTTTTGAGACTTGGGCCTGTGCCTTCACCACGGGCTTGTCAGCAGTGATTTTGGTGGTCGTGCTTTGCGCACTATTGGATGCAGGTTCTGCAGAAGGCGCAGCGACATTGGCGGCATTGGCTTGCGCCTGGTCAAAGGTCATGATGGGCGGTAGCTCACCAGGCTGGAATACGGGCGTCTGGGCATCCGTTGGAGTATCGACAGCGAGCAAATTCACGGTATCGCTGACCTGCGAGTTATTTGAAGAGTTGACGACGGCATACCCAGCAATGCCTGCAGCAGTGACCATACCCGTGGTGATCACGGCTACGGCGAGCACTTTGATCGATGACATCCATACTCCTCGAGCTTGGGGAAAACGCTTTCCATCAAGGTAAGGCAGCACGCACCAACTCTGATCCAGAATCTGGTTAAGGCAAGGTAAGGAACTGCGCAAGATCGGGCTGGAGCATGAATTGTTGGGAATCCATGCCACGATGACCTCGTGCGAATCTTGGTAGTCGAAGACGACCCTGCGGTGTCACAGCCGCTCGTTGAGGGTCTGATTCGCAATGGGTTTGAAGTAGAGCATGTGGGCTACGCCAGCCAGGTGATGCCTGCCGTGATGTCCAATGGTGGCATTGATGTGGTGCTCCTTGATCTTGGGTTGCCCGATGGTGATGGCCTTGATGTGCTGCGCGAAATTCGTCGCGCAAGTGATGTGCCAGTGATCATTGCAACTGCACGTGGAGATGAAACCGATCGCATTGTTGGATTGGAACTCGGCGCTGACGACTATGTAGTGAAGCCATTTAGTGTGCGTGAGCTCGCCGCCCGAGTACGGGCTGTTGGCAGACGTCGCCGCGTTGAACGCACGTCTGAGGGTGGGCGCGTGGTCGTGAACCGATCACATCGCACTGCAACTGTTGATGGTCAACCCGTTGATCTCACGACAAAAGAATTTGATTTACTCGCCGTGCTAGCTGAAGAGCCAGGTCGTGCAGTGCCACGTCAAGAATTGTTCTCTCGCGTCTGGGATCCAGTTTGGGTTGGTACAGGCAAAACATTAGATGTTCACGTTGCATCATTGCGTAAGAAGCTTGGTGACCCTGACCTCGTGGAAACAGTGCGAGGCGTGGGTTATCGACTTGCGGATATAGCAGAGTGACCAAGCATCTAGTAGTTGTCATGATCCTGCTCGCTGCAGGTGTTGCTCTCGCGCTCGCAATTCCGATGGGCATCGTCATTTCCAATGACCGTCACGACTCATTCATGGCGAATCTACAAAACACCACCTTGGCAACTTCAGTCACGCTTGCAGCACAACCAGAATCACAGTGGCCGGCGACAGTGAGTGCAGTAGCTTCGAACACCGGTGCGCGCGTAGTTGTGGTGAACAACAAGTTCGTGTTGGTCGCCGACAGTGATCAAAGTGCAGTAGATCGCACCTTTGATCGACCAGAAATTCAAACGGCGATGACAGGTACGCTCACCACAGGTTCCCGTACGTCAGCAACATTAGAAACGGATCTTCATTACGTCGCAGCACCAGTTGTGAAGGGCGAAAAAGTTGTTGCGGTAGTGCGACTTTCACTCGTTGATGCGGATGTCACTGTGGTTGTTCGTACTGCGTTAATTTCGCTTGCGATTTTCGTCTTCGCAGTGATGCTCTTTGCCGGTGTACTTGCGTGGTTAATGGCGCGATCGATTTCAGCGCCTCTGTCTCGTGTGGCTGATGTCGCCGAACGTTTGCCGGACGACTTATCCCTGCGGGCGGATGAAGCCGATGGCCCAATTGAGGTGCAGGCAGTGGCAGGTGCGCTTAATGCAACAGCAGAGCGCCTGACCGGAATTTTGGAACGTACACAAGCGGTTGCGGCCGATGCCTCGCATCACCTCAAAACACCACTCACAGGCGTGCGCCTTCGACTTGAAGCGATTGAAGACATTTCTAGCGATGAGTCAGTCCGAGTTGAAGCGCAACGTGCAACGGCTGAGGTTGATCGGCTTACTCATCGCATTGATCAGATTCTTGCGCTTGCTCGTAGCGATGCTGGTGACACACTGCGTGGCCAGTGCGATGCATCATCAGTGATCGCCGAGCGTGTTGACGAAGCGTCAATCACCGCAGATGAGTGCAATCTCAGACTTGATCTACAGATTGAAGGTGGCCTGCATGCTGCTGTCACTGCTCCACCACTGGCTCGCGTCATCGACGAACTTTTAGGCAACGCTTTTGAGTATGCGCGCACTCAGGTGCGAGTGATACTGGTGCGTGCTGACGGCAATGCGGTGCTCACTGTTGAAGACGACGGCATGGGACTGCCAATCATTGAGCAAGAAGTGGTGTTCAACCGCTTTGTGCGCGGAGCATCCGCGATTGCGGGTGGTTCTGGGCTTGGGTTGGCGTTAGTGCGTGAAACGGCGCGGGCCTGCGGTGGGGATGCAGTCGCATTCACTTCACCTTTGGGTGGCTTGGCGGTCCGCACCACTTGGCCACTTGCCTGAGGGTTTTCCTACTGGTGTGCGGTGGTTCGCTATTGGCCAGCAGCATTGGCATCGCTCATGTGATGAGCAATGTTGAGCGCTGGTCGAACAGTGATCTGTGAATGAAGATCAATTTCCACATCTCGGGTAAGCGCAGCGCGCATCACCTGAATTGCCTGTTCGTGTAATTCCGAAAGCGGGCGATTGCGGTGTGTGCGTATCCCTAAATCTGCTTGCGCAATTGAATCCACCCCGTATGTGCGGGCAACATCGATGAGTAAGCCCATCTCAACTCCGTAATCAACTTCAAACGGAAGTGCTTTAGCCACGTCGCGACGAATCGCATACTCACCTCCGAGAGGTTGGCGAATGTGCGCGAGCTCTGGATAGAGCAACTTCAGCAGTGGTCGAGCAGTGAGTTCCGTGACTCGGCCACCTTCATCGCCTTCACCATGCAAAGTGCGTTGGTAGTTCGCACGCACTAGCGCAATGGAGTCGTCGTTCAGCATTGGTTCAACTAGGGACGTCACGTATTGCGCAGTGAACGAAGCAAGGTCAGCGTCAAGCCAGACCACGATGTCGCCAGTAGAGGCTTCAATGGAACGCCACAGCACGTCACCCTTGCCAAGAGCTGGACCGAACTGGCTGAGCACTTCGTTTGCAGCAACAACTGTTGCCCCACATTCGCTGGCGACTTCAGCGGTTTGATCTGTTGATTGGTGATCCATCACGATGAGTTGATCAACAAGCGGATGCGCATCCATGAGTTCGCGTTTGATGCGCAGCAAGATGGGAGCAATGGTGGCAGCTTCGTTGCGCGCAGGAAGACAGACGCTGATGGTGCGCCCTTGCTTCTTGGCAACGAGGGTTTCAACAGACAGATCAGAGGTGAGGCGAAGCGGGCGAACGTCAGCCATGTGCTTCCTCCTCGTCGTTGATCATGCGAATGCCAAGAGTAATAAGCGTCTCATATGAGGCGATTGGGTAGAAATCCGCGGGATGAATTGCCCATGAACGTTCATGATCAATCGTGCACTCTCGCAACGAACTGCGAGCTGTGACTTATGCAGCAGGAATCATGCGGCCGTAGCCTGAGATGTGTGATCCGTACCAAGGTCCATTAATTGCGGCAGCTTGCACGCGCTGTCCTGGCTTTGGTGAGTGAACCATCTTGCCAGCACCGATGTACACGCCAACGTGATGAGCGCCGCGCTTAAAGAAGAACACGAGATCGCCGGGGCGAAGACTCTTTCGGCTGATGTGGTGTGCAGCGCGGTACTGAGTGAATGAGGAGCGTGAGATGTCTTTGCCTGCTGCAACCTTGAAGACGTAGCTGGTCAGACCGGAGCAGTCGAATGCATTAGGGCCGTCTTGACCTGCGACGTACCGATCGCCAATTTGTTGACGAGCAACCTTGACGATCTTGCTGCGCAGAATCATTTCGCGGGCGCGGGCCAGAAGTTTTGGTGATGACTTGGGAGCAAGCTTGCCCGTGCGAAGTGACATCTTGAGGGTGTTCACACCATTGACAGGACTTCCTGCAGTGGGAGCTGGTTCGCCGTTGACGGCAAAAGCGTCAGAGCCAAAGCCCATGGTGGTCATCAAAAGAGCGCCTGTGACAGCACCGGTGACGATGCGTTGCGGGCGGCTAAAAGTCGTACGCACGGAAGTAGTACCCCTTTGGTCGGCAAGCCTTGCGGCCTTGTTCCTTCGGTGGTGTTGCTCCATCGTTCGCGGGGGCAAACGAAGGCCTTACTTTCCCCAGAGGCCATGACGTTACGCAGCGGAACTGACATTCTGCCTCCCCAGAACCCGATTTTCGGACGCCTCTTTGGCGGCTAGGTGACGTGGATCACTGACTTTGAGCTCAAAAGTGGGGGATTTTCACCCCATGAGTCACATCTGTCACTTTGGTCTCGTTGTGCTTCCAAAGTTGTGGGGGTTTGCGTACCCTCAGCGCACGCCATGGTGGCGCCCTTGAGGTGGAGGTAGGAATGGACGACGTCGTCCGTCAACACAAGTACTTGCTGAGCGAAGACCAGATGCCAACGACTTGGTACAACATCATGGCCGACCTCCCAACCCCGCCACCGCCACCGCTGCACCCAGGCACCATGCAGCCCGTTGGCCCGGACGATCTCGCTCCGTTGTTCCCTATGGAATTGATCATGCAAGAGGTCTCACAGGAGCGTTACATCGAAATCCCAGGCGGGGTGCTCGATGTGTATCGCCAGTGGCGCCCATCCCCACTCTTCCGCGCGCACAATCTTGAAAAGGCGCTCGGCACACCTGCACGTATCTATTACAAGTACGAAGGTGTTTCACCTGCAGGTTCACACAAGACCAACACGTCAGTGCCGCAGGCGTACTACAACAAGAAGGAAGGCACCACGCGCCTGACCACCGAAACCGGTGCAGGTCAGTGGGGTACCGCACTTTCCTTCGCATGTGCGCTGTACGACATGGAGTGCGAGGTGTGGCAGGTCGGTGCGTCATTCGACTCAAAGCCTTACCGCAAGCTCATGATCGAAACCTTTGGCGCCAAGGTGCACCGCTCACCATCAGAGCTCACTGATGTTGGTCGCGAATTCTTGAAAGATCCAAAGAACTTCCCAGGATCGCTTGGTATCGCAATCTCTGAAGCAGTTGAAGTTGCAGCAAAGGATCCAAATACGCGCTACGCATTGGGCTCAGTGTTGAACCACGTGTTGTTGCACCAGACCATCATTGGTGAAGAAGCACTGCTGCAGTTAGAAATGGCCGGGGATACGCCAACGCACATTGTTGGTTGCACCGGTGGCGGTTCAAACTTCGCAGGTCTTTCATTCCCATTCCTGCGCGAAAAGCTCGCCGGCAAGATCTCGCCACGCATCATCGCAGCGGAACCTGCTTCATGCCCATCGCTCACCAAGGGCACCTACGCCTACGACTTCGGTGACACCGCAGGCATGACACCACTGATGAAGATGCACACCTTGGGTCACGACTTCATTCCAGACCCAATCCACGCAGGTGGCTTGCGCTACCACGGCATGGCTCCACTCATCTCTCATATTTATGAAGAGGGAATGATGGAAGCTGTTGCGGTGCCGCAGACCGAGTGCTTCCAGGCTGCAGTGTTGTTCGCTCGCACTGAAGGCATCGTTCCGGCTCCGGAGCCAACTCACGCACTTGCACTTGCAATCCGTGAAGCGCTCAAGGCAAAGGAAACTGGCGAAGAAACCGTCATCCTCACCGCGCTGTGCGGCCATG
>CANFTO010000047.1 GCA_947449945.1 Actinomycetota bacterium | reverse complement strand
TGCAGGATGCACTTCCCAATGCGCTTGCTGTTCCATCGATGGTTGGAAACACGGTTGGCATCAGCGTTGATCCCGTCGTTGCAGAAGAAGGCTGGACTGCCTTCTTCAACGGCCAACCATTGAGCTCCGAACCCATTACTGAGACGTACTACCGATTTAGCATTCCCGCTGGCACAACATTGAATGCTGAAGGCACTCCACTTGCTGTTGCTTCCATCAGCAATAACAAGATGCGCGGTTTGTGGTTGTTTAAGATCACGAACTAGTCCTTCACAGTGAATCTCACGTTTGATCTCGGGATCGCATTCACAACTTTTTTTGTCATTTTCCTTGCTGAACTTCCAGATAAGAGTTTCATCGCATCGATTGTTCTCGCCACTCGCTTTCGGCATTTCTATGTGTGGTTGGGATTAAGCGCAGCCTTTTTCCTTCAATGTTTGATTGCGGTTGCCGCCGGTGGTTTCATCGCACTTCTCCCACAGGAACCCGTACTTGCCGTAACTGCAGCCTTCTTTGTTATCGGCGCAATTATTTTGATTCGCGGCGGCCTTAAATCGCGAGTTGAAGAAGCTGCACACGAAGCTGAGGAAGAATCTGAAGTTCTGGCAAAGGTCAGCACTACTCCAACAGATTCAGTTCGACGCACCATCATCACGAGCTTTGTCGTGATCTTCGCTGCTGAGTGGGGCGACCTCACGCAAATTTTCGCGGCAGCACAAGCAGCAAAAACGGGACAGCCTCTCACCGTGTTTGTTGGCGCTTGGCTCGGACTTATCGCAGTCTGTGGACTTGGTGTAGTGCTCGGCCGCTGGTTGCAGCAGCGCATCCCACTATCTCGCGTTCGTATTGCGTCAGGTCTCGTGCTACTGGTGCTCGCGGCTTGGACCACAGTCGAACTGTTTCAGGCGCTCAGTACGCCATAACGAAAACTAGATGTCGAGATCGTTGGCAACTGCGCGCAACACTGCGGCAGTTTTTTGTGCCATCACATCTGCTGGGTACTTACCCCGCTGCAACTGAGTAGCCACACCATCAAGCAACTTGATGAGATCTTCAACCAGACCCGCAAGATCTCCCGCAGGTTTACGGCTTCCCTTGACCACTGATGGCGTAGGTCCAATGATCTTCACTGAGAGCGCCTGCTTGCCGCGCTTGCCGTCAACAATGCCGAACTCAACCTTGGTCCCTGGCTTCAGTGCCGTGACGCCGTCAGGCAGCGTGGACACGTGGACGAAGACGTCTTCACCTTCATCTGATGCGAGAAAGCCGAAGCCCTTCTCGGTGTCGTACCACTTCACGGTTCCTGTAGGCATGGGCCAAGGGTACCCAGCGGCTCTTGAGTTAGGCCCGCTCGGGTGACTTAGGCCACTGGGGTGAGCGGGATTTGAGCCTGAACTTGCAAGGTGAGGTCAGAAAGTTTGCCGATTCCTGGAATGGAAACGTCGACCTCTTCAAAGGCAGCTGTGCCGCTCACATTCAGCTCGAGATCACTGCCCGTCAGCACAGCGAGGTGCAACACGAGCTCAAGGTCCACCGCTACCCGCCCAGAAGTGGCAACTCCTCCAACGAGTAGCGGATCAACCCCAGATCGCCCAGAACCCACGTACATGAGCTCTTTGGCTCCGTAACTGGATAGGAAGCCACTCAGTCCAAGGTCGAGAAGAAAATTGCCGGTCTTGGTGCGATCAATACCCAGACTCATCGTCAGTACGCACCCGGTTTCATCGATGGTGAGGTCCGCGGAGTCAATGGGCGCGGTCAGGGTGAGGTTTTTCCCGTTGACCTGCGAAGTGAGCGTCAAGGTCACCGTTGTTGGCGTTTTGCTCCACGCTCCGAAAATGATCATTTGCTGACCCTATTTAGCCTCACAACTACATTGCGCATACCTACCTTTGAAATTGGAGAAAATATGCCCCGCACTTGGATCACCACGCCTCTTGCCACAGTCTCAGCATTGCTCACCATCGGAGTCATCGCAGCACCTACTGTCGTTGCTGCACCGAACCCTTCTTCATCACGTACTACCGCAACTATCGCAACGTTCCCTAGCCCAAAAGTCATCTGGAAACTCACGCTGATTCAAGGCAAGCCAGTGATTAAGAACATCGCAAATCCAAGTGCTCCAGATGTTTCCTTAGAACTCTTTGGAGCAAAGCTCTCTGACCAGTCGGGTAAAGCTGTTGGTGTTATCGAAGGCTCCATTACGACGGTCGATGTTTTGGCTGGTGCAACGGAAGAAGTGCTTCGCAAGCGTTCACTCACGTTCATCCTTGCGGGTGGAGAGATCCAAGCTGAAGGGGCTTCTTATTACCCAAAGAGCGCACAGGAAATGGACGCCAATCACGTAACTCGCATAGCAATCGTTGGTGGCACCGGAAAATATGTCGGAGCTAGTGGCCAAGTCGCAACAGTGCATCGCGGCGACGGCACGTACACACAAACTATCGAGCTCGTGCGTTACTAATTCGGCACATACATTCAACCTTCACTACACAGCAAAGGGCGGCTTCCCCACTGGGGAAACCGCCCTTTGTGATTCTTTGTGTCGGACTAGAAGTCCATGCCACCCATGTCGCCACCTGGCATTGCTGGAGCTGCCTTCTCAGGCTTGTCAGCAACAACAACTTCAGTGGTGAGGAACAGTGCAGCGATTGAGGCTGCGTTCTGCAGTGCTGAGCGGGTGACCTTTGCAGGGTCGATGATGCCAGCGGCGATCATGTCGACGTATTCACCTGTTGCAGCGTTGAGGCCCCAACCAGCCTGAAGTTCGCGAACCTTTTCAGCGACAACGCCGCCTTCGAGACCTGCGTTTTCAGCGATCTGCTTCAACGGTGCACTCACTGCAACGCGAACGATGTTTGAACCGGTGAGCTGTTCGCCCGTGAGTCCAAGCGCATCAATCTTTGCTGAAGCTGAAGCCATTGCCTGAATCAAAGCGACGCCGCCACCAGGGACGATGCCTTCTTCAACAGCAGCCTTCGCGTTACGCACAGCATCTTCGATGCGGTGCTTGCGCTCCTTAAGTTCAACTTCAGTTGCAGCGCCAACCTTGATGACTGCAACGCCTCCGGCCAACTTCGCCAAACGCTCTTGCAACTTCTCGCGGTCGTAATCTGAATCTGAGTTTTCGATTTCTGCACGGATCTGGTTCACGCGGCCGTTGATCTGCTCAACGTTTCCTGAACCTTCAACGATCGTGGTTTCGTCCTTGCTGACCTGCACCTTACGAGCGCGGCCAAGAAGTTCGAGCCCTGCTGTTTCAAGCTTCAAGCCCACTTCTTCACTGATGACTTGACCACCGGTGAGGATTGCAATGTCTTGCAACATTGCCTTGCGACGATCGCCAAACCCTGGAGCCTTGATTGCGACAGACTTGAAGGTGCCACGGATCTTGTTCACCACGAGAGTTGAAAGCGCTTCGCCATCAACATCTTCAGCGATGATCACCAATGGCTTGCCTGACTGCATGACCTTCTCAAGCAGTGGAAGGAGATCCTTCACTGACGAAATCTTCTGGTTAGTGAGCAGAATGTATGGATCTTCAAGTTCTGCTTCCATACGCTCTGGATCAGTCATGAAGTAGGCAGAGATGTAACCCTTGTCAAAACGCATACCTTCAGTGAGCTCAAGCTCAAGACCGAAGGTGTTGCTTTCTTCAACAGTGATGACGCCTTCTTTGCCGACCTTGTCCATGGCTTCAGAGATGAGGCCACCAACTTCTGCGTCGCCACCAGCTGAAATTGCAGCGGTTGATGCGATCTGCTCTTTGGTTTCAACATCCTTGGCCATTGCAAGAAGTTCTGCACAGATAACGTCGACGGTCTTCTCGATGCCGCGCTTCAAGCCCATTGGGTTTGAGCCAGCGGCAACGTTACGAAGGCCTTCGCGCACGAGTGCCTGTGCGAGCACGGTTGCAGTTGTGGTGCCGTCGCCAGCTACGTCGTCAGTCTTCTTTGCGACTTCCTTGACGAGCTCTGCGCCGATCTTTTCGTAGGGATCTTCGAGATCGATTTCCTTAGCGATGGAAACACCGTCGTTGGTGATGGTGGGAGCACCCCACTTCTTCTCCAACACAACGTTGCGACCTTTAGGTCCCAGGGTGACCTTGACTGCGTCTGCGAGCACGTTCATGCCGCGCTCAAGCGAGCGACGAGCCTCTTCATCAAATGCGATGATCTTTGACATTGATCTGTTCCTCCAGGAACGCCGAGCGGAAAATGGCACTCTCAGGTGTCGAGTGCTAACCCATTTTTAGCACTCGCACCCTGAGAGTGCAAATAAGATTTCCCGGTTTCGCCAGGGGCGAAGTGGCCCAGATTGGCCTTAACTCAGTGCCGAGATGGCCTGAACCACGTTGTTTTGAGCGTCAGTGAAGGCCGGAACCGGCCCAGATGCTCCAGAGCCCTTTGTCGTGACCGCCCAAGCCTTGCCCAGCGGTGCCCAGACCGCGCTCATGGCTGGGACGTTTGGAATTGCTACGCCCGCAGCACCAGCAGCGCCAAAGGCCTTCAGGCGGGCATCTGTGATTCCCGATACTGCCTTATTGCTGGCTGGCATTCGACGGGCTGCGTTACCGAAGGCAGCTTGTATGCCAGCCCGACTCAAGCCCTCCACCACGAACTCCGAAGCCTGCTTGCGCATTTGATGGGCTTGGGCGTAGATCGTGACCATGAAGCCTTTCATCCCCAATAGGGGTGCTGGCGACTTTCCGCTGACCATGCCTGGCACCGACGTGATGCGGTAACCAAAGGGCAAAGCAATGACTGCGTTGAGATCCCAAGGCCCGGTGATCCAAAACGGTGCCTTGCCCGCAGCGAAGGCATCTTTTGCTTCTTGGGTGTTCAACGAAGAGTCGATCACCCCTGCCGCATTCCAGTCTTTGATCTGTGTGGAGTTGCCAAGAAAGGCAGGATTAGCAATTCCAACATCAGCTGTGTTCGCGTTGCCTTTGTCATCCTTACCAAAGACGTATCCGCCAAGCCCACTAAAAAACGGAAACATGTTGTAAGCATTTCCGTTGCCACCTTGCCCGACAGCGACACCACTCGAAGTTTTATTGTTCTTCATTAAGCGCGTGGAAATTGTCACAACTTTTTTGAAGGTCTCCGGTTGCTTGGGAACCAAGTTCACATTCGTCACCATCGCAAGATTTTCAAACTGCACTGGTACGCCAAAGATTTTTCCGTTGTACCGAAAACCCGATAAAACGTTGGGTGAAAACACAGCGATGCGATCACTGCCAAGAACTAGACTGCGCACTAATTTGGCATCAACAAGCTCACCAGTTGATTCGTGCTCGGCTGCAATGACATCAGGCGCATCAGCAGGTTTCACAGTTTTCAATTCATCTTTGATCGCTGCCAAACTATCTTTGACTACGACCTTGATTCTCGTACCGTGGAAGCCTTGTGGAAATTCAGCATTCAACACATCTGCGCGGATTTGATCAGCCCATACGACGATCGGTGGATTGGCCGCTTGTGCATTTGGAGCTATAACAATGAGACTGGCAACAACGCCAAGTCCAATACAAGTGACGAGTGCTCGCCGCATAGCCCCCACAGCAATCACGGGATTTAGCGCGACTCGAGCTCAACGCCCAAACGACGAGCTGAGCGGGCCTTTTGACGTGACGAGCGCATCCGGCGAAGGCGCTTGACCAACATAGGGTCCAGTTGCATTGCCGCTGGCTGATCAATCAAGCCATTAAGAATTTGGTAGTACCGAGTGGCACTCATGTCGAAGAGGTCACGGATGGCCTGCTCTTTGGCCCCGGCGTATTTCCACCACTGACGCTCAAACTCCAGGATTTCCCGGTCGCGATCAGACAGTGCGGTGGCCTGATGACCAAAGCTCTGACGGGCAGCGTCCATGCCGAAATCCTTCCATGCGAACAACAGTGTGCCCATCGTAGATGGCAAACAACACCGTTGTCATTTAGGTCCGGATTTTGCCCCTCTGTCCCGAATTCTGATCAGGACCCAACTGAAGGCATAACCCAGCCCGTTGGTTCCCCAATGGAAGCCCATAGGGGCCAAAACGCTTCCAGAGACCAGTCTCAATCCAATGAAGAGCACCCCTGAAAGCCCTGTCGTCAGCACGCTAATCAGCACGGCCAAGATGTTTCCGCGTCGACCCTCACCCACCATCGAACCCAAGGCTGGGTTCTGCTCATGGGTGCCAATTGAAGGCAAGATGTGCCACAGCCCAAAAGCAACGCAGGAAATCACGATCGCCCAGGTCAAACCAAAGCGCCGGGCCAGCATGGCAAAGAGCACTGAACGGAAGGCGATTTCTTCGAGTAGCACTGTTCCCAGTGGCACTTCGATCAATGACTGAAACAGCACGCCACGAGCACTGAGTTCGGCCATGCGCTCATCATGAAAGGCAGTACGCGTGTGCTTGATCAGCGAGCCAACGAAGTAGACCAGAGCAATTGCACCTATACATATTGCCGCCCATAAGAGCCCTGGAACAAAGTAGCCCTTCCCCAGTCCCATGTCGGTCCAGGAACAGCCATCAAGCAAACCAATCGCAAGAAAGACGACAGCGAACGCAAAGGCCCACAACAGGTAATGAGTTTGTGGAGCTACCCGATGATTAATGAAGTTGAGTGCAATCAGCACGACAACTACAACAGCAAGCGGCCACAGTGCCAAACCTGAAACTTGCTCAGGCACGACCCAGTTAATCATCAAGACTCCCGCCGGTTCGCGAGCTCGTCACTCGCGCAAGCGAGCCTAGTTAGCGACCCTTGCGAGCACCTGCTGGCGCGCCCTTGCGCTTTGCGGGACCACTTTTTGCTGGGCGACCACCAGCTGCAGCCTTACGGGCAACCGATCCATGACGTGGCTTATCGGCACGCTTTGGTGCACCTGATCCTGAACGCGCAGGGCGATCGTCATATGAACGCGCAGGGCGATCACTGCTCGAGCGAGCAGGACGATCATCGAACTTGCGCGGAGCACGATCATCGAATGAACGAGCAGGACGGTCATCACGACGTGGCGCACGATCATCGTATGAACGTGCTGGACGATCGTTGTACGTGCGCGCTGGGCGATCACTGCTCGAGCGCGCTGGGCGATCATCAAATTTACGTGGAGCGCGATCATCGAACTTACGAGGTCCGCGATCATCGAAATTGCGTGGTGCGCGGTCATCACGACGCGGAGCACGATCATCGCGACGAGGTGCACGATCGTCATATGAACGCGCAGGGCGATCACTGTTCGAACGAGCCGGACGATCATCAAACTTACGCGGAGCACGATCATCGAATGAACGAGCAGGACGGTCATCAAACTTGCGTGGTGCACGATCATCAAAACTGCGAGGTGCGCGGTCATCACGACGCGGAGCACGATCATCGTATGAACGCGCTGGACGATCGCTATACGTACGTGCTGGACGATCATCGTATGAACGTGCTGGACGATCGTCGAATGAACGAGCTGGGCGATCGTCACGACGCGGCGCACGATCATCAAAACTGCGAGGTCCGCGATCATCACGACGTGGTCCACGATCTGAACGACCACCTGATGATCGGCCACGATCGCCGCCACCACTGCCATAACGTGAACCACCGCGACCACCGCGAGCTGGCTCGCGTGGTGGGAACCAAGGCTCACCTGATGGCTCGCGCGCACCGGTTACTTCAACCAAGTGCTGATCCATTGGGCGAACGCGCTTCACATCTGGGTCAACGCCGGCACGTGATGTCAACGCCGAAACTGTGCGCTGTTGCTTTGGTGCAGCCAGGATGACAACGGTGCCGGACTCACCAGCACGTGCTGTACGGCCCGCACGGTGCAAGTAATCCTTTGGATCACTTGGTGCGTCAACGTGTAGCACCAGTGAGATGCCATCAACGTGGATACCGCGAGCTGCAACGTCTGTTGCCACCAACACTGGCGTAACGCCATTCTTGAACGCATCCAAGGTTCGGGTACGCACCGCTTGAGTCTTGCCACCATGCAGTGCTCCAGCGGCAACACCTTGTGACTGCAAGTGATCAGCAATGCGATCCACACCAGCTTGGGTGCGTGCAAACAAAATCGTGCGGCCTTCGCGTGCAGCGATCTGTGTGGTGATGAGTTCCTTGTCCATTGGGTGCACGAGAAGCACGTGATGCTCCATCGTGTCAACGGATGCTGATGATGGTGCTAGTGAATGGGTAACAGGGTTGTTCATGTATGCCTTGCGCAATGCATCAACATCGCCGTCAAGAGTGGCGCTGAACAACAAGCGTTGGCTGCCTGGCTTGGTGAGGTCCAAGATTTCGCGCACGATTGGCATGAAGCCCATGTCTGCCATCTGGTCAGCTTCGTCAAGCACGGTGATTTCAACACTGCTCAAGTCAACTGATCCACGATCAGCAAGGTCCATCAAACGACCTGGTGTCGCAACGAGCATGTGCACACCACGATCAAGAGCGTCGATCTGCTTTGCATACGGCATTCCGCCAGCAATTAAACGCAGGCGAAGTTCAGCAGCATCCGCAATTGGGCGAAGGGTGTCATTAACCTGCATTGCCAACTCACGAGTTGGTACCAAGATCAAGCTGAGTGGTTGACGACGATGCGCAGTCTTACCAAGCAAGTTGGTCAGTGCTGCAAGGCCGAAGGCAAGGGTCTTGCCAGAACCGGTTTGGGCACGAGCAAGAACATCGCGGCCGGCAATCGCGTCAGGCAAGGTTGCTACCTGGATTGCGAACGGTTCCATGATTCCTTGGCGGGCTAAAGCTGACGCGAAGGCTGGGTCAACACCAAGATCGGTGAATGACGGATTTGAGGCAGGGGAAGTAGGCATAACAAACACAACTCTCATTCGAGACGAATTTGCGTGTCTCGAATGGCGACAGTTGGCCGCGATAGATCAAGACTCGCTCGTGAGCTCTAAAGCTCCCAGTCATCGGTTGATGACCCTTTTACGGTACGCGAAGATCTGCTGAAAGCGAAATCCCCTCACAAAAACGACAATCCCCCTGCCAGCCCGTAGGCCGACAGGGGGATTTCAGCGTCGAGAATTACTCAGCTGCTGAGAGTTCAATCTTCACGAAGTTCTTGTCCTTCGTGATGCCTGCTGCGGTAACTGCGACTGGCTTGGTCTTGCCAACAGTCACGGTTGCTGCCTTTGCAGTGTCAACACTGACAACGCCTGACACGGTGCAGGTAAAGAAGCCTGCGAAGTCGCCACCTGCGTAAGTAAGGCTGACCTTGGTTACCTTGCCGGCGCCAACAACCTTGCCTGACTTGTCCTTGAACACGATTGGGGTCTTCAAGGTTGCGCCTGCTGCTGGGCCATCTTCGGTAACGCAAGCAGTCTTCGCTGCTGGCACACCGTCTGATGCCAAGATTGATGAGTCGACGAGCTTGATCTGAACGTTGACGTTCGAGGTAGCTGCCTGAGCTGGTGCTGCAACGAGAGCTGCTGCTGCAACCATGCCGAGAGCTGCTGCGCCGATAAGGGTCTTCTTCATTATTCCTCCGGTTGTTGGCAACGACGGGGGTCGCTGCCTTGGGTCTTGCGCCTGTGGCGTGAATATATACATCAAGTTGCCGGTATGGGAAGAGTTAAAGAATCTTTTTGCGAAACCAGCCAAATTGTTATTTTCCGGCTCATGGCCATGTAAACGTTGCGATCAGGGCAATCCCCCCTATAAACCCCGATTTTGAGGGCGAATCAACGCCCCGCGAGCATGCTTCTAGACTTGTTGTCCTGCCCCTATAGCTCAGTTGGTAGAGCACCTCACTTGTAATGAGGATGTCGTTGGTTCGATTCCGACTGGGGGCTCAGCAACGAATGAAGGGCACCGGAAACCCGGTGCCCTTCATTCGTGAATCGATAGTGATTAACCAGCGAGGCATCCGCCTTCAAAAAGTGCCTCAGGGATCAATGCATCCGCTGGGTATGCGGGTGTTGCGCTGCTGTTATTCACGGTCCCGCACACGTCAGCTTGCTTTTTCGGAATCCAGAACTGACCTTCTTGTTCAAAAATGAACGAAGTTGGTGCACCGTGCTCACCATCGCCGATGGTTGCGCCGACCACAGCCCATCCGTCAGCACATGACAATCCGTCCCATGACATAAGCGTGACGTCCTTGGCTAAACCTTGTTCCAACGTTGGCTTGATTGCTGCCTCAGTGCATTCAGTCATGCCACCAACCATTGATGCTGACGCACTTGGTGTTGCATCACTTGAAGTGCTGTCACTGCTTGAACATCCCGCAAGTGCAGCACCTGCAACAAGTGCGGTTGCGAGCAGCATTGCTCCACGAGTACGAATCACAATTCCTCCAGTATTAATGCAACGTTTATGCAATTGACTGTAACCAAAAGTCTTCGCAATATCGCGCACTGACATGTCAGACTTCCCAAGTGCTGCTTACCGGCAATTCAATGGAGCCTGAACTTGCGTTCCTGCCATGGGAAATTCCATTAGAGCAATGGTCAGAAGAACTTGTTGTTGCATTGCCGCGCGGCATTAGCCGACACGTCGTGCGATTTGTCCGAATCAATGGTCGCGTCTATGCGGTGAAAGAAATTGAGCAGTACTACGCATCGCGCGAATATGCCTTGCTTCACGAATTACTTGATCGCGATGTTCCTACTGTTTCGCCTGTTGCGGTTATCTCCGAGCGCATGGACAGTTACGGCGAACAACTTCCATCCGCACTCATTACCGAGCATCTGAAGTTTTCACTTCCTTATCGCGCACTTTTTTCTTCAAGCCTTCGTCTCGATACAGCTTCGCGTCTACTTGATGCGCTGGCAGTACTACTCGTGCAACTACATCTTGCGGGTTTCTCCTGGAACGACTGTTCCCTTTCCAATACCTTGTTTCGTCGAGATGCTGGCGCCTTTGCCGCATATCTTGTTGATGCAGAAACAGGCGAACTCCACGAGAAGCTCAGTGACGGTCAGCGTGCGTACGACCTCGAAACGGCAGCAACCAACGTTGCCGGCGAACTCCTTGACCTACAGGCAGGTGGCCGCCTCCATGAAGGCATCGACCCAATTGAAGTAGGCGTCAGCTTGCACGAGCGTTACGCAAAGCTCTGGAAAGAACTCAAGCGCACACTCGTGATTTCTCGAGCCGATCGTTTTGAACTTGAAGCACAAATTCGTCGACTCAATGATTTGGGTTTTGATGTCGCCGAACTTCAAGTCACAACTGGTCAAGAAAAGGATCAAGTCGTGGTGACCCCAAAGGTTGTTGACCCTGGCCATCACATGCGTCGACTCTTACGCCTGACCGGCATTGATGCAGAGGAACAACAAGCCCGTCGCCTACTCAACGATCTTGATTCATATCGATACAAGATTGAATCTGGCCCCGACGATGAGGAATTTGCTGCACATCGCTGGGTCAATGATCGATTTGAGAAAGTTATGGAAAAAGTTCCTTACGACATGCGTCGCAAGCTTGAACCGGCTCAAATTTTTCATGAGGTCTTAGAACATCGATGGTTTATGTCGGAGCGCGCAGGCAGCAGTGTGAAGTTTGAAGATGCTGTCGATGACTACATTGAAAATGTGTTGTCCAAGAAACCTGACGAGCAGTCAGTTCTTGGGGCACGCGTTGGCAATGCCAATGACACGACGCAAGAACTCCTGCTCCATCTTCCACACGAAGATGAGTACTAGCGAGCAATACTCACTGCGTGCAACGCAATGCCTGCAGCAACCGAAGCATTCAGCGACTCATTGCCATCAAACATTTCGATACGCACTTGCCAGTCACATGTTTCAGCAACCAGGCGTGAAAGTCCCTTACCTTCTGAACCAATCACAATGACGACTGGCTCTGAAAGAACGCGCTTTGGTAAATCAGCAAATGTGTGTTCAGCTTCAGCGGCCAATCCAACAACTGCATAGCCAGACGTTTGCAACGACTTCAATGCACGAGTCAAGTTAGTGACCTGAGCTACGGGAACGCGAGCAAGTGCACCGGCCGATGTCTTCCAAGCGCCCGCATTCACACCTGCTGAACGACGAGCGGGAACCACGATGCCACCAGCACCAAAAGCCGCAGCCGATCTCGCAATTGCGCCGAGATTACGTGCATCCGTAACGCCATCAAGTGCGACGATCAGATTGCTGTCATTGATATCGCTGAGTTCGGAATATTCGTACGCGGGAACAGTGAGCACCATGCCTTGGTGAACTGCACCGTCAGTCATCCGATCAAGTTCGATTTTCGTGACTTCAAGTACTGGGATATTCGACGAGATTGCGCGACGAAGTGATTCGCGCCAGCGATCATCGGCTTCCACGCGCGTTTGCATGTAGAGGGTCTTTCCGGGAACACCTGCGCGTAAGCCTTCAACCACCGCATTGCGTCCCATGAGCATGCTTGAGTCTTCACGGCGTGCCGGACGGCGTCCGCCAGTTGATGATGAACGTGGGCTGTCTGCAGCACGGTCCGCGGCGTTCTTGCGCTTGGCGGCTTGGTGGTACGGGCGCTCAACAGCCTTAGGTGTTGGCCCCTTGCCTTTGAGTTGCTTGCGACGCTGGCCTCCAGAGCCAACAGTTGCGCCCTTCTTCGTGCCAGGGTTGCGCATCGCGCCGCGACGCTGTGAATTGCCTGCCATGTGTTGTTACCCCTTGCTAGAAGATCGTGCGCGATGAGTTATTGCTCAAGTGTCCAACGTGCCCCTTGCGGGGTGTCTTCAATGTGTATTCCAATGGCATCTAGTCCATTGCGAATTGCATCCGCTGATTCAAAGTCTTTACGGGCACGTGCTTCTTGTCGCTGAACAAGCAGTGCCTGCACTAAGCCATCAATCACTTCAGTGGTCTGGTCATCGCCACCAGTGCTTTTAGGCCAGTCATTGGGATGCAAACCCAGAACATCCAGCATTCCTAGAACCGCACCTAAAGCCCCTGCAACTTCCTGGCGATTTTGATCAGTGAGGGCGGCATTTCCGGCGCGCACAGTGTCATGCAACACCGCACACCCTTGGGCTACAGAAAGATCATCGTCCATCGCATCGTCGAATTGCTGTGGTCGAGTTTCAGTGAGACCTTGAGCTTGCGCACCAAGAAATTCTTGTG
>CANFTO010000046.1 GCA_947449945.1 Actinomycetota bacterium | reverse complement strand
GTGCTTCGGTCGTGGCAACCGTGGCACCAACTGTTGTGCCGACGGTGGTTCCTTCAGTTAGTGCTGCACCCGTAGTCAAAGCGCCTGCGGGTGTGGTGATGTTGACTGCTGCGGAAATTGCCAAAGCAACTCCTGTGGTGGTGTCTGCTCCGTTGTCGACAAGTGTGTTGAATGCACCTGAAGTAACGGTGACCGCTGGTGCAGCTGTTGCGCCAGTCGTCAGTGGTCTGCCAGTAAACACACCACTGGAAGCGGGCATGAGCATGTCGCCATTGAGCCGCGCTAAGGAAACGTTTGTGGCTATTGGTAAAACGCGAAGCACTGCTTCAGGTCAGGCAAAGGTGCCTGCCTTTAAGGCAAGTCAGCCTGGTATTTACACAATCCGTTTGGCAACACCAACGGGTAAAGCGTTCTACCTAAAAGTCAAAGTCGCACAGAAAAGCGCTTCTACAAGTGCGAAGAAGCCAACGAGCGTTGCCTCGAAGGTTTCGAGAAAGTAAGGAGGGTTCTCCGCTTCCCACGAATCTCAAGTCCCCCTCCATACGGAGGGGGACTTGAGATTTATTGTTCATGACTGTTGGAATGCCTGCGCTGAGTGCACCGTCAATTGGTAGAGCAACATCATGATGAGAAAAGTTTTTAATTTAGAGCTCTAATAATTTGGTCAGTGGATCGTTGTCGCTATTTTGCGTGTGCTCGCCCTGTTACGATTCAACCAGTAATCGCTGCGCCCAATTGAGTTGCTGCAGCCAGGAGCGCATTGATCTGAGCCTTCGTTGGTTCGGCAAGTGGATCCACTGGCCCTGAAATAGACATTGCTGCAACAGTAATTCCTGCATGATCGCGAACAGGTGCCGCAAGCGAGGCAACGCCTGGTTCACGCTGAGCAACAGATTGCGCCCAGCCGCGGGCCCGTACCACCGTCAGATCCTTTGCCGTGAATGTGGCACCTTGCAGTGTCAGCTTTTGGTCCTCGGTGTCTGACCACGCACACAGAACCTGAGCAGCTGATCCGGCTTTCATAGTTAAAAGCGCCCCTACTGGAACAGTGTCGCGAAGCCCTCGAGTCGGCTCGGCAGCCGCAATGCAGAGTCGTTCAACGCCTACGCGTCGGTAGACCTGAGCGCTGACTCCCGTGGCGTCACGCAGTTCCCGGGCAATGGTCGCTGCGGCATTAACCCAGGAGGCTTGGGGAGTGGCCCACTGGGTGAGTTGAGGTCCCAAGGTGAACTGGCCGCGGTCATCTCGCGCGAGCACCCGATGGGACTCCAGGGCTACAGCCAAGCGATGCACGGTGGGGCGAGGAAGTTCGCTCACGCCGGCTAGTTCGTTCAGTGAAAGTGGTCCGTTGGCGAGGCAATCAATCAGCAATACGACTTTGTCTACGACTCCGACTCCGCTAGAGTTGTCCATACCTTGATATTGCCGTCTCACATAGTGAGATGTCAACTATCGACACCTAAAGGAGAAGTCATGGCGAAGACGCTGGCCGAGAAGGTCTGGGAAGCACATGTGGTGCGCAGAGCTGAGGGTGAACCCGATCTGCTGTACATCGATTTGCATCTCGTACACGAAGTAACAAGTCCACAGGCCTTTGACGGTTTGCGTGCGACAGGTCGAGCAGTGCGTCGACCAGAACTGACCTTGGCAACTGAAGATCACAACGTGCCAACCACGGACATCCTCAAGCCAATTGCTGATCCGATTTCCAAAGCTCAGGTTGATGCATTGCGCGCCAACTGTGCTGAATTTGGCGTGCCTATCTATTCATTAGGCAACGTAGAGCAGGGCATCGTGCACGTTGTTGGTCCCCAGCTTGGTCTCACGCAACCAGGGATGACTGTGGTGTGTGGCGATTCGCATACTTCAACTCACGGTGCTTTTGGCGCACTTGCATTTGGTATCGGCACTTCTGAAGTTGAGCATGTACTTGCAACACAGACGTTGCCATTGAAGCCATTTAAGACCATGGCAATCAACGTTGATGGAGATTTGCCAGTCGGTGTTACGGCTAAAGACGTCACTCTTGCTGTCATCGCAAAGATCGGCACAGGCGGCGGTCAGGGTTACGTTCTTGAATACAAGGGCTCAGCGATTCGCGCCTTGTCAATGGAAGGCCGCATGACTGTCTGCAACATGTCGATTGAAGCCGGCGCACGCGCGGGCATGATCGCGCCGGACGAAACGACCTTTGAGTACCTCAAGGGTCGCGATCGTGCCCCTGCAGGTGCAATGTGGGATGAAGCCGTTGCGTACTGGTCAACCTTGCCATCTGATACTGACGCAAAGTACGACGCAGAAGTGTTCATCGATGCCTCGACCTTGAGTCCATTTGTTACATGGGGAACGAACCCAGGGCAGGGCTTGCCGTTGACAGCGAATGTTCCATCACCTGCAGATGCAGTGGATGAAACGGATCGCGTTGCCATTGAAAATGCACTGGAATACATGGGTCTTACCGCTGGAATGCCTTTACGCGATATCAAGGTCGACACCGTGTTTGTTGGTTCATGCACGAACGGACGCATCGAAGATCTTCGCGCAGTAGCCGAAGTACTCAAGGGTCGCAAGGTCGCACCTGGCATGCGCATGCTCGTCGTTCCCGGCTCAGTGCGCGTGAAGCATCAGGCAGAGGCTGAAGGCCTTGACGTGATCGTGAAAGACTCAGGTGCTGAATGGCGTGAAGCGGGTTGCTCGATGTGTTTGGCAATGAACCCAGACAAGTTGGCACCGGGTGAGCGCAGTGCTTCAACCTCGAATCGAAACTTTGAAGGTCGTCAGGGACCGGGTGGACGTACGCACTTGGTTTCTCCTGCAGTTGCTGCGGCAACAGCAATCAAGGGTCATCTCGCTGCTCCGGCAGATCTGTAAGGGAGAGGGAATTCATCATGGAAAAGTTCATTACCCATACCGGAACCGCTGCACCATTGCGTCGCAGCAATGTTGATACCGATCAGATCATCCCTGCGGAATACCTCAAGCGCATCACGCGCCATGGATTCGAAGATGGTTTGTTTGGTGCCTGGCGTAAGGATTCAGACTTCGTTCTCAATCAGCCGGCGTATCAAGGCGTATCAATTTTGATTGCGGGACCTGACTTTGGCACCGGCTCATCACGCGAACACGCAGTATGGGCCTTGCAAGATTTCGGATTCAAGGTCGTGCTTTCTTCCCGCTTTGCGGACATCTTCCGTGGCAACTCAGGTAAAGGTGGCTTGCTCACCGGCTTGGTGGATCAGGCAGATATTGAATTGTTGTGGGCCGCAGTTGAAGCCAATCCAGCGTTGGAGGTCACCGTTGATCTCGATAAGCGTGAAGTTCGCGCAGGCGCTCTGACTGCCACATTCGAGGTTGACGATTACGTTCGTTGGCGCTTAATGGAAGGTCTCGACGATATTGGAATCACCATGAAACATGGCGATGTCATTGCTGAATTCGAGGCGAAACGTCCGGCATTTATGCCAACAACTGCGTAACTGCAAATATCGCGATGTTACTGATGTGACTCGTGTGACTTGTGTGACTCGTCGGGGTAAGTGGTGAAATCCATTGGTGGTGCTAATCACTAATGTTTCCAACATGTTTTCCCCGGCGAGTCTTCGCAGTTGTGGACACTTTTCATGGCTAAATATGAGGTGTCGACAACGGGTCGACCTACCACCCTCCGGAGGGGTTTTTCTGTGAACAAGGCTGAACTGATTGAAGAAGTAGCACTGCAACTCGACCTGAGCAAGCGCCAGGTTGCTGAAGTTGTAGAGGCTTTCCTCGACGAGACCAAGAAGGCTGTTGCTGGCGGCGATCGTGTTGCTATCAGTGGCTTCGGCATCTTCGAGCGCGCAGAGCGCAATGCTCGCTTGGGTCGTAACCCACGCACCGGCGAGACCGTGAAGATCAAGGCAACCAAGCTTCCTAAGTTCCGCGCAGCTGCTGAGTTCAAGGCAACTGTTGCTGGCTCAAAGAAGGCTGCACCTGCCAAGAAGGCAGCAAAGAAGGCTGTTGCAAAGAAGGCAGTGAAGAAGGCTGCACCTGCCAAGAAGGCAGTTGCTAAGAAGGCTCCTGCAAAGAAGGCTGTAAAGCGCACTGGCCGTCGCTAGTCGTCATTGACAAAGGGCCCCACCAAATTGGTGGGGCCCTTTGTTGTTTCGCTTTATAGGTCGTCAAGCAATGCCGAGGTAGCAGGCCCGACCCCAATACGCCGCGCATCCCACAGATCGATAGCGGTGTCGACATCACGCCGGGCCCTCGCCAAGAGTCCACTTTCAAGACCGCTATCGCTCGCAATTTCCATGAACCCGGCCTGCGCATGTTTTGCGTGCGAACGAACGCCGAACATCGGCACACAGGTCGAGGCGTTATGCGCGAGAAGCATGGTGGTTCCCAGACCTTGTGAATCTGAAACAAAACTGCGCGGGTATTGGGTAGCAAGATCAAGCACCACAGCCATTGAACTCGTGGTGAGGCAGGGCAGGTCCCCTGTGATTACTGCCACGGGAGAATCACCTAGTAGGCGAAGGCCCGTGTTAATGTCTTGATTGAGTCCCTCAGACGCGATCACGGTGATTTCAACCGATGGATCCAGATTGCCTTGCAGGAATGTGTCATCGGTAACCACCAGAATCCGCCCAATCTGCGGGCACGAGGTGAGGGCACTGAGGGCATCGCTGAGAAAGGCACGGGAGAGCTCCGCACGCCACGCTGCATTGGTTTGGAGTCTTGATTTCGCGGTGGAGCTGGCCTTGACGGGCACAATCGCTGACCACTGCATGCCGCTATCCAACCGCATCGGGGCATTAGTCTTGGTCAGTGTTCACGCGCAGGCAATCAGGAGACAGATCATGAGCCGGGTTGCCGTGATGGGCTCGGGCTCGTGGGGCACGGTTTTTTCTACGGTGATGGCCGACGCTGGTAGCGATGTCGTCATATGGACGCGGGATCCCCAAGTTGCCAGCCAGATCAATGATCTTCACCGCAATGAGGTGTACCAGCCAGATCTGGTGCTCCCTGCTGCAGTGGCGGCAACAACTGATCCATCGATCGCACTAGCAGGCGCTGACATTGTGGTGGTCGCTCTCCCTGCCCAGGTGTTGCGCGCCAACTTGGCTCAATGGCGCAATCACATTCCAGCTCAAGCAATCCTGGTGAGCCTCATTAAGGGTGTTGAGCTAGGCACGATGAAGCGCATGAGTGAGGTCATTGCTGAAGAAACCGGCGCGGTAGCTGAACGCATCGCAGTGGTTTCAGGGCCAAACCTTGCCCGCGAAATCGCTCAACGTCAGCCATCTGCAACGACGGTGGCCTGTGTTGACGAAGCAAGTGCACAACTTCTGCAAGATGCCTGCACCACCGAGTACTTCCGTCCATATTGGACTACCGATGTGATCGGAACGGAAATTGGTGGAGCGATGAAAAACGTGATCGCGGTTGCCAACGGCATGGCCGTCGGCATGGGTCTTGGTGAAAATTCGCAAGCTTCACTGATGACACGAGGCTTGGCCGAAATCGCTCGCTTAGGAGTAGCGCTTGGTGCCGATCCGCTGACCTTCCAAGGGCTGGCCGGTGTTGGGGACTTGGTCGCCACGTGTCAGTCACCGCTTTCACGTAATCGCAGCTTTGGCGAGAGTCTAGGTAAGGGTAAGTCGGTAGACGAAACCATCAGCGCGATGAAACAGACCTGCGAGGCCTATAAAAGTTGTGAGCCGATTCTCGCTTTGGCTAAAGCGAACGGTGTTGAAATGCCAATTACTGAGCAAGTCGTCAATGTGTTGCATCACGGTGCTTCAGTGCGCACGATGGCTGCCGCATTCATGGCACGCGACACCAAACATGAACACGAGGGTGTCGTGGGAGTAAGCGAGTGACAAAAATTCGCGTCGCAGTGCTCTTCGGTGGGCGAAGCAGCGAACACAGCGTTTCGTGTGTAAGTGCAAGCGGCGTATTGCGCGCACTTGATCCGCAGAAATATGACATCACGGCAATTGGTATCTCACCAAGTGGCCGTTGGATCAAGATGGATTCGAATCTTGACTTTGTCATGGCGAGTGGTCAGCTCCCGCAGGTTCCTGAAGTAGGGGAGTCGCTGGCGCTGAGTCCTGATCCAGAAGTCTTGCGTCATCAATTGGCGGACATCGATGTCGTGTTCCCAGTGCTGCACGGGCCGTGGGGCGAAGACGGAACGATTCAAGGTCTTCTCGAACTTGCAGCGGTTCCATATGTGGGATCAGGGGTTTTGGCTTCAGCTGCGGGTATGGACAAGATCACTATGAAGATCTTGTTGGCGCATGCCGGTCTTGAGGTGGGTGCATTCGTTGGAATCACTGATCATCAATGGCGTAATGACCAAGCGGCATGTATCGATGCGGTTAATGATCTTGGTTACCCAGTATTTGTAAAACCTGCACGGGCGGGATCCTCGCGTGGCATCACTAAAGTCAAGAAACAAGGCGACTTAATCGCAGCAATTGAACAAGCGCGCACACATGATCCGCGCATCATTATTGAAGCGGGTGTTGAACAAGCGCGCGAACTTGAGTGTGGAGTGTTGTCGGGAGACCAAGGACGATTGCGAGCCAGTTGTGTTGCCGAGATCGTGGTTGGTGGACAACACGAGTTCTATGACTTTGACGCCAAGTACCTAGAAGATTCCGCTCAACTCGTGGTGCCAGCAAATCTTGATATCGACATTGAACGTGAACTACAGGAGTTGGCAATTCGGGCGTTTGATGCCTTGGGGTGCGAAGGTCTTGCGCGTATTGATTTCTTCCTTGACGCCAACCGCACCTTGATCATTAACGAAGCCAACACGATGCCCGGATTTACGCCGATTTCAATGTATCCACGCATGTGGCAAGGGAGTGGAATTGAATATGGTGAATTGATCGATACCTTGATCAGTGACGCACTTCGTCGCGGAACCGGGCTGCGTTAACTATGGCCAGTGATTCCACTCTTGCCGATGTCGGAGAATTCGGTCTCATTGATCGCGTCACGCTTGATCTGCCGGCAAACCCCGTGGTCATACTTGGCCCCGGCGATGATGCCGCTGTTGTTCACGCACAAAGTGGCAGTGTTGTCATCTCAACGGACGTGATGGTTGAAGGTCGCCACTTCCGTAAAGACTGGTCCACTCCTGTGGATGTTGGCCGCAAAGCAGCAGCTGCAAGTCTGGCTGACATCGCTGCGATGGGTGCTATTCCCACTGGTGTAGTTGTGGCATTCGCAGCTCCAAGTGACCTGCCTGCGGCATGGGCAGTTTCCTGCACAGCAGGCCTGCGTGCAGAAATTGAAGGTGTGGGCGCTGCACTCGTCGGTGGGGATGTCACAAGTGCCGATGCCATCATGATCACTGTCACGGCAATGGGTGATCTTGAAGGTCGGGCCCCAATCGTGCGCTCAGGAGCAAAAGCAGGTGACACGATTGCGATAGCTGGTCGCATTGGGTGGGCTGCAGCTGGGCTTGCGGTTTTGAGTCGCGGCTTTCGGGCGCCGAAGAAACTCGTTGATGCTCATCGTTTTCCTACGCCGCCGTATGCGGCCGGTCCACTGGCTGCCAAAAGTGGTGCAACTTCGATGGTCGATGTCAGCGATGGCCTAATCGCTGATGCACGACACATCGCAACAGCATCAGATGTGGTGATGGCAATTGATTCATCGCTTATTGATGTCCCCGATGAGATTGCGGCAGCAGCAAGCGCATACAACATGGATCCTCGCGAATGGTTACTCACCGGAGGTGATGATCACGCACTGCTTGCCACAATAAAGAAGGGACGCAAAGTTCCTGACGGGTTTGTTGCCATCGGCGTAGTTGAACCGGTGGGCACTAAAGGTGCCGGCGTCAGTGTTGATGGACATTTCGTGACCTCAGCCGGTGGCCATCAACACTTCACGTCCTAGCTTGTCGCCGATTTGGTCTTGACTGTAAAAACAAATTAACCCAGGTCAATGACCTGGGTTAATAAGAATGTGGGTGTTGCGATTAGCCGCGAACGACCTTGCCGGCCTTGAGGCATGAGGTGCACACGTTTTGGCGCTTCGGGGTCTTGCCCACGAGCGTGCGTACACGCTGAATGTTTGGATTCCAGCGACGCTTGGTGCGACGGTGTGAGTGAGAAATCGAATGCCCGAAGCTTGGGCCCTTGCCGCAGACGTCGCAGTTGGCAGCCACGGTGCACTCCTTCATAGTCGTAACTTGTCCACCCGCGCCGATCGCGCAAGCAAGTCCAAGCCTGGTGTTGGATGCTGCTAGTCCTACTTGCAGCCCACGTAGGTTACCTGAATCGGGGCAAGCAACCCAAATCAGGGTTCCATGAGGCGTTAAAGGAGGCCCGAAGTGTCATTTTCCGACACTGATATGCCCCTTGATCGGATCCTGGGCGGCAAATCGGCCGGGGTGCTGAAAAAGGCCTTCGGGATCACCACAGTGGGGGAGTTCGTTCGCCATTACCCGCGTCGGTACGCCGCCCGTGGGGAACTCACCGACATGAATACCTTGGTGGACGGAGAGGCTGTCACGATTTTGGCCGAGGTTGTGAGCGTCACCACCCGCCCCATGCAGCAGCGCCGGGGAACCATTGTCGAAGTCGTGATTTCAGATGGTGCGGCCAAGCTCTCGCTGACCTTCTTTAATCAGCGCTGGCGGGAAGGGATGTTCCGGCCTGGCCGGCGCGGACTGTTTGCCGGTGAGGTCTCTTCTTATCGAGGCAAACGACAGTTGGCGCATCCCACCTTTGAATTCTTCCCCGAAGACGTAGAGGAAGATCCAGAGCGCATCGCGATGTTTGCTGGGGCCTTCATCCCTGTTTACCCAGCTACGTCAGCAGTGTCATCGTTGCAAATTGCGCGCGCGATGAGCGTGGTGCTGGACACGCTCGGGGATCTGCCAGATCCATTGCCACCATCTGTCGTACACGATCTCGGTCTTCTTGATCATCGATCTGCAGTGATGGCGATTCATCGCCCAACAACAGATGAAGAGATTCAGGAAGCTCGTCGGCGTTTGAAGTTTGAAGAAGCGTTCTTGTTACAGACGCTTCTGGCTCAGCGTCGATCTGAGATGGCTCACTTGCCAGCGCGGGCTCGTGTTGAACGAGATGGGCCATTGATTCAAGAGTTTGAGGCACGGCTGCCATTTACCTTGACGTCAGGTCAACTCGCAGTAGGTGATGAAATCGCAAGTGATCTCGCTGGCGATCATCCGATGCATCGATTACTTCAAGGAGACGTGGGCAGCGGTAAAACGTTGGTGGCATTGCGCGCCATGTTGAGTGTGGTCGATTCAGGTGGGCAAGCCGCATTACTTGCGCCCACTGAAGTACTTGCTGCGCAACATTTTCGATCAATCAAAAACTTGTTGGGCGAAATGGCAGAAGGCGGCATGCTCGGCGGTCACGAACGTGGCACTCAAGTTGCGCTCGTCACTGGTTCAATGAAGGTTGCTCAACGTCGCAAGGATTTACTCAACATCATTTCTGGGGATGCCGGAATAGTGGTGGGCACACACGCACTTCTCACTGACACCGTGCAATTTCGCGATCTCGGCCTCGTAGTTGTTGATGAGCAGCATCGCTTTGGTGTTGAGCAGCGCGCTGCACTCGCAGCAAAAGCAGTAGATGGCACTCGACCGCATGTGCTGGTGATGACAGCAACTCCAATCCCACGCACAGTCGCGATGACAGTGTTTGGTGATCTCGACATCTCAACTTTGGAAGGTCTTCCTGAAGGTCGTGCCGGTGTCATAACGCACGTGGTGCCCATGAAGGAAAAGCCTGCTCATGTTGAACGCGCGTGGGAACGAGTGCGCGAAGAAGTGGCCGCGGGGCATCGGGTGTTTATCGTGTGTCCGCGCATCGGTGACGATGGCGCTGACGAGGATTTCCTTGAAATTGAGCCTGAAGTTGTTGAGGACGAGGCCAAGTCATCGTTGGCCTCAGTACTTGAAACCGCAGAATTCCTTCAATCTGGTCCACTTTCTGGGCTGCGCATTGGAATTTTGCATGGTCGAATGTCAGCAGAAGACAAGGACGCCGCCATGGCAGCCTTCGCAGCAGTTGATGCGGACCCTGGAGTGGATGTATTGGTTTCCACCACGGTCATCGAAGTCGGTGTTGATGTGCCAGATGCCACGGTGATGGTTGTTTTGGATGCCGATCGTTTCGGAATTTCACAACTCCATCAATTACGTGGCCGAGTTGGTCGAGGCGTTCTTCCAGGGTTATGCCTGTTAATGACGAACTCCCCGGTGGGTTCGCCTGCCCGCACGCGTCTTGAGGCAGTTGCCTCAACAACCGATGGATTTGAATTGGCGCGTTTAGACCTGGAACAACGTCGCGAAGGTGATGTGCTTGGAGCTTCGCAGTCCGGTCACCGCACGTCATTGAAATTACTACAAGTAGTTTCTGATGTTGAGATTATTGAACTCGCACGAAAAGCGGCAACGCAACTTGTTGAGCGAGATCCTGATCTCGTCGCATACCCTGCTTTGGTAGCAGCGCTTGCAGAATTGGTTGCACAAGACCAAGCAGAATTTATGGAGAAAGCATGACGCGCATCATTGCCGGGTCAGCAAAGGGTCGGCGGTTGTCAGTACCGGCAAAGGGCACGCGACCAACATCCGATCGTGTGCGCGAGTCCTTGTTCAATACCTTGAACAGTGAATTGCTTGCTGCTGATGAATCATGGTCTGACGTCTCAGTCTTAGATCTTTATGCAGGTACTGGAGCGCTGGGTATCGAGGCGGCAAGTCGAGGTGCCTACATGGTGCTTCTTGTAGAAAAGAATCGCGCAGCAGCGGATGTCATTCGCCGCAATATTGATCATGTTTCGCTTTCAACGATTTCCTTGCTCGCAGCTGGGGTACAAGACTTATTGCACAGAAACCCGCCCGCTGCATTCAACGTAGTGTTTGCCGATCCGCCATACGACGTGTCCTCGGCCTCAATAGCCAAGGTATTAAGTGACCTAGTTGGGGCAGGTTGGATTGCATCAGAGGCAATCGTGGTGGTTGAGCGGCCAAGTTCTGACCAAGTCGATCCGTTGCCCGCAGGATGGACCGATTTATCGCAACGCAGGTATGGAGACACCACTCTTTGGTACGGTCGCCCCATATCCACGACAGGAGAATGAGCGGTGCGTAAAGCAGTTTGCCCAGGGTCGTTTGATCCAGTAACCAATGGGCACCTCGATGTGTTTGCTCGTGCTTCCAAATTGGCTGACGAAGTGGTGATCGTGGTCGCCGTCAACAAGAACAAAAGTGGCACATTTACCCTTGAAGAGCGTATGGAAATGTTGCGTGAAGTGGTGTCGCCGTATCCAAATATTCGTGTGGATTCCTTCATGGGACTGCTAGTCGATTACTGCAAAACAAATGACGTCCAGGCCATCGTCAAAGGCCTGCGGGCAGTGACTGACTTTGACTACGAACTGCAAATGGCGCAGATGAATTACCGCCTAACCGAAATTGAGACGCTGTTTGTCTCCACGAACCCGATTTACAGTTACCTCTCGTCAAGCTTGATCAAGGAAGTAGCCACGTACGGCGGCGATATCAATGGATTGCTGCCAGGCACTGTGCAAGAGCGCCTCTTGACGCGCATTGCCGAGAACAAGAAATAACGGGACTTTTCGCCACTTCATGAGACGGTAGGTGCTGATCGCGGCGGGTCAGGTGCCACCAAGGCAACCGTTGCGCGTATGGGTAGGGAGTGGTCGTGGATCTGCAGGACCGGTTAGAAGAACTCGCCGTTGTCATTGAAGATGCCAAGGCCATGCCTCTGTCAGCCTCATGCATCGTCAATCGACAGCAGGTGCTTGACCTCATTGAAGAGGTGCGTCAGTTGCTTCCTGAGTCCGTGTACCGGGCTGACGAACTCTTAGCCGACCGTGAAGCAGTCGTCCAAGATGGCCGCCGCGAGGCAGATCGAATTCTTGAACGTGCACGAGGCGAGGCCGACCGCATGGTTGCCGAGCATGAGGTCTATCTGGCTGCAGTTGCCGAGGCCGAGGCAATTCGCGGGGTCGTGGAAGAAGAAACAGCCACCATGCGCCGTGAAACCGATGACTACATAGATGCCAAGCTCGCTACCTTCGAAATCACCCTCCAAAAGACGCTCCAGACCGTGGATCGTGGCCGCGAACGCCTGCGCAGTCAGATGTATCAAGAGCTCGCACCTGAGGCTGACGTCGAGGCCGACTTTGGTGGCGGCTTCTACGACGACCAGCAGTAATTCAGGTCTATTCCACCGAACTTGGGGCAACGGGGCCCGACCGGGTACTCTTGCCCGTCAGCCTCTCGCGAGGCCCTGATTGCCAGCGGCAACCATGCCGTTGGTTGATCCCAAAAGGGGAGCAGTGACCAGCCTCGATCCACGCAGTGCGCTTGTGCTCGATACGCACGCACTCGGTCTGCAACGCAGGCCTGGATCAATGGTCGAGTTCACCCGGACGGTTCCCGCACCTGGGGATATGGGCGTTGCGATGGCCAAGGTCACGCCAGATTCACCGATTGAGATGGACCTCCGTCTTGAATCAGTGATGGAAGGCGTCTTGGTAAGTGGGGAAGTTGATCTTGAAATTAGCGCGGAGTGTTCGCGTTGTTTAGATCCACTGACCTGGGAGGAAGCGGTCGACATCAGCGAGCTGTTCGCCTATCCCGCCACGGATTCCCGGGGCGCGGTTGTCGAGGAGCCCGAGGGTGACGAGGATCCGCTACCGACGCTCGATGGAGATTTAATCGATCTCGAGCCGACGTTGCGGGACTCTGTGGTGTTAGCGCTGCCAATGGCGCCGCTGTGCCGGGATGACTGTTCAGGATTGTGTTCCGAATGTGGAATCAAACTTGACGACCATCCAGGCCACGAACACCAAGCCGTTGATCCGCGTTGGTCGGCACTTGCCGGCCTCGTAGACCCACAAGAGGGCTAGCCGACCGCCGGTGCCCGTAAGAGAACGTAACAACCGAAAGAGGAAAGACCGTGCCAGTACCAAAGCGGAAGACTTCGCGAGCCAACACCCGTCACCGTCGTTCACAGTGGAAAACCACTGTTCCTAACCTCGTGACCTGCACACGCTGCCAGTCAAAGCGTCTTGCACACACTGCATGCCCAACATGCGGCACGTACGCCAAGCGCCGCGTCCTGGACGTCTAATACCCACATGACCACAGTTGCCCTAGATCTCCTTGGCGGAGATGGGGCTCCTGGAGTCGTTGCGGATGCCGCAGCCACGTTGCTGTCCAATGCCGCTGATACAGGCCTTCGGCTTGTTCTTGTTGGTCCAGTCGATGTCGCGCGCGATCAATTAGTTGCGCGCGGTGTCGATCTCAATCGTGTCACGCTGCTTTCGGCAACCTGTGGCGTCAGCATGGATGCAAGTCCGTTAGATGTCGTGCGTCAAGACGCCCAACGCGAGGTTGCCGAAACCACCGTTGTGGTGGCGGCTCGTGCAGTGCGCGATGGCCTTGCTGACGCGTGGGTTTCTGTTGGTCATACCGGAGCCTCAGTCGCTTCGGCTGTATTGACCTTGGGTCGTATTCAAGGGATGCAACGTCCAGCACTCGCAGTCCTTGTTCCAGCATTGGCTTCGCCGGTGGTGCTCCTTGACGTTGGAGCAACCACCACCGGTTCAGTTGGTGCCCTTGAACAGTTCTCTATTGCAGGCCACGCATTTGCTGTTGCGGTAGGTGTTGAGAATCCACGCGTTGGTTTACTCACGATCGGTTCAGAGTCTGGCAAAGGTGATGAGCTCCGTGTTGAAACTGATGCGCATCTTGCATTGACATTGCCTGCTCGTGGGTTGACGTACGTCGGCCCCGTTGAAGGGTTTGATGTCACGCGCGGAAATCGCGCCGAAGTCATCGTCACTGATGGATTCACCGGAAACATTGTGTTGAAAAGCATTGAAGGCGCTGCAGCTTGGGCTGCACATCAAATTGGTGTTGCCTATGGAGATGCTGGACCAGCTCGCGGAGTGATTAGAGCAGCCGCTGCGGGTGATTTCGCAGGGGGTCTTCTTCTCGGTGTTGAGGGTGTCACGGTTGTTGGTCACGGCGCTGGAACCGCTGCACAAGTCATTGGTTGCGTTGAGCTTGCTCGTCGAGCAGTTGAGCATGACCTCATTGGCAACATCCGCTCTGCAATGGCAGATCTGTAATGCTTATCGCAGTGCAAGAAGCGTTCAACCGCGTATTTGGTAGAGAAGTGTTGCTCCGAGAAGATACGCCACTTTCATCATTGGGCAGCTGGAACGATTACGCAGCACTTGTTGCATTGGCATTACAAGAGTCAACAGGTGTCGTCTTCACTGATGTGCAGTTAAGTGCTGCGACAACAGTGGGAGATCTCATGATGGCCATGGGGGAGAGTGCAGCATGAGTCAAGAGATATCACTTGACCGCAAGGAACAGTTGGCGAATCTACGCGAAGAACTTGGCGTTAACGTCTCTGACGAACTATTACATCTTGCGTTGATTCACCGTTCATACGCATATGAACACGGTGGAATCCCACACAACGAGCGCTTGGAATTCCTCGGCGACTCAGTGTTAGGAATCGTTGTCACTGATGAGCTGTACCGGCGCTTTCCTGATTTGGCTGAAGGACAGCTCGCAAAAATTCGCGCTGCAGTTGTCAATGCTCGCGCTTTGGCAGATGTTGCTCGTGCGATCGGTTT
>CANFTO010000045.1 GCA_947449945.1 Actinomycetota bacterium | reverse complement strand
GACAGCACCACTGTTCCGTACAAGCAAATAGTTATCGCCTTAGGCGCAGGAGCAACAGCTGCGTTAGGCGCTTTTGATTATCTGATTCGCAACTAATGTGCAGTAGTCCTTCACCTCGGGAATCGAGTTAGGTGTGGGTCGTGCAAGAAGGCTTCGAAGAGCGTGGAGGCAGCTTGCGTCGCCTTCGCGTTGGTTGGATTTTCCTCTAGTTCAGCCAGCAGCGCGGATGCTGATGCAACCTGCGCTGGGCTTCCTTGCGATATGACGATGGCAAGTTGCTGAACGACCGAAGCAGTCACGAAATGACTGCGCCGATGACTGCGCCCATAACCGTGAGCGCAGCGATGTCGCCACCAGCTTCAATGAGCCAAACAACGAAACCCTGACCTGCGAAGAGACGGTGGCCTAAGGATGATGCTGCTGCGATGCCAATTCCGATGATGAGGCCGACGATGGCACCCGTGAACCACGTAACGTCATTACCCGCGAGTTGTACCCAACCGATGACGAATGACAAGGCGATTGCTTGCACTACTGATCCAAGAATGGTGAGACCAAAGACGACACCCATGTTGCCGCCGTCACCTGGGTCGCCATCTTTACCTAGGGACCGCCACCAGATAGGGAAGAAGGTTTTTGGACCGAACCAGATGAAACCGACAACAAAAGCCGCAACAGTTGCAAGGAGAACGGCAAGAAGGTTGATCGCAGGAAGTGTCACGTGAACTCCAATCGAATAGTCGCTATGAACGATAATCCTCATATGAGCCATTTCACTGCTCCGCAAGGCTGGATTAATGATCCATATGGAATTACGTGGCATCACAACGAATATCACTTGTTCTTTCAATATGTGCCGTACCAAACCGAATGGGCGGTCGACTGCCATTGGGGACACGCGACAAGTCCGGATTTGAATGAGTGGACCTACCAAGGCATTGCACTAACTCCAGAAGGCAATGAAGGATGCTGGTCGGGAACGGTGGTTACTCAACCCGGAGATCGCGCAGTGATGCTTTACACGAGCGTCCAACGTGACACTCGAGGTATCGGAACAGTGCGCATTGCAAGACCAGTTGACCCATCGTGGAATATCTGGGTGGGGGGCGATGTCGTCGTCGAGCCTCCCGTGGGTGTGGAGCTCACGGCCTTTCGCGACCCGTTCCTCTTTGAAGATGAAACTGGCTTCCACCTCTTAATGGCCGCAGGATTTCCAGATGGCACTGCGGCAATCCTTGTGTTCGATAGCAAAGACACGCAAGAAGACGATCATCTTGACCACTGGGTTTATGGGGGTGTCTTCGCGAGCAGGAATGTCAGTGACATCGTTCCCCTTTCGATGGGAACGATTTGGGAATGCCCGCAGTTCATCAAAGTCGGTGATCAGTGGGCGTTGATTTTCTCTGCGATGGAACCAGATAAGCAGCTTTTTGAAGCGTACGCACTTGGAACATTGGAAGCGGGACGCTTCACCCCACACAGTTGGGGGCGTCTCACGTACGGACCGGGCTATTACGCTGGAACAGCATTCAATGACAACGAGGATTCACCGTGCATGATTCATTGGATTCGCAATGCACGAGATTCGCAGGGTCAATGGGTTGGAGCACTCAGTGTCACTCACCGCCTGGCTATTCAGAATGGACACCTCACGTTGCGCCCGTATGCAACACAATCGTCCAAGTCAATAACTGAACTTCAGGGTGAAGTTACTGCGAGGTTCTTGGACGGAGAACTTGAGTTATTACAAGGAACACAACGTTGGTGCATGCCAGCAGAGGAGCACTCAACGGAATTTGTCAGTGATGAATTAGTCCTTGAAGTGTTCGGAAGTCAGGGAGCTATCGCACTTCCGCGGTAACGCACAGTGGTTTCAGGCGTCATTTGCCGAAGTACGAGGTAATCGGGTCCCTTCAGTGCCGTGCGCTCATATGGCCCGAAACCCATGACCGTTCCGGGGCCACCGAGAGCTGAAGGAATGTGGTGGATGCGATCGAGTCCTTCTTTCACACCTTCAGGGGTGTAAATCGATGCATATGAAAGGCCAAGCACTGCAAGGGTTGCCATGTCATATAAGCAACCAAACATGGTACTGGCTGATTCAAATCCCCAACGCCGCTTGATTTCGTCAGCCATGTGTTGCAGGACAGTGTTCTCCTCGTCAACCATGTCAACGTAGATCCATCCTGCAAGGATCGCTTTTTCTTCAGGTGTCTTGCTATAGAAGTGCAGGCCCGCAGTGGTGGTAAAGCGCGGAAGATCCACCGATGCATCTCGAAGTGCGCGTGACAGTGGTACTAACACTGCGCCAAACCCTAAATACACAACAGCATCTGCACCTGAATTGTTCACCAGAGCAACTTGTTCAGACAAGTCTGTCGCGATTGGGGAACACTTTGCATCTGCTTTCATAGATATTCCTAAGCGATCGCACGCATCCGCAAAGTACTCAAAGTATTCGTTCCCAACCGGGGATTTGTCGCGAACCACAGCTACTGAATTCAGACCTTGCGCCTTGATCGCGCGGACGAGCATTGGTCCGTCTTCATATAACGCCCCAAGTTGGTAGTGAAACCCGTACTCACCGCGGGATTTTGTTGTGCCGGGGTAGTTGATTGTTGGAATTCCAAACTCTTCGAACAGCGGTTTCACGGCTATTGCGTTGTCTGTTTTACCGGGGCCCAGAATGACCAGGGCGCCCGCGTCAGCTAATTGCAGCCATGCATCTTGAACGGCTTTCGCTGTTCCGTTTGGAAGCCCACGGCCGGAACCCTCGATAAGTTGAATAGGTCGGTCTACTTCGCCGCGTTTTAGGGCTTCATCGAAACGAAGTTCCAGCGCGCGTCCGATTGATTGATGGAATGCGTCTCCCTCTGGAAAGAGACCTTCATGTAGAAAACCAACTTTGAGTGGTTCAACCCCGGGTGTTGTCATGTATTCATGGTGGGTCACGAGCGCGCATTTGTCAGCCGACTCAATTAAATGCGTCCGAATTGTCTGACTCGTTCCATGAATTTTCGGTGAAAACCCGCTAGTGCACTTCCCATAGTTGAGGGCAGCAATCACAGTTGAGCCATGAAGATTCGAGTCGGATTGGTTTCTTTCCTAGCGATGACATCGATGTTAGCCGCGGCATCGTTTGCTCAAGCTGATGTGATGCCATCGCTCACTCCGACGCAGACACCAACCTCGATCAGTAGTTTTACTGTGCGGTGCCCCTTGAGTCACACGGACACGGTCGATCCCATTGTTATGCCAGGGATGAAGGGCATGAGCCATCAGCATGAATTTTTCGGTAATACCTCGACTAACGAAAAGTCGACAAGCCAATCCTTGTTAGCTGCACCCACGACATGTGCAAAAGCAAGTCAATTCACGGATGCCAATGATCACTCGGCGTATTGGGTGCCAAGTTTATTCCAAAACGGTATTCGCATTGCGCCTTCGGCCGTGTATGCCTCGTACTCGCAAATCGTGAGTGCGAGTGGCAATGCGTCGCCTTTTCAAAACGGTTTCAAGGCTGTTTCAGGTCTCACTTCACAAAGTGTGGTCTGGGGGTGCACATCAGTTGACACGCAATCGTTCTATTCGAAAGCCATTGAAGATGTTCCAACGTGTCAGGCTCCGCAACATCTATTCGCACGGATTGCTTTCGCGAATTGCTGGAATGGTTTAACTCTGGATCCTCAAGATCACGCCTCGCACTTGGAGACACAAATCAAAATTAGTGGACGAATGCAGTGCCCTCCTTCATATCCAGTAAAAGTTCCACTACTCACACTGAGTGTCCATTACCCAATCGCCACAATCACCAATGAGGGTGTCAGCTTGGCAAGTGGTAAGCCTTCAACCATGCATGCGGATATGTTCGAGGCATGGACCAATGATGGTCTGGCAAAGAGAATGTCAGTTAATTAGCGCATGAATCTCAGCAAGCGAGAAGATGCTGATGAGATGCCTCGCGCTCGAAGCCGCATTCATGACACAGCACGATAAAGCCATACTTTTTATCGTGAGTGATTTCAGTGTCGTCCTTATGGCAGTAAAGGCAAACTAGGTCTTTATTGTTCATGACGTCTCCCCATTCGAAGTCGATCGCACCTATAGACGGCTGGGGAAGTGAAATAAATGTCTGGTTTAAAGATTTCTAAGGACTTATCTGCGTGATAAGGAATCAAGAACGACGAATGAACATTTGGAGTGATGAAAGGACGTATCCCCGAATAATGAGGTTGGGTTGTCGCTCTTCAATAGTCGAAACTCATGATCTGGACTCCTAGGCTGCGTTCATGCCTAATCAAGAATCGAAGACTGTTGCGCCACATACGAAGTTGCCCATGAATCGTCGCTTAAAGCTGGTGTTGGCAGTTGTTGTGCTGACCCTGCTCCCAGCCATCGTCATGCTGCTAGTCGTTTGGATAGGTACGGGTGAGTTGCAGGGAGCGGCAACCTGGGCCTCAATTCCCGCAATTGTGGGAATTGCGGCTGTGCTCTTCGGTGGGCGTAGGTATGCGGTCATCGTTGCGATCGTGATGGCGTTCCTCGCGCCAGTTGCAATCGTGGCGGGGTTATCGCCAGTCTCCGGTGCTGCACTCATGGCAATTTTGTGTCTGACGGTTGGGCGCATGTCACGCTTCGGTTTACAAAAATCAGGGCTGCTGGTGCCTGTTATGTTGGCTTGGGCGCTGATTGATCCACCAGCGTGGAATGGTGCCACCGCCGTTGACCGGTTAGACAACAGCTACTTGCTTTGGATGGCAGCGATCTTCTTTGTCGGCGGTCTCATTCCGGCATTACTCATTCCGCTGGTGATGCGTCATCGCAAAGCGCCGACACTTGAGTCACATTCACAACGAGAAGCTGTGACCTATACGGTCATAATCACAACACTCGTAACAGTCTCGACCTATTACGTGCTCGATAACCCCAAGATGATTGGTGGAGCCTTCCTCATTGCTGTGATCATGGTGATGGCACCAATTGGTACCACCCAAACAATTAAGCCCACGATTTTCCGAGTGCTCGGCACGATTGCTGGATCAATTTTCGTCATTGTTCTTGTGAGTCAGATTCATTCATTGGGTTTGGTTTACATCATCGGTTTGGTGTTTCTGATTGTGTCCGTGTTCTCTCGGCTCAGCGGTCTTGCATGGGTGTACTTCGTCTTCATGGTGCCTGCTACCGCGTGCTTGAACGCAACCACCTTGACTCAGGTGGGTGAGCTAGGCAAGCAGCGAGTTGTTGACAACATTGTTGGAGGCATTGCGGTAGTCGTGGCTACTGCGATAGCGATCGGTTACTCGCATTTAGCATCGAAGCGCGGTGCGGGTAACGAATCTGATGATGAACTCGAAATGAGCTTGTTACCGCATTAGAAGAGCGTGGCCTGCTCTAACTTGATGATTTTGAATTATGCATAGCCGAAAATGCGAATGCCAACCCTCCCAAGGCGTAAGCGATGCTTTGCATAGCTAACGAGATGCGCCAATCTTCGTCCGCCCAGGATGGGAGTGTATGTAATGCAAAGTTCAAAACGTATAACACAACGGCCATAATTGTGATGACCACTGCTGGTCGCCCAACCTGCTCGGTGAGCTGAGCCTCAAATGAAATTACAGCAATGAGGATAAGTAGAAGTGCGATAACGAGAAGTGAGAACTGCGCATGATTCGAATCTTCTTCACCGACCCATGCCAAATCAACTCCGTACAGCAGCGTCCCGATTCCAAAGAGCAGTAGTTGCATGAATGATGCTTGGATCTTTAGTGAAACAGAATTTATTGAATGTTCAAGCTGATCTTCCTTGCGCTTCATTAGTGCGAAAGTCGCGATCGCGGCACAGATCGACGCGCATCCCGAAGTGATGAAGCCAAGTTGGTTTGCAGAGGACGTACCCAGGCTTGAAGGGTTGAGCACGTAAGGAATCCAAACGGCGCCAAAACCCAGTATTGCGAGGACGTAAAAGACTAGGGCAGTCAATCCGCGCCGCTGGATGTGCGGGCGCCAGGTGATGATGAAAGTGATAGCAATGAGTACGGGACCGATTGCTTGGAGTGCAAAATTAAATCGGTCATTGGCTGGGAACCATCCAACGCCTGCAGATCCAATTGCCACCAATAAGAATCCGGCCGCTGCCCACCACAATGAAGAACGGCGAGTCAAGACATCATTGGAAACCTGAGAGTTATACGACATGACTTCGCTTTCCTTTTCGGCACCGTATGGACTGCTGCTGGTGACAGAAACTTACAGTTGCAACGCGCGCCCATGCACAGTATTTACGAATTCGATCCGGTCTCAAAAATTTTCCGCGAGTCAGAGCATGATCCGAGTTCAGGCTGAAATTCGCACCGGTAGCATCGTTCCATGAGCATTCAGATAGCCGTTTTCATTATTCTCATCGTGCTCATTGTGGGTTCACTTCTTTATGTATTCCTTTCACGATTCAACCCAGCAGGCGGCCTTGGGGATCGCACGCCCACGAATGTTTACGTAGTCACCGGCGGCGCCATGTCATTGCTGATTGCCTTCACTATGTCACTGACTTTTGGTCAGTACCTCAGTGCCCAGCAGGCTTCGCAACAAGAAGCGGGGGCAGTGATGTCCATGTCACGCGGTGCCACATTTATGCCTGCTGCAGTTCGAGATCCACTAAGAGATCAACTCGTGTGTTATGCGCAAAATGTCATCAATATTGAGTGGCCAGCTATGAGCAATGGAAATTCGAATCCAACCGTTGAAGTCAAGAAAACTGTTGACACGATGGATGGGATTTTAGCCACGAATTCTAATCTCGCTGGAGTCAATGGAATTGGAATTTGGGAAGAGGCCAACACTCAGCGGTGGACGGCACATTTGCAACGACTTAATGTTGCAGGTGACGGCGTCCCAATTATTTTGTGGATTCTGCTCATCTTTGGATCCTTGATCACGATTGGATCGCTGTTCGTTTTCGCGGACCCTCTGAAACCAGCGTGGGCGCATGCGCTTGTCATCATCGGCCCTCTCTTCGTTGCATCAGCAGCCCTTGTAGTGATCGCATTCTTTGATCACCCGTATGCCAATACTCCGGGTGGAGTAACGCCATCAGCGATGGAAGTGACGCTGACAAATCTCACTCACGATCACATCGGCAACATTCCACTGCCTAGTTGTCCACAGCAGGGCTAAAGTCCATCCGGTCCGATGGGCTTAGTGGAGAGAAGTGTGTGGTGACCAGGGCCGGTTCTCACTGGCGAGCTCGGCGATTTTCAGTGGGTTGCGCAACGCACAAATAGGGCTTTCAGGTCATACAGAATCGGTGATCATGGTGTGCACACGAATGCCGCTGAAATCCTTTCGATCACTTCGCAGCATGTTGATTGAGGATCACCCCTGACTCAAGTAATGGCGTTAGAGTCCGCTCATGAAATCAGCTCGAAGAAGCGGATTACTTCCGTACTCCTCGGTGCTCGCTGTGGTTGTCGCCGTTTTATCGATGGGCGCTGTGTCCGCGTATGCGGCGGCAGCAAATACCGTCGTCGCAACGGTGAGTGTGGGGTCGAATCCCAACGGTGTGGCAGTGACGCCCAACGGTAGGTACGCGTATGTCGTAGCGGGAACGAATGCTGTCCAAGTCATCGACACGTCTACTAATACGGTGACAAGCACGATTAGTGGTTTTAGTGCGCCGATTGGCGTTGCGATCACCCCTGATGGGCAATACGCGTATGTAACAAATTACGGTGCTTTTGGTGCCGGAAACACCGTTTCCCAGATTCGCATTTCAGACAACACCATCATCGGATCATCGATCGTTACTGGGTCTGGTCCAACCGCAATTGCGGTGACGCCAGATGGAGCCTACGTCTATGTCTCGAACACTGGCGGTAACTCGGTTTCTGTAATCCAAACTTCGACGAATACGGTGATCGCCACGGTTCCTGGACTTCATGCACCAAAGGGAATCGCGATAACTCCAAATGGTAACTATGTGTATGTAGCGGATTTCAATTTTGACAAGGTGCAAGTAATCGCCACATCGAGCAACACCGTTGCGGCGACGATCTCACTTGCCGCGGGTGCGGGGCCATATGGCATCACTGTTACCCCAAATGGCCAGTATGTATACGTTGCCAATGATCTTACGAATACTGTCTCTGTGATTGCAACGGCAACGAATACGGTTGTTGGCTCGCCAATTACGACAAACTCCGTACCGCTTGGTATCGCGGCCACGCCTGATGGTCAATATGTGTACGTAGCGTTGAATGGGCAAAGTTCCGTTGGCGTCATCTCCACAGCGACCAACACATTGGTTTCAACTGTTGCCGCTGTTGGCACGAGCCCGTTTGCAATCGCAATTAGCTCGAATGGGCAGTATGCCTACGTCACAAACCAGGGCAGTTCTAGCGTTGCTGTCATCAACCTGCTGGCAACTTCGTCTGGTTCAAACATTGTGTTACCTCCAGACATTATGCAAAGTGTGGCTTTGCCTGCATCAGGAAATTGCATTGGTATTGATGACAAGGATTTGAACTGGGCGGGTGCAACCAGTGGTGGTTGGACTGCTTCGTGGGCGCAGTGGATGAATGCGGGCAAGGGTGGAGCGGTATGTAACCGATTCTTAGCGTTTAATCCGACCGCAAGTAACTGGTTCACGCGCAAGTAGTGCCCGTGACTACTCATTTTTATGGGGTTGCGTAAGTGCGTGGTGGCCAGGGCCGGGGTCGAACCGGCGACCTTCCGAGTTTCAGTCTCGCCCCCTCCAAGAACGTCACCCAATAGTTATTGGTAATAAACAACTATTGCGGCTGGGGGATCACCGAGACGCACCCAGAATCACCAAGAAAGGGCAAAAGAAAGGGCAAAACGGGGTGGTTATCCACAGGCCTCCTCGCTCGTGAGATACGCGCGTCCGCCGACGATCTTGCCAGCAACTTGGTCGTCGAGGGTTCGAGCCCTGCCTAATCCGCGCGCAGGAAACTCCTTGGGAATCAAGGGGTTTTCATATTTCGAACCGGAACCTACGGATACAAGGAGGATTTGGGCGAAACTCAAACACCCCAAAACGCTTGAAAACAAAGGGTTTATGCGCACCGAGGCACACTGAGAACCAGCCAGATTCGTGAAGAAAGGGCCAAGAAAGGGCCACAACTGCGTGGCAAGAGTTTCGCGCGAGACGCACGTTCTCAAGGCCAAGAGAAGTCTGCTGGCGGCAGGTCCAGGTATCCCGTCGCCAGCAGACTTCCCTACTCTCGCACGCTATTCAGCGGTGGTGCTTGAAGAACTCCCCAAAGTTGTACTTGGGCCATCGTCGTTCGTCTCTTGATCATCTGCACCTTGCGAGCCGGATGAATCACCGTGATCGCCATGCCCCCAACTCGGGACAACGCCGGAAGCATCGGCTGTTGATTCTTCAGCTGCATGCGCTGCCGATTCACTAGCTTCATGAGCAGGGTCAGTGTTGGAATGCCATTTTCCAGTGGTGTTTGGTGCGTCGGGACTTGCACTCGGAGTAGCTGGAGCGGTGGTGGATGCGGTCGTCGGTGTAGGACTGGTGGTCTCAGCGGACGCTGAGTTCGAAACCATGAGTACACCACCGATGAGTGCACCGGCGGCGAACAGGCTTGCTCCGCCTGCGATTGCACGTGTTCTTCCTGAACCCCAGCGGGTGTTTGGTTGATCGGTCACGGGCTATTCCTCTCGTCGCGACACCAGGGGCGGTATCGACGCATTTCACGCTAGGAGTTTGTCGTCTGTACAGAGTGCGGGCCTGGTTAAGGCCAGGCCAAGTGACCAATATTCTGCATGGAATGCGCTGACGTTCTCCACGCTCAGCGACCACTTCAGCAAACGACCCGTGGCCAAGGTCGGAAGTAGAACACGGGCGATTAGGAGCTCAAGCGCGACAGTCTGATGCCGTCTGGGTCCTTGGGAGGTTGTGTGCCGTTGTCTGGCCTGTCCCGGCCAGTCAATGCAATGAAAGCCACAAGTACCGTGATCATGAGCGCCAATGCAAGGGTGACGAGTCCGGTGCCCAGCCCCAGTCCGGACCTTGATGTTGGGACTCCGAGCCAGTCGGCGAATGAGGCACCAAGCGGGCGGGTGAGGATGTATGCCGTCCAGAACGCCAGCACCTCGTTCAGCCGGAATCTGTGCATGGCAATGAGGGGTATAGAGAAGCCGATGGCAAAGACAATTCCTGAGGTGAGGTAGCCCCAACCGAAGGTGACAGCTGTCATATCCCCAACTGCCGTTCCCAGCGCAAACGTCGCGATGACGGTTGCCCAGTAGAACAATTCCCTGGGTTTGGTGTTGATTGCGTGGATCGACAGCGTGCCTTCGCGCCGGCGCCACGTGACCATCACCAATGTCAGTGCTACGGCGAAGACGACTGAGGTCACGACATAGGGAATGCCCAGCCCGACGTGGCCTGCGTCAGCGATCATGGTGCCAAAGACGCTGACCATGGTCACCGCAAGCCAATACTTCGCAGCTGTGTATCGGCGCGACCGCAACTGCATAACCATCGCGATGCTGAATGCGATGAAGCCCAACGGGACAGCTACGACGGGACCGATCGTGTGATTCAGAAAATCAGAGGCAGTCTCTCCCATGCCCGTCGTCAGGATTTTGATCACCCAGAACAAGGCAGTCACTTGCGGCACCTTGTTCAGCATGGGAGTTCGATTCCCCGCAGAGTTCACTTACTCATGCGCCCATTTGGGTGAGCAATGCCTTGAGCGCCGACTTCTCAGACGCTGGGTTTGGGCTAGTTGAACGAAGTTCGCGAAGAACCGTATCGATCTTGTCGTCAACTGCGTGCCATGCGTTTGCATCACGTCGCTGCAGGGTCGCGTGAGCATCATCCCAGGCCGATTCCAGGTCTGTTATGCGAGTTGTGGCATCAGCCTGCTTGCCGGCATTCAGCAAGTCCAGTGTGTTCTGAGTGATGGTGATGAAGCTGCTCATATCACCCAATGGCGAAGCGTGCACTCCTACACCGGTCGCTGGCAGCGCGGCCTCAGCGTTGAGGGTATTCGTTCGCCAAACATAGAACCACCCGCCAAGCAGCACCACGAGTACTAGGACGACTACGGTCTGGATCAGAGCCCTGCGGGGGGACTCAATCGTGTGGTGCGGAGCTGTCTCAGGCATGTCGAGTATCGCCAGTTCCGCAGGATCAGTTGGTACTGCAATGACATCGGGCTTGCGTACGGTCAGGTAAACGATCGTCGCCGCGATCGCCGTCAAGAAGATGATGCTTGTGGTCGTGACGCCAAGACCCAGGCCACCGTTGCTGACGGGTTGCGCGAGCCAGTCACCAATCGAGGCGCCCAAGGGCCGCGTAAGAATGTAGGCGAGCCAGAACGCGAGTACCGCGTCCAGGCCCAGCCGCCAAGCGATCGTAATGATCCCAATGAGAACCGCACAAAGGACGGCGGTCCCCTTGTAACCCAGACCCAGACCCTCTGAAACGAGGTCACCCGCTGCAGTGCCCAGAGCGAAGGTCACCAAGATTGCTAGCCAGTAGAACGCCTCTCGGCGGCGGGTGTAGATCGAGTGGATGGAGAGTGTTCGCTCACTGAGGTACCAAGCCAAGAACACCAGGCCAAGCAGGACAGAGAAGATAATCGTGCTCGTCTCCAGCGGAACGCCGAGGTTGTCGGAGAGATTGTCCGTAACCAAGGTGCCAAAGACGCTGACCAGTACAACAGTGAGCCAGTAGACCACGGGAACATAACGTCGCAAGCTCATCTGGACAGTCAGCATCCCGATGAAGACGATCCCGGTCACAACAGATGTTGCCGTCAGACCCCAATTGAGGTTGACATTGAGGAAATCGGCTGCTGATTCGCCTACGGTCGTGCAGAGCACCTTGATGATCCAGAAGAAGATCGTAACCTCAGGAACCTTGTTCAAAACCCGGCGGTTCCACAGTGAAGTAGACAGGGGGCCGCGGCTACTTGCTTCTAGAGTGAATTCGCTCATGGCAACACAGTTCCACGAACTTGTTGAGAATTTCATAAGAGCGGATTTGATTTCGCTCGTTTGCCCGATCTACTCCTCGGATGCTCTTCGAGCCCAAGTCACGCTGCCGTCGGCGATCCAGAATGCGTGTGTTCGTAGCCTCGTTGGTGGCGACGATTTTGGTGGTGCTTGGAGTTGCAGGAATCTCCGTCACTATTGCGTTGCGCCAACCGACGGGTGAAGACACGTCGGTCAAATTGGCGGAGTGGGCTCGAGATCACAATCTCGGGTTCTTGGTGACTGCAGTTGAGAATATTCAGTATCGCCTCAATCCTCCAGTTACCGGCGGTATCCCAGATTCGAACGTCTTGAATGGCATTGCGAAGGTTCATCAAAATGTCGTTCTGCATACTCCCCTTGACACTGCCATGAAACCAGCACTGCCGGGTGAAGGGGACTTCATCTCTGTGGGCGGGGCAAAACGCCGCGGGGATTTGCAGATCACCTACATGAGACCCGACACGGTCCACACTTCATACTTGACCGGTATCGCCTGGATGAACCACAAGGACCGATTCGTCTTGCATCCCGGAAATCAAGACCCTGGCAACCTGAGCCAATGGTCACAGCCAGACCACATCTCCGCCACCGCGCGCCCATCGCTCATTGCCACGTTCAACGGAGGCTTCAAACTCAAGGACGCCAACGGCGGCTACTACGACCACGGCAAGCAAGCAGGACAACTCGTCAACGGCGCCGCATCACTCGTCATCTACAACGACGGGCACGCAACTGTTGGTACGTGGGGAGTCGATGTGAAACTCACGAGCGACGTCGCTTACGTTCGTCAAAATCTCCAGCCGTTGATCTCTAACGGCGTTGTCGCGTCAAATCTGGATGCGCATGTGCAATCGACGTGGGGTGCAACTGTTGGCGGCAGTATGGCCGTTTGGCGCTCCGGCTTAGGTCTGACTTCCGAAGGTGACTTGGTCTATGTCATGGGTGACGCTCTCAGTGTGACGGCGCTGGCGGATCTGTTACACCGGGCAGGCGCGGTCAATGCGATGCAACTTGATATCAACCGTGCATGGATCTCCTTCATGTACTACAGGGATCACGGCGGCACCTTGACTCCGAGGAAGATGGGCACATTTCAACGCCCGGCCAATCGATATTTTCAGCCAACAAGCCGAGACTTCATAGCGGTGTACTCACCCAAGGGCCAATAGCGCCAATCGGTTTGCAACTGCGTTCAACTGCTGCTTCGCAATACTCCATACGCGACAAATGAGGAGTGGCCCCCAGCAAAGGCTGCGGACCACTCCTCATTCCCGGTGCCTGAACTAGACGATTCAGTTCTGAGCACCACCGTCAGCAGTTTCTCCATCTGCTGAATCACTTGCGTCTGGGCCCTCTGCTGCATCAGAAGCTTCCGGACCCTCAGTCGCGTCTGAAGCCTCCGCAGGATCATTTGCTTCGTTCGCATCCTGGTGACCCGGCTCAGTCGCATTTGCGTCTGGGCCTTGGTCGACACCATCAGCGGTTTCCACTGCCGAATCCGGCGCAGCTGTTGAAGGCTCGGGGCTGACCACCGCGGAAGTAGTCTCCGGTGCGCTTGGCGCGCCATTGCCTGCAGCCATCGCAATACCCGTGCCGCCAAGCAACGCCAACGAAACTGCAGCAGTTGCCGCAGCGACGGAATACTTCTTGTTGATCTTCATCGTGAGTCCTCCATGGTTCGGCGCCTGCGGATGCATGCGCTCGAATACCAGAGTGCGTGAGCGAGTCAAAGAGAACGCAAAGAGTCACAAAGCATTCCATGAGAGATACCACCCGCAACTATGTAGTGACTTCAGTTCTCAACAGGTTCTCAACTTGAATGCATATGCTCGCGATCATGGGACAACTGTTGCCGCATTTTCAATTCTGGGCCAAACGCGGCGTCCGCGCCCGGGCCACGATCCTGTCGGTCACAGTGGTGTTCGTTGCACTGTTGATAGGCGCAATCGGATTCGTATTCATGCTGAGCAATCAACTCACCCATTCGTATGAGCAAAGTGTCATGCAGCGTGCGCAGGATGTCGCAGCGCAAGTGAAATCCGATGACGCGGATGCGGCACGCGCGGTCGTTGTCGCCTCGCCTGGAGATACGACGCTGGTGCAAGTCATTGACGCATCAGGCAAGGTCCTGTATGCCTCCCCAAGTATCGTCGGTGAATCCGCGATCACTGCACCTCTCGTAGTCGGCAGTGCACCGGCAACGCAACAACTCAATCTTCCGTTCGTTGACAATGCGTCATACCTCGTCGCCACGGTGAACGTGACATCTCCAACCGGAGTCGTCACGGTTATCACCGCGCAGACATTGGCGGCAGTGACCCGGATCAATCAACTGCTTTCCGTAGCTCTATTGATCGCTGCGCCCCTAGGGTTGGCCGTTGTCGGGAGCGTCGTGTGGATCGCGGTCGGTAGTTCGCTTGCAAGCGTTGATCGGATTCGAAGGCGAGTAGAGACCATCGATGGCGCTGGACTGACCGGTCGCGTGCCTGTGCCATTGGCCAAGGATGAAGTCGAGCGACTCGCCATCACGATGAACCACATGCTCGATCGGCTAGAACAGACCAACTTGAACCAACGTCGCTTCCTGGCCGATGCCAGCCATGAACTCAAGAGCCCTCTGGCTTCGATGCGTGCAACGATCGACGTAGCCGCGCGAAGTCCGCGCGGTATGGATGGTGAGATGCAAGGCTTCCTTAGTGAAGAAGTCGACCGCATGTCACAGCTGGTTCACGACCTTCTTTTGCTCGCTAGGGCCGATGAGGGCAGCCCGCAGCTCCG
>CANFTO010000044.1 GCA_947449945.1 Actinomycetota bacterium | reverse complement strand
GCGCTTCGTTCATAGCAATCCAATGCAATCCATTTGGGAGTGAACACGCATGGCAAAGATCCTGGAATTTGATGAGGATGCTCGTCGCAGCCTCGAGCGCGGCGTAAATGCCCTTGCTGACGCAGTCCGCGTCACCATTGGCCCAAAGGGCCGCAACGTCGTTATCGATAAAAAGTGGGGCGCTCCCACGATCACGAATGACGGCGTCACGATTGCTCGCGAAATCGAGCTCGATGATCCATATGAAAACCTCGGCGCTCAATTGGCCAAGGAAGTAGCAACCAAGACCAACGACATCGCTGGCGATGGCACCACCACCGCAACCGTGCTTGCTCAAGCAATGGTGCGCGAAGGTTTGAAGCAAGTTGCTGCTGGCGCTTCACCAATGGATCTCAAGCGCGGTATCGATAAGGCCGTAAAGGCCGTGTCCGATGCATTGCATGAAGCATCTCGCCCAGTCAATGGCAAAGAAGAAATCGCCAACGTTGCAACTGTTTCTAGCCAGGACCGCGAAATCGGCAACTTGATTGCTGATGCATTCGACAAGGTCGGCAAAGACGGCGTGATCTCAGTTGAAGAATCAAGTACCACTCAGGTTGAACTTGAATTCACTGAAGGCATGCAGTTCGACAAGGGCTACATCTCTCAGTACATGGTGACCGACGCAGAGCGCATGGAAGCAGTGCTTGAAGATGCACGCATCCTGATCGTTCAGGGCAAGGTTTCTAGTGTTCAAGAGTTGTTGCCATTGCTTGAAAAGGTCATGCAGACCGGCAAGCCATTGTTGATCATCGCTGAAGATGTTGAAGGCGAAGCACTTTCAACTCTGGTCGTGAACCGCATTCGTGGCACATTCGCATCCGCAGCAGTGAAGGCTCCTGCCTTCGGTGATCGTCGTAAGGCAATCCTTGAAGACATCGCAACCCTGACTGGCGCACAGGTTGTTGCTCCAGAAGTTGGCCTGAAGCTTGATCAAGCTGGTCTTGAAGTTCTGGGCTCAGCTCGTCGCATTGTGATCACGAAGGACGCAACCACCATTGTTGATGGCGGCGGCGACTCAAGTGCTGTTGCAGATCGCATTGCTCAACTTCGTCGCGAAATTGACACCGTCGATTCAGATTGGGATCGGGAAAAGCTCCAGGAGCGTCTTGCCAAGCTCAGTGGCGGCGTTGTTGTGATCAAGGTCGGCGCGCACACTGAAGTTGAGCTCAAGGAAAAGAAGCACCGCATCGAAGACGCAGTTTCAGCAACCCGCGCTGCGATCGACGAAGGCATCGTTTCCGGCGGCGGTGCTGCACTCGTGCAGGCAGTCACCGTGCTCAAGGGCAACCTTGGGCTTGAAGGCGACGAAGCAACTGGTGTGGGCATCGTTGCTCGCGCAGGTCTGGAACCACTTCGCTGGATCGCAGAAAACGCAGGCGAGCAGGGCTACGTCGTGGTCTCCAAGGTCCAGGAACTCCCAGTGGGCCAGGGCTACAACGCAGCAACCGACACCTACGGCGACCTCATCGCTGATGGCGTGATCGACCCAGTCAAGGTGACCCGCTCAGCTCTGGTTAACGCGGCTTCGATCGCAGCCATGCTCCTCACCACCGAGGCCCTCGTGGTCGAGAAGCGTGAAGAGCAAGAAGATGCTGGTCACGGTGGACATGGTCACAGCCATGGTCCAGGTGGGCACGCGCACTAGAGAAAAACCTCACACTGAAGGCGGCTTCCTCACGGGAGCCGCCTTCAGTATTTCTAGGGTTGGTGAGAGCACTCCACGAGGCCGGTAGCCTTACCCCATGACTGGCGGAGTGGCTGACAAGTTCGCATATTTGGGTTTGACCTATGACGATGTGCTGCTGTTGCCAGCCGAGTCCGATGTGGTCCCAAGCGAGGTCGACACCACCTCACGTGTTTCCCGCAATATCAGTGTGAAAGTGCCGCTGATTTCCAGTGCAATGGACACCGTTACCGAAGCGCGGATGGCAATTGCCATGGCTCGTCTTGGTGGCGTTGGTGTGCTCCACCGCAACCTTTCAATCGAAGAGCAAGCCCTTCAGGTCGATATGGTCAAGCGCAGCGAAGCCGGCATGGTGAGCCATCCCGTTACCTGTCTGCCAAATGACACTCTTGAAGATGTGGATCGCCTCTGCGGTCGATTCCGCATTTCCGGTGTTCCAGTTGTTGATGCGGATGGAATTCTCGTTGGCATCGTCACTAACCGCGATATGCGTTTCGAAGACAACATGCAACGCCAGGTTCACGAAGTGATGACTCGCATGCCACTCATCACCGCTCCGGCTGGTATTGATCCAAATGATGCACTCAACATTCTTGCTTCACACAAAGTAGAGAAGTTGCCGCTGGTTGATGAGAGTGGTCGCTTGCGCGGGTTGTTTACGGTGAAAGACTTTGTGAAGACTGACAAGTATCCAAATGCAACCAAGGATTCAGTTGGCCGCCTCGTTGTCGGTGCTGCTGTTGGTGTGGGTGAAGACGCAGAACGTCGTGCAAAGGCTCTTATTGAAGCTGGCGTTGACTTCTTAGTTGTAGACACTGCTCATGGTCACTCGCGTGCAGTCGCCGACATGGTGCGTTTACTTAAAGGTCAAACGAGTATCGACATCATTGGAGGCAATGTTGCAACGCGCGAAGGAGCTCAAGCACTTATTGATGCAGGTGCTGATGGCGTAAAGGTTGGCGTAGGCCCAGGTTCCATTTGCACAACCCGTGTGGTTGCTGGTGTTGGTGTTCCTCAGGTGTCAGCAATTTACGAAGCATCCCTTGCTGCTGGTCCTGCAGGTGTTCCTGTGATTGGTGACGGTGGTTTGCAGTATTCAGGTGACATCGCCAAGGCACTAGTCGCTGGCGCCGATGTAGTGATGCTGGGCTCATTGCTTGCTGGTACTGAAGAAGCGCCAGGTGACGTGGTGTTTATCGGTGGCAAGCAGTTCAAGTCATACCGCGGTATGGGTTCCCTAGGTGCAATGCAGTCTCGTGGCGAAGCGCGTTCCTACAGTAAGGATCGCTACTTCCAAGACGATGTGCTCAGTGATGACAAGCTCGTACCAGAAGGCATTGAAGGATTGGTGCCTTACCGCGGCCCGCTGACTGCGGTTGCTCACCAGTTAGTTGGCGGCTTGCGCGCAGCAATGGGTTATTCAGGTGCACAAAATGTTCCTGAGTTGCATGCTCGTGGTCGCTTTGTACGCATTACTTCCGCAGGTCTTCGTGAATCACATCCACACGATGTGCAGATGACCATTGAAGCTCCGAACTACACCGGTCGATAAGGAAACCAAGTGGACACCATTGAGATTGGTGGGACCAAGCGCGCCCGCCGTGGCTACACCTTTGATGAAGTAGCGATTGCGCCCAGCCGACGCACGCGTGACCCCCAAGGCGTATCGACTAACTGGAATATTGATGCGTACCAGTTCAAGTTGCCGTTTATCGCAGCTCCTATGGATTCCATAGTTTCACCGGCGTCAGCGCAAACTCTGAATGATCTTGGAATGTTGGCAACCTTGAATGTTGAAGGTCTTTGGGGTCGTTATGAGGACCCAACGAAGTTGCTTGCAGAGATCGCTTCGCTTCCTGCAGAAAAGGCAACCAAGAGACTTCAGGAAATCTACGCAGCAGCGACCGTGGATCCAGAGTTGGTTGCACGGCGTGTTACTGAACTCAAAGCAGCAGGCATCACTGTTGCTGTTGCCGTCAGTCCACAAGCAACTGCGGCGCTCGCGCCAGTTGTTGCTAAGGCGGGTGCTGATCTCGTTGTGATCCGTGGAACCACCGTTTCAGCGGAGCATGTCACTGCCGATGATGAACCACTCAACCTCAAGCAGTTCATCTATGACTTGGATGCGCCTGTCATTGTTGGTGGCTGCGCTACTTACCAAGCCGCGCTTCATCTGATGCGCACTGGTGCAGCCGGAGTGCTCGTTGGCTTTGGTGGGACATCAGATTCAACAACCTCTGACGTTCTTGGTGTGCGTGTGCCGATGGCAAGTGCAATCGCTGACGTTGCTGCTGCGCGTCGCGACTACCTTGATGAATCCGGTGGCCGTTATGTTCACGTGATTGCCGATGGTGGCCTTGGTCGAAGTGGTGACATCGTGAAGGCATTCGCATGTGGAGCAGATGCAGCGATGCTTGGCTCGGTACTTGCACGTGCAACTGATGCGCCAGGTAAGGGCGCACACTGGGGTGCAGAAGCCTGGCATCCACATTTGCCACGAGGTAAGCGCAACACCTTGGAGCAATCGGGAACTTTTGCTGAAGTGCTCCATGGGCCGAGTCGCCAAGCTGATGGAACCATGAATATCGCTGGTGCATTGCGCAAGGCAATGGCAACCACGGGCTATAGCGATCTCAAGGAATTCCAGCGCGTTGAAATGGTCATTGGTTAATTACGACCATGGATGAAGTGGAAGTAGTCGCAGTCGCTGCGCCACGCACCTACCTCTGGTGGGCTGTCGCGGCAACTGCGTTGTGCTTCTTTCCTTTCGGAATTGTGGCTTTGATCTTTGCGATGAAAACAATGTCTGCGGTTGATCGTGGTGACCTTGACGCTGCAAGCAAATCCAGCAGATTGGCTCGTCGATGGCTCAAGATCACTGTGATTTTGGGTGTGGTGATTAATGGCCTCATCTTGGTCATTTTTGGTTTCATGGGTGCGTTTAGTTCGTAAGTTTGTTCCTTCAACGTTAGGCAATACAGGTGAGTGCACAGCCAACAGTTCTCGTCGTTGACTTCGGTGCGCAGTATGCGCAACTCATTGCTCGCCGTGTGCGCGAAGGTAAGGTCTATTCGGAAATCGTTCCTCACACGATCACGGCTGGTGAAGTACAAGCAAAGAGCCCTGCTGCCATCGTGCTCAGTGGTGGACCTTCATCTGTGTATGACGATGGTGCGCCTGCCCTTGATCCTGCAATTCTTGAACTCGGGATTCCTGTATTTGGGATTTGCTATGGCTTCCAAGCTATGGCCCAGACACTTGGCGGCACTGTGGAAAACACTGGTGGTCGGGAATACGGCCGTACGCCCCTCACAGTGAGTGCATCAGGCAAACTCTTTGAAGGCATCCCAGCAACCCATCAGGTGTGGATGTCGCATGGTGATGGCGTCAGCGTTGCGCCCCAGGGATTTGAAATTTCAGCAAGTACTCCAGGTGCCCCTGTCGCGGCATTTGAAAACCTCGAACGCAAAATGGCTGGCGTTCAGTACCACCCAGAAGTGCTTCACAGTGAGCATGGTCAAACCATCCTCGTGAACTTCTTACGCAACATCGCTGGCCTAGAACCAACATGGACGATGTCGAATGTGATCGATGAGCAAGTTGCCATAATTCGGGAAAAGGTCGGCACTGGTCGCGTGATCTGCGGACTTTCCGGCGGTGTTGATTCAGCCGTTGCTGCAGCATTGGTTCATAAGGCTGTTGGGGATCAGCTCACCTGTGTGTTCGTTGATCATGGTTTGCTGCGTAAGGGTGAGGCAGAGCAGGTTGAGCAGGATTACGTTGCTGCAACTGGCATCAAATTGGTTGTCGTGAATGCCAAAGAGCAATTCTTGAATCATCTTGCAGGAGTGATTGACCCCGAGCAGAAGCGCAAAATCATCGGCCGCGAATTCATTCGCGTCTTTGAAGCTGCTGAACGCGATGTCATTGCTGAGGCAGGCGCATCAGGTGAAAAAGTTGAGTGGCTGGTTCAAGGCACCCTTTACCCCGATGTAGTGGAGTCAGGTGGCGGTACTGGCACCGCAAACATTAAGAGTCACCACAATGTTGGTGGCTTGCCAGATGACTTGCAGTTCAAGTTAATTGAACCGTTGCGCACGTTGTTTAAGGATGAAGTGCGTCAGGTAGGTCTTGATCTTGGCTTGCCTCCTGAAATTGTGTGGCGCCATCCATTCCCAGGCCCAGGCCTTGCGATTCGCATCGTTGGTGCGATTGATGAGAATCGCCTTGAGATTCTTCGCGATGCCGATGCCATCGCACGCGAAGAGTTAACAGTGGCAGGCCTAGATCGAGATGTCTGGCAGTTCCCAGTGGTGCTTCTTGCCGATGTGCGTTCTGTTGGTGTGCAGGGAGATGGCCGCACCTATGGTCATCCCATCGTGTTGCGTCCGGTTTCCAGCGAAGATGCCATGACCGCTGACTGGTCACGTCTGCCTTATGACGTGCTTGAACGGATTTCCACGAGAATCACCAATGAAGTGCGTGAAGTGAACCGAGTGGTGCTCGACATTACGAGCAAGCCACCGGGCACGATCGAATGGGAGTAGCGCCAACTAGGACGTAGCTCACCCTCGGGTTACATTGACCTCATGCGTATTTCGAAGGCGTTTGTTGCGGTTGCCAGTTTCGGCATGGTTATCGGTTTAGGTATGCAGTCTGTACAGACAGCTCAAGCAGATACAGATCCGGGTATTCCTATTTTGCAGGCGTGCAAGTCTACGACTGATTCGTTTGTGTCGCTTCAGGCTGCTCCGGAAATCGGCATCGGTACCAAAGTCCCTGTTACCGCGGGTTACCTGCGCTTATGGGATGAGCAAGTAGCGTGGCGCAACCTTTTCCCTTCGAGTAATACTCCTGACCCAACGGCGATGAAGGTGCTCAGCGATCGACTTGATCAGGCACATAGCTCAGGAGCAAAGGCGTTGTATGTCATGGGTCTGACCCCGCAGTGGGCTGCGGCAGATCCAACTGCTGGTGATGCGCGTTTTGGTGCTGGTTCAGCAAGCCCTCCGTCAAACCCGGAATTTTTCGACAACTACGTCAGAACACTCGTGAGTACCTTCGGGAGCAGGATCGATGCGTATGAACTCTGGAACGAAGGAAACATCAAAACCTTTTGGAGCGGCTCAGCTGAACAGTTAGCCGATCTGACTGCTCGTGCGTACTCGATTATCAAGGCAGGTGACCCTTCAGCGATTGTGCTCGCACCATCGACAACGCTGCGTCTGGGTAACGCCATGAACGTTTTCGTTTCGGGATTCATTAACCAAGCCGCAAAAACCAATCCTTCATATGCCTTTGATGGTTTTGCGATTCATTCTTACCCGAGTGGAACTGGTACTGCAGCCGATCGCGCAACGTTGATTAAGAATTGGCAAACATCATTGGCGATTGCGCTGCCAGACTCTGCAAATTCAGTGCTTGAGCGTCCGATTTGGGATACCGAAGTGAACTACGGACTCGCTGGTCCTGGCACAACGCCAGCAACGGATTACACCGATGCGCAAGGAGCTGAACTTCTCAAGCAGACGTATGCAGATTCCAAAGCTCTCGGCGTAGACGCGACTTTTTGGTATCTCTACACCGCGTCGCCATTTGATTTGCTCGGCGTGCAGTTTTGGTCCGGCACTCCGGCCACGATTGCTGCTTGGAACGAGACGCGTTCAAAGTGGGCAACCGGGACAGGCGTCTGTTCGGCACCACCGGCAGCCGGCTCCTCAGGCTCCACATCGGGAACAACTGGTTCAACGTTGGTTGCTCAACATTTTGGACCTGTTGTGAGCGTTGGCTTCGTGACGCTGTCTGACCCCTTGCTTCCACTGACTGGGTCCTCAACCACGATTGTTGGTAACCAACCAGGAACTTGTACGCAGTCAACAAGTGACACAGCCCTAACAACTGCTTGTGGGTCATCCTTGATTGCGCCGTGCACAATCGGCCCTAATTCAACGGCTTCGAATGTCCAACAATTGACGGCTCGAGACCTTGCGCCAGGACTGTATGTACATGTGATTGACGGGTTGATCCACTTGACCAACGATGGCGGATTGCAGAGTTTCGCTGCCGGTCAGTTTGGCTACACACCAAATGTGCAGCAGCCACCGGTTGTCCTTCCGCTCAATCCCGGCATGCAATTTACGCCACCACCTTCGTTTGTTTCGGGCACGCCAATTCCTGGCACAACGCCAGCGCCAACGTGCTCAGTCACGGCGCGTGCTGGAGATTTGCGCGCAAAAGTATCGCCAACGTTTGCTCAAGGTGACGTGGCGATGATTCAAGCCGGTGGTTTTGCGCCAGGAACAACGGTGTCGGCATATGTGGGTAAAAATGCGAGTTCAGCAGCCTCGCTCAACACGGATGCGCAAGGAAAGATTTCGATGTGGGTTCGCATTCCAGCATCCATCCCGATTGGCGCAACCACTATTCAGCTCAATGGCCATTTAGCGTCGAAGGCATTGGTGTCTATTACTTCAGGTGTCAGTGTGCGCGCAGCACAGCCGCATGTAGTGACCGGAACTGTAACCATGGACGCTAAGCAGAAGAAGTTAAATGCAAAGGAAAGGTTCGCACTTAACAAGATTGCAGTTCAGGTTCCGGCAACGGTCCCCGCTCAGTGTGTGATCACTACGACTCCTGGCAACGCGAAATCAATAAAGAAATATTTCGTGAAAGACGGAATGCAGTGCACGGTAAAACCATCGGCAAATGCATCTCAGGCGACAGTGAAAGTGAACTTCGCTAATTAGGGAATCTGAACTTTCATGAACCCCTCAGCGAGGCGGCCTTCTTCAAAGTTGGCCGCCTTTGCTGTTCCTGCACCCCATCCGCGAATGAAGTCGGCAAAGCCGTCAATATGCGCGGTTTGACTCTCGTGGGCTTTGAGTGCTGCAAGCTTGCGATCAAACTGATCAGTGATGTCGACGTAGTGATCAAGGTTTGGTCCGGCCATCACCCACACTTGGTGCACCGTCCAAGGCTCAAGCCCTTCATCATCAAAAAGCGATGGGTGGGCGAATTGATTACGTGCGTCTGGGTAGATCGCAAATATTGCGGCCTCACCAGCTGCCATGTGATCAGGGTGTGACGCGGGGATTCGAGACCAGTTGCGCTCGGGGGACTGAATGATCATGAGTTGAGGTTTGATCTGGCGGATCACTCGACTGATATCGCGTCGAAGATCATGGGAAACGGTCAGTTCGCCGTCTTTGTAGCCCAGGAAGTGCAGGTCGGTGACTCCCAGAATCGCAGCGGCAGCAGTTTGCTCAGCTTGGCGAATTTTGGGGATTTCTGACCGGGGGACAGCGGGGTCGAAACCGCCTGCGTCACCGTTCGTGGCGATGCAATAGCTCACGTGGATACCCGCGGCGGTGAGGGTCGCCACTGTGCCGGCAGCGCCAAAATCGACGTCGTCAGGATGGGCGGTCACCACGAGTACGCGTTCGATTCCATCGACCATGAGCCACTCTTTCCCTCTATGTGACCCCGATCACACTGATTGGGGTCAAATCCCACTCGTCACATTCGTCACAGGAGCCACTTTCGTGACACCATAGGCGGGTGCTTCCCCGCCACGGGCGCTTTGCCCTGTCTAATCGACGACGCCCTCATGGCGTCCGCGCGTTGACGTCGGCGGTTCTGGCAGCAACGTTACTGGTTTCGATTGCTCCGTTCGCGCAGGCCAATGATTCCGGTTGGACTTCAACAACGTGGACAGGCGTGGTTGGCGGACCACCTGTTCCCGGTGTGGGCCTCCCTGCAGCACCAGCACCGACAAACCCTGCGCCCGTTCCACCTGTCGCAGACATTGCTCCAACCTATGAGGGTCAGCAAACGTGCGATCCCACGATTAAGCCAGGTGCTCAACGTGCAGCTGACCTAATTAAGGCAACCTACGGAGCCACGCAAACCGTGTGGATCCCACGCGGTTGCGATGTTGGCGATCAAAGCGAGCACAAAGAAGGCCGCGCTTTGGACTGGATGACAGATGTTCGCAAAGCACAAGAGCGTGCAAATGCTGAAACATTTTTGACGTGGTTACTTGGACCTGACGCTGCAGGCATTCCCTATGGCAATGCAATGCGCATGGGCGTGATGTACATCGGCTGGAACGATCGCATTTGGCGTGGGTATGACGTAGGTCGCGGTTGGACTGAGTTGAAAGGTTGTTTCTCAAAGCCAGATCCAGCCTCAGACACGACGTGTCACCGTAACCACATTCATATTTCGTTCACCTGGGATGGTGCGGCGGGCACCACATCCATGTGGACGGGTAACCCCATTACTGCGCCTTATTGCGCACGTGCGAGTTCGGGTGCGAGCACGAAATACCCAGAAGCTCGTGGCGATCTGATTCCAGTTGGTCCAGTTCGTGTACTTGATACGCGAGCAGGCCTTGGCGTTGCTCAACGATGCAGGCTCGAACAAGATCGATGGACCGGTGATTCACATCGTCTGTTTCCAAAAATCGCTGGCGTCGGTGGCATCCCATCAAACAATGTCGGTTCAGTACGTGTGCGCGTAACGGCGCAAGGTTCAAATGCAAAAGCAACATTGCGGGTGTGGTCACCTGGGCAAGATAAGAGTCAGCCGCTTTTTGAAGTGGGCATGAATTCAGATGCCAGTGCTGAAACCACCATTCCAGTGTCGACTGATGGCACGATTGCTATTGCTACATCAACAGGTGCAACTGACGTTGTCGTAGAAGTCTTGGGCTACTACAAGGCCGATGCAACAGGCGCCGCTGCTGCATTACCAACGACTACGAGCGGTTCAACGCCAGCTGGTGCGGTCCCGGTCTTCACGCCATCCCCAAGTGCATCGCCAGCTACCACGAAGGCACCTGAAAAGGCGCCAGCGCAAACCATCACTCCTGCGAGCCCACCGCCGCTTGAGCCCGAGCCAAGTGAATTCCAAGCAGTTGGATCCGTTGTCGGATTTGAAACCACCAGCGACGCTCCAATTCAGGCAGGCGAATCACGAACTATCTCGCTCGCCGGCCTTCCCGCTACTGCACGAAGTGCGGTGGTGTTCGTAACGACCAAGGAAGCAGCGAAGAAGGGTTTCCTTCGCATAGGTCGCTCAACGGCAACTGAATCTTTAAAGGTGAAGTTTCCTAAAACCGAAATGAAAAAGGCGGTGATGATTGTTCCTGTCAATGGCAGCAATCTCACGATGAGCGCCTCGCCATCATCTGCGGTTCAAATTCGAGTCGAAGTACTTGGCTTTGGCACGAGTGATACGCCGCCAACGGTCATCCCAATGAATCCTAAAGTCATGATGCAAGGAACCGTTGACCCGGCAACGCCGCAACTCTTCAAAGCAGCGCGAACTCTAGGTCTGCCTGGAATGAAGCGACTGAAGGCTGTGTTGCTTCGCGTTCAAACGAGGAAAGCAACGGCAGATGGAACCTTGGCGGTGTATGCCTCTGGTGGTCAGGCTCCGGGTACGCGTTCAGCACCGGTGATGGCCAATGCGAAATATGCAGCGCTCGTTCTGGCTCCTGTGGGGGCTGACGGCAAGATCCAGGTCAGTTCCACTGTGGCAACCAAGTTCGTTGCCACACTCGTGGGGTACGTGAAGTAACGCCTGACGGCGATGTCGGTCGCGGCGCGTACGATGCATCGGTGACTTCAGCAGCCGAACTCCTCGACGATCTCAATGACGCTCAACGAGCAGCTGTTGAGCACCGTGGGGGACCACTACTCATCGTGGCTGGCGCTGGTTCTGGGAAAACTCGAGTTCTGACCCGTCGCATTGCTCATCTGCTCGCCACGGGCGATGCTCGTCCGGGCGAAATTCTGGCAATTACCTTCACCAATAAAGCCGCTGGTGAGATGAAAGAGCGCGTGGCCGAGCTCGTTGGGCCGTCAGCAAAGTCAATGTGGGTGTCAACGTTCCATAGTGCCTGCGTGCGAATCCTGAGAGCGGAATCAAAGCGGTTGGGCATCTCCAGCAGTTTCACGATTTACGACCAGCAGGATGCCCTGCGCCTGATGACCTTGGTTATTCGCGATCTTGATCTGGATCCAAAGAAGTTCACACCGAGAAGCTTCTTGGCTCAGGTGTCAAACCTTAAGAACGAACTTATTGACGAAGAAACGTATGCAACGCGTGCGAGTAATCAGATGGAAGAAACTCTGGCGAGCGCGTACCGGATGTATCAGGAACGTTTGCGTCGTGCCAGTGCCTTTGACTTCGACGATTTGATCGGCAGCACAGTTGCGCTGCTGCAGTTGTTCCCTGACGTTGCAGAGCACTATCGCCGCCGTTTTCGTCAGATCATGGTTGACGAATACCAAGACACCAACCATGCGCAATACCAGCTCGTGAAAGAGCTCGTTGGACATGACACCGAAAGTTTGAAGGCCGGTGAGTTGTGTGTTGTGGGTGACGCAGATCAATCTATTTACGCATTCCGTGGCGCCACGATTCGCAACATCGAAGAGTTCGAACGCGATTACCCAAAAGCGAAAACAATCATGCTTGAACAGAACTACCGATCAACCCAAACAATTCTGACCGCAGCCAACGCTGTGATTTCGCGTAACCAGAGCCGCCGCGCGAAAAATTTGTGGACTGATGCTGGTGATGGTGAGCGCATCGTTGCCTACGTGGCTGATGATGAGCACGATGAAGCGTCATTTATTGCTGGCGAAATTGATTTGCTCACTGATCACCATGGGGTTAAGCCAAGTGATGTTGCGGTGTTCTATCGCACTAACGCTCAGTCGCGATCCGTTGAAGATGTGTTCATTCGGGTGGGCATGCCCTACAAGGTTGTTGGCGGTGTGCGCTTCTATGAGCGCAAGGAAGTTAAAGATGCGATTGCTTACTTGCGTGCTTTAGCAAACCCTGCTGACGATGTTTCGCTGCGTCGAATCTTGAATGTCCCAAAGCGCGGAATTGGCGATCGTGCCGAAGCAATGGTTGAAGCCTTTGCGCAGCGCGAGCGCATCACATTTTGGGAAGCGCTTGAGCGCGCTCAAGAAGCTCCAGGGATGGCAAGTCGCTCGATCAGCAGCATCGCTCCATTTGTGGAAATGATGCGCAGTTTGCGCACGCTTCTTGAATCAGGTTCCGATGCGGCAACAATTTTGCAGGCAGTGTTCGAGCAATCGGGTTATGTCAAAGAGTTGACCCAATCAAGTGATCCGCAAGACGAGGGACGCTTAGAAAACTTGGCTGAACTTGAATCTGTTGCTCAGGAATTTGTTGACGATAACCCCGAAGGCACGCTCATCGATTTGCTCGAACGCATTGCACTGGTGGCAGATGCCGATCAGATTCCTGACGGTGAAGGTGGCGTAGTCACCTTGATGACGCTGCACACCGCCAAGGGCCTGGAATTCCCAGTGGTATTCCTGACCGGCATGGAAGATGGCGTCTTCCCGCACATGCGCTCCCTAGGTGACAATAAGGAACTCGAAGAAGAGCGACGCCTTGCCTACGTAGGCATTACGCGCGCACGCGAGCGTCTCTACCTCTCGCGTTCAATGATGCGTTCAGCTTGGGGTGCACCTTCATATAACCCAGCATCGCGTTTTCTGGATGAAATCCCTGAAGAGTCATTGAACTGGCGCCGAGAAGAGCCGGTACGGCAGAGCTTCATCCCCTCAACAGCTTCGCGCAACAGCAGCGCACTGCGCCTTGGTGATCGTGTCGTCAATGCTGGCCCTGTCTTGAATCTTTCAGCAGGTGACCGCGTTACTCACAGCAAGTTTGGTTTGGGCACAGTTGTCAGCACTGCTGGAAGCGGCGAAAAGGCAGACGCGACAATCGACTTTGGTTCAGCGGGAGTTAAGCGTTTGCTACTTCGCTACGCACCCGTCGAAAAACTCTAAATATGAAGTAAGTAGCGAAACGCGAAAACTATTTTGCGGTTGTCTGCTTGTACTTGCGAATCGAGATCGTCGCAAAGATCGCAATGATCACCAGGCACGAACCGATTGTGTAGATCACTGGGTTGTTCATTGGCCAGTAATCGGGCTGGATACCTGTCGGGTTGCCAAAGAGTTGTCGCGTCGCCAGCACCAATGTCGAAACTGGGTTGTAGGCGGCAATGGTTTGCAACCACGAAGGCATCGAACTAATAGGTACGAAGGCGTTCGACAAGAACGTCAGTGGGAACAGCCAGATCAATCCTGCGGTGCTTGCGGTTTCCACGTTTGGCATCGCAAGACCGATAGAAGCGCCAACCCATGACACGGCGTAAGCAAAAAGAAGAAGCAGTGCGTAAGCACCCACGGCATTCCAGAAACCACCGGTGATGCGCCATCCAACAAGCAGGCCGGTGATTGAGAGAACCAACAGCACAAGAATTTGTCGAGCGGCATCGGCGAAGGTGCGTCCAATGAGAACGGCACCTGAGGCCATTGGCAATGAGCGGAAACGATCGATCAAACCTGTGGACATGGACTCAGCCATGCCCACGGTGCTTGCGGCGGCGGCGAACGCAACTGTTTGACCAAAGATGCCTGGCATTAGGTAGTTACGGTAAATATCTGCAGCATCAGCCGGAGTTGCGCCAGCGCCAGCGATAGGGATAGCTCCGCCAAATACATAAGCAAAGAGCAAGACGAACATCACGGGCTGCACGAGCGAGAAGAACATTAGTTCCGGTACGCGCAGGGTTTGCACGAGTGAAAAGCGCGAGACAACGGCGCCATCTGAAATGTTCCAACCGAAGAATGGACGCTTACGTGTAGGAGTTGAGGTGGTCATTTGCGACCCCTTCCGCGCTTTGGTTTGCCAGTTGGGACAGCGACCTCTTCTGCAACATGGCCTGTGACCGATAAGAAGACATCGTCAAGTGTTGGTCGACGCAACACAATGTCTCCAACTTCCACGCCTTGCACGTCAAGAGCGCGAATTGCATTGACTAGCACTGTTGATCCACCTGTGACAGGAGCAGAGATCTTAAGTTCCTCCACAAGTGGGTCACCGCTACTCACTGAACGAATCGCTGCAACTGCATCGTCGACGCGGGTGGGATCGACGATGGAGATCTCAATGCGATCGCCACCGATTTGATCCTTCAATGTTTCGGCGGTTCCTTGTGCAATGACTTGACCGTGATCGATAACCACGATCTCGTCAGCAAGTTGGTCGGCTTCTTCAAGGTATTGAGTGGTGAGCAGCACAGTGGTGCCGTCAGCAACGAGCCCGTTAATGACATCCCACATGCCAAGACGCGAACGTGGGTCAAGGCCTGTGGTTGGTTCGTCGAGAAAGAGAATCGACGGTTGTGCGATCAAACTT
>CANFTO010000043.1 GCA_947449945.1 Actinomycetota bacterium | reverse complement strand
CGACCGCAAAGCCAATCGATGCAGCAGAGCCCGTGATTTCAAGAACTAACCAAGCAATAGCAACAGACTGAATCCACGTACCTAGGAGTGAAAATGCTTGGCCAATAAAGAACTTTCGATAGTTCCCAATACTCAGGGCCGCAAATATGGCACGAACCATTATTGGAATCCGGCAATAGCCCTAGGTGTATACGGCTGCTCGAGAGCAGTCATGTCATCTTCCGTAAGTTTTACATCAAGTGCAGCAATTGCGTCAGACAAGTGCTGTGGTTTCGTGACACCCACAATTGGAGACGTGATTCCAGGTTTGGCTAATACCCAGGCGAGAGCAACCTGTGCTGCAGGAACTCCATGGTGTTTAGCGATCGCTTCTACTTGTTCAACAATCACTTTGTCATCATCGTGATACAAACTCTGTCCGAACTCATCGGTTTCACTGCGAGCACTTACCGTGTCCCACGGACGAGTAAGCCGACCACGAGCCAATGGACTCCAAGGAATCACACCAACGCCTTGATCAATACACAACGGCAACATCTCGCGTTCTTCTTCGCGGTGCAGCAAATTGTAGTGATCCTGCATAGAAATGAACTTGTTCCAGCCATTGATTTCGGCGGTGTACTGCATCTTCGAGAACTGCCAGGCATACATTGAGGATGCGCCTATATAGCGAACCTTCCCTGATTTCACGACATCATGAAGTGCTTCCATCGTTTCTTCAACTGGTGTTCGGCGATCGAAACGATGAATCTGATAGAGATCCACGTAATCGGTGCCAAGGCGACGCAAACTGTGGTCAATTTCTGTCATTACCGCTTTACGAGACAACCCCGCCGCATTTGCGTCCTTGCGCATTGCACCATTGAGTTTGGTTGCGATTACGACTTCATCGCGGTCTGCAAAATCATTGAGAGCCTTGCCAAGGATCTCTTCACTACTTCCTGCTGAATAGATATTCGCCGTGTCGAAAAAGTTAATACCTGCATCAAGTGCGTTCTTAATGATGACTCTGCTGTCTTCTTCATTCATCGTCCAAGCATGAGGGCCTCGATCAGGGGTACCGAAACTCATTGCACCTAGGCAAATTTTGGACACGGATAACCCTGAGTTGCCCAACTTGGCGTACCGCATGGTCACTCACTTTCTTTCAGTTTTCGAAGTTTTCCATCATTTCGCAAAATCATCTTCTTCGTCCCAGCTTTCCTCCACATCACCTGCGTGAGTGATCCGATGCGGGATCGACCTCACTGCAAAAATCGCGCCTGAGAAGGCCAAGACCGCGGCCAAAATCAAGGCAATCTTCATTCCGTAGAGGTATGCGGAGCCTGCGACCTCCATGAGCGATTGATGACTTTCAGCCGGCAGCGTGTCTGCAAGGTGCACGGCTGCCGAAAGTGAAGCATCAGCGCCTTGGAGTTGTTCAGGCGTGACACCTGGGATCGAATCAGCTGACTGGCTGAATCGACTCTGGAAACCAACCGTGGCAATGCCTCCAAGGAGCGCAATACCAAGGGCTTGTCCTGACTGGCGGGTGATCTGATTCAGTGCTGATGCACCACCTGACTTTTCTGGTGGCACCGCTGTCATCATCGCCTCCGTGCTTGCAGGCATGAAGACGCTGAATGAAGTGGCCATGAACGCAAAAGCTAGGCCCAACATCCAATATGGAGAGGTCGCACTCGTAGCTGTCATTGCCAATGCGGAAACTCCGGTCATAGCGGTGCCAAATGCGATCGTGCGTCGTAAACCGAAGGTCTGCATGATCCATGGTGCTCGAGGTACAACAAGGAGATTCACGCACACGATTGGCCCGGAAGTAGCGATGGCCGCCTGTAATGGGGAATAACCTTTCACGAGTTGCAATGTGATCGTTGCCAAAAACATTGCCCCTGACATCGCAATAAAGGCAAATGTGAGTGTTACAGCCGCCGCGCTCAGCTGCCGACTCTTCATCAACGTTAGTTCGAACATTGGCGACGATGTCGTGTTCTCCCACCAAAAGAACAACAGGGCGAAGAGCAATCCAACTGCGAAGCCGGCGAGGATAGTTGGACTTGTCCAACCGTGCCCTGGTGCTTCAATCACTGCCCAGATCAGCGTTGCAAGGGCCACTGTTGAGAAGAGTGCACCCAGTAAGTCAAAACGTGCCGTGTCAGGATCATGGGAATCTGGAACAAGCAAAGCACAGAGCACCACAGTGATGGCCAGCACTGGAAGGTTCACGATGAAGCACGCTTGCCAACTAAACCAAGCGAGAAGTAAACCTCCCGTGATCGGCCCAATGAAGGATCCGATTGCGTTCATTAACGACCAATAGGCGATTGCCTTTCGTCGTTCCTTCTTTTCGCGAAACACATCCACCAAAATTGAAAGTGTGGCGGGCATGGTGAGTGCGGCTCCCACCCCCATTAATGCCCGCCACACTATTAATTGAGTGGGATCAGTGGCCATGGATGCGCCGCTAATCGTGATCATTGTGAGCACTAAGCCAAGAAGTAACGCCTTTTTCCGCCCATATTTATCCCCTATCGCTGCGCCCGTGAGAGTAAGGCCAGCCAAGACGACAATGTAGGCATCTACGATCCACTGCAGCTGCGCATCCGAAGCATCAAGTTCGTGCACCAAGGTAGGCAGTGCCGTATTAAGGATGGACACCTGCATGGTGACGGTCACAAGAACAAGACACAACACAATCAGCACTAACCACCGGCGCGGATGTCCGAGGTTAACTGAATGCGACATGTTCGCAGTTTGGCACGAAGCACACTTGGGTGCTCAGGCCTTTGAGAAAGTTCCCCCCATAGCAAGCAAGATCACATGAGTAATCTCGCGTAGCAATGCACTAACGAGGCAGCTTGCGAAATACCGATCGTGGCATTGACTTAAGTCCTGCCATGACGAAGCGCAATGGGCCTGGCGCATACACCGTTTCCTTGCCCTTTCGCAGCGACTTCACAACGATGTCTGCAACCACACTTGCATCAGTTGTCATCGGAGCTTCCGGTAATCCCGCACTCATCTTTGTTCGCACCATTCCTGGGCGTACAACGAGCACATGTGCACCAGTCTTGTGCAACGCATCCCCGAGTCCTTGTGCGAATGCATCGAGGCCCGCCTTCGTTGAACCATAGATGAAGTTCGAACGGCGGGCACGGTCGCCAGCGACACTCGAATACACAACGAGCGAACCATGCCCTTGCATGCGCAACCGACGAGCAACATGGAGACCAATACTTACCGCACCCGTGTAGTTTGTTGTTGCGATTTCAACAGCCAATGCTGGATCTGCTTCAGCAGCCTCTTGATCACCAAGTACGCCGAACGCCAACAGGACGATGTCAATATCGCCAGCGTCGAAGATCTCATTAATAAACGCACTATGTGATTCCGTGCTCTTGGCATCGAAATCAACGGCCGTAACTCCTGAAATACCTTCGGACGTCAAAGTCGAGACGGCAAGGTCACGGGCGGTTGAAGGGCGCGCAGCAAGAATGACACGACGTAGCCGGCGGTGAGGTAAAGCCTTAACCGTTGCCAAAGCAATCTCACTCGAGCCTCCCAGTACTAGTACTGACTGTGGCTCACCGAGTGCGTCGTTCATGTGTTCCCCTTAATAAGTGAAGTACTAAATAGAAAGTCTGCGAGCAAGGTCTGAAGTAAACACACCTTGCGGATCTAGGGCATCTCGAACCATTTGCCATTCGCTTAACCGTGGATAGGTGCGCGCGAATATTTGTGGAGACTGACGTGAATCCTTTGCGAGATATAAACGTCCACCAACATTCGCAACATGTTCGTCTAACTCGTCCAATGCGGCACCCAGTCCATCGATTCCCGCGGGAACATCGGCTGCCAAGGTCCATCCCGCCTGCGGAAATGAGAGTGGCGCAGGATTTGCAGCCCCGAATCGCTTCAGAACAGTAAGGAAACTCGGAGCACCCACCTCGCGCAATCGATCTAGGGCGGTGCGAATGAGGTAGCCGGCGCTATCGGGAACAACAAATTGATATTGCAAGAACCCACGCGGCCCGTAAATTCGATTCCAGTCAGCAACACCATCAAGGGGATGGAAGAAGGCGCCAATCGATTGAAGTTCATCCGTGCGTGACTTCGGTGCTTTGCGAAACCACGCTTCATTGAATGCACGAATGGTGATCTTGTTCAACAAGCCACCAGGAATGATCGAAGGCGCAGTGGCGATAGCTTTGGGATCGAACGCGAGCGCTTCGAGTTTCTGTTTTGTATTCAGTTGCTCTAGCGGTGCATGGTCTCCGCTGGTAATTACGCCTCGTCCGCTTGGCGAAACAGTGTCAATCCACGCAACGGTATAGCGGTATTTATTGTCTCCCTCGACCATTTTCGACATCACTTCATCGAGATCGTTTACGCGTTCGGTATCCACGCTGATGAGCGAACTCGTTACTGGGATGACATCAAAGGTTGCTTGAGTGACAGCGCCGGTAAGACCCATGCCTCCAACAGTTGCCCAAAAATGTTCACGGGTGTGGCCATCAGGAGTGAGCTCATGCACTTCACCAGAGCCATCCACCAGGGTCAACGACTTCACATGTGAACCGAAGGTTCCATCGACATGGTGATTCTTGCCATGCACATCGGCGCCAATGGCTCCACCGACTGTCACCATTCGAGTACCTGGTGTTACAGGCACGAAAGCACCTTGCGGGACGGCTGCACGCATGATGGCATCCAAGCTTGCACCCGCGCCTGCAGTGATTGTTCCCGCTTCAGCGTCATATGCAATCGAATTCATTGATTGCAGATTCAACACAGTTGCGCCACCGCTTTGCGCGGCATCACCGTATGAACGCCCCAGGCCTCGGGCTAACACTCCACGTGGCCCTGCCCCGCGAATAGCTGCCTGCACTTGCTCTACTGACGAACACTCAGTGACGCGAGCTGAGCTCGGGCAGGTGCGTCCCCAACCCGTAAGCAGTTGCTCACCTTGAGAAAGTGAGAGTGACTGTGTCATATCAAACTCCCAACGCACCTAGGCCAAAAAGAACGATCCATGCAAAACCAAGAATTAACAGCACCTTGTCATGAAGTACTGCGTCCTCCGGCGCCTCAGCTTTGCCTTTGTCAATGCCAACTGCATAACGCAAAATTGCTAAGACAAAAGGAAGCACTGACCACTGCGCCCAAGGAAGGGTCGATGGTGCTGCACCCACTTCAAAGGCCCACAAGCAATAAGCAGTGATGGTTACCGCTGCGGCAGTTCCCCAGACAAATCTCAAGTAGCTCAGGGTGTAACCCTCAAGGCTCTTGCGCTTAATTTCTGGCTGATCACCAACAGTGGCTTCCAGCCAAGACAGTTCGCAATACCGTTTACCTGCGGCCATAAACAGCGATCCGAACCCAGCAACGATTAAGAACCATTGTGAGATTGGAAGATTCGACGCGACACCGCCAGCCACAGCACGCAACAGGAAACCCATGGAGAGCAATGCCAGTTCAATTACTGGCTCACGCTTTAACCCAAGTGAATACGAGAGTGTAAAGACAAAGTAGATGCCAATAACGCCAGCGAGCTCTGGCCTGACCGCGAAGGCAAGTGCTCCCGCGGCAACAACCAACACAATTGCCATAACTGCTGCAATAACTGGTGGAAGTTCTCCAGCTGGAATCGGACGAAAGCGTTTTGTTGGATGCTGCTGATCATTCTTGATATCGCGCAGGTCATTGATCAGATATGTAGAACTTGACACGAGACAAAACGCAATAAAGGCTCCGACTGTTGGCCAGAACACATCAACTTCAAAAACGGAACCAGCAGCCAAAGGTGCTGCAAATACCAAAACATTCTTGAGCCACTGCCGTGGTCGCAACGCAACGAAGGCCGCGACTACACCTGAACGTTTCTTCACCTCTGTGCTCATGCGTTCACACCAACATCAAACGTTCGATTCTCACTATTACGCGGCTCAGAGTCACCGACGATTCGAGCAAGTTGCGGAACAACTAAGAACCAAGTGATGGCATGCATCACGATCAGTAACACGCGTGTTGACCACAGCACTGAGTCCGGCTGCATAATCGGCCCTGAAAGGGACACAAGGGCAATCAGAGTTCCAACCCAGAACACGATTCGTTTTGCGAATCGACGGCCAAGAGTGAGCCCGGACAACAATGCGCCAACAAGGGCTGCAGCTACCGGTAGTAGAAGTACGAATACCCATGTCAACGACGTTGGATCGGCATCTTGCGATCGGCTCACATCAAAGGGGACGCCACAGACCAGAGCAATCCCAAACACGATCAAGCACAACAAGCCCGACCAAATTCCGGTGACTAGCCCCGCATAGAGCAAAAACCGGACCTTGGGATTGAGCGCCTTTGGGGGTGCAATCGGGGTCGCCGAGAGCAGCCACGGACGGGAGGTCATGGACCCATTGTGTCGAATGCCGCGTGTATTGACGGGAGGTGGATTCCCCAAGATGTGACCTTGCCCGATCCCCTCGCAACCTTGAGGGGGTTCCGCATAGGGTCAAGGGGTGCATCAGGAGCATCAGGTATGACCAAGCCCACCGTAAAAACACCTTCGACGCCCCTAGGTCTGGTCTCCTTGGCCTTGGTCATCGCGATGATCAGCGTCTTAATGGTCTCCCTGGTCATTACCGGGGGCTCGTATACGGCTGCTGCACCTGGGCTTCCCGATCCAGGCGCCCTCGTGGTCCTGGGAACCCCGATACTTCGCCTCCTCACCGATCTCGCCGCCATCGCCACGATCGGCTGGCTCCTGGCTGCCAGCCTCTTGGATCCTGCAGGCAAAGGCGGGGTGGTCTCGCCTGCTGGCCGCCGGGATCTCATGCGAGCAGCAGTAGCTGCTTTTATTTGGGCCTTCTTAGCCATCACCCAAATGATCTTTGCTTTGGCGAACATTTTGGGTCTGCCACTGAGTGAAGCCTTGAACCCGCAAGTCATCGGTACTTTTGCCAACGAAGTACCACTGACGCGTGCACTCGTGGCCGTTGCAGTACTCGCCCTGGTCATCGGCATCGGCGCCCTTGTGAGCGCAACTACCGGTGCTGCCCTGAGCTGGCTGGTCGTGGGCTTAGTAGCCGCCTCACTTCCCTCACTCGGTGGACACGGAGCGGGTTTAGGTGACCACGCGCTCGCACTCACCGCAGGCATTGCACACGTGCTCGGCGCGTTCTTATGGATTGGTGGATTATTTGCACTCGCGATGCACGCTGCGCGTAAAGACTTTCCTATTCAAACAGCAGTTCAGCGCTTCTCTTCCATTGCTTTAGTCGCATTCATTTTGGTTGCTGTGAGTGGACTCGCCAATGCCTACACCCGCCTCGATTCAATTTCGCAGCTCATCACTACTGGCTACGGTCAAATCACACTTGCGAAATTATTTGTGCTCATCGGGCTTGGAATTATTGCCTGGGTTATTCGCACGAGAATTTCCAAATCCTTAACCATGAGTCGCACATGGGTATTCGCTCGGGTTGCCTCAATTGAATTATTGGCGATGGGAATTGCACTTGCACTTGGTGTCGCTCTCGCTTCATCCGCACCCCCTCGCGTTGAGACCCAATTCAGTTCGCTCGGCGAAAGCCTCCTGGGCTTTAGTTATCCGCCCGCACCAACACTCTCCTCGGTGATGCTTGGCTTCCATCTTGATCCCCTGTTCTTCACTGGATCGTTGATCGCGGCAGGTTTGTATTGCTTCGGCGTCGCGCGCCTCAAGAGTCGCGGAGACAAATGGCCAATTGGTCGGACCATTTCCTGGCTGCTTGGAATTGGCGTCGTAATCTGGTGTACAAATTCCGGCATTGCTGCTTACTCACAGGTTTCAGTCTCCTTACATATGACCGAACACATGACCATGGCAATGCTCGCACCAATCTTGTTAGTGCTTGGCGCCCCTGCAACCTTGGCACTGCGTGCTATTAAGCCAAGTCACGGCAATGACCGAGGGCCACGTGAATGGCTGGTGTGGTTCCTTCACAGTTGGCCTACAAGAATTCTGACGAATCCGTTTTATGTGTTCTTCGTCTATGTCATTGGGTTGTACGGCCTGTATCTGACTCCAGCCTTTGGCTGGTTGATGGGGAGCCATGTCGGTCACATCTACATGCAAATGCATTTCCTCATCGCCGGCTATCTCTTCTACTGGATCGTGATCGGCATCGACCCACGTCCAAAGCCTCTGCCCTACTGGGGTCGTTTCATGCTGTTGCTCATGGCGATATCAGTGCATGGATTCTTCGCAGTCATTTTGATGATGAGCACGGACCTGTCACTGGCACCGGAGTGGTATTCAATTGTTCGGCCACCATGGGTCACTGATCTCATTGCTGATTCTGAAACTGGTGGCCAAATCGCGTGGGCTCTTGCAGAAATCCCATCGGTACTCGTCATGGTCATCATTTCGATTCAATGGGCAAGAAACGATGACCGAGAATCTAAACGCAAGGATCGACAGGCCGATCGTGATGGCAATGCGGAAATGAATGCCTACAACGAACATCTTGCACGCCTAGCGGAATCCGACCGACGCAACTCGCAATGATGCTTCGAATTACGGCATATCTCGTTGCAGGCGGATTTTCGGTTTCGTTCTGGGTATCGCCTGCACAAGCCGGCCAGGTTGATCGGTTAAACGCAATAACAACGAGCGATCAAGTTGTCATCGTCACCGCTATTCGCCGATCAGCAACAACCGGAACACTCCGCTCATACGAACGTGTGAATGATCACTGGAATCAAGTGCAATCACCAACTCCAGTGTTCCTGGGACGCTCCGGATTAGTACCTGCACAATCTCGGGTGCAATCAAGCGGAACTACACCCATGGGAACTTTTGCGCTTCTTGCCGCCTTCGGGCGCAGAACCAATCCCGGAACTCAAATGCCGTATACGAATGTTGATCGCAATGACGCATGGACATACAACCCAAAAGTTCCTAGCACTTACAACCTTTTTCAGAGCGCTGACCGAACTTGGGCAACATACGGAAAATATGTTGAACATTTATGGCAACTCGGGTCTCAATATGACTATGTGGTTACTACCAGCTTTAATCAGCCACCCAGCCAAATAATTCAAGGTAGCGACGGCATCAATCGAGCCATCTCACCCGCAAATACTCATCAAGGTGGTGGAATTTTCCTACATGTTTCAAAAGGAGTTCCCACCGCAGGCTGCGTGAGCATGTCAAGAAATGTTATGCGCACCCTGCTTCAGTGGCTTAAGCCTTCAGCTAACCCAGTTGTCATGATTGGGCTTGCGCAAGATTTCAATGAATGAAAGCTCCGCTAATACGAATATCGCGTAACACCGGGAAATCCTCACGAACACGTGCTGGCATTTCTGGATCAACCTCTGCGTAGAGAATGCATTCATCGGTACTAGCCTTCGCAACAACTTCGCCTTGCGGACTCACAACCTGTGAATGCCCACCCAACACCACGTCACCTTGCACACCAATTTCATTGCATGCGATGACCCAACATTGATTTTCAATCGCGCGAGCACGCACGAGAACATTCCAAGCCTCAATTCGTGCCTGAGGCCAGCCGGAACTGACCATCACTGTCGTTGCATGGCGCTGACCAAGCATTCGGAAGAGTTCAGGGAATCGAAGGTCGTAACACGTGCTCAAGCCAGTCATGCCTAGCACTGTTTCTGCAACCGCGATGTCAGTACCTCCGCAAAGCGCTGCTGCCTCGCCTGTATCAAAACCAAAGAGATGCACTTTGCGATATGTAGCGATAACTTCGCCATTGGGATCAATCAGCACACTCGTGTTGTAAAGATTTCCGACCGTATCTCGTTCGGCAAATGATCCGGCATGTAACCAAATTCCATTACTCGCCGCAGATTCACGCATCAGTGTCACAAGGGGTCCGTTTAAAGCTTCGGCATATTCCTGAGCTGCTGGGATGTCGAAGGCGCCAACGTGCCACAGCTCTGGGAGAACAACCACGTCCGCTGTTTGTGATGCTTCATTTATGAGATCAATTGTTCGAGCGATGCGAGCAGTAACTGGCTCTTGGCTTGAAACATCAAGCTGCACTAATGCAAGGTTTACTGGCATGAGCAAAGCCTAAGTGCAACTCATCATTTGCAGTTAGGGTTCGGCACATGAATTCCTCACAATCATTCGACGACTTCCTCCATGCTTGGCTGTCGGCGAGCTTGGAGGTACGCGAGATAGTTGCCGATCTGACACCTTTAGAACTTGCACTACCCACCGGTTGTAGCGCCTGGAATGTTCAAGACATTTTCGCCCACATCATTGATATCGAATGGTTGATGTCGGGGCAGCCGCCTATGGATCATGAGCCCGATTGGGAAACGCTTCCAGAGCTCGGACGTTCTGGACGTGTTACCGAAATTGGCGTTGACGGTCGGCGAAACCGAACACTTGCGCAATTGCTTCCTGAATTCGACGAGGTGCTCGCCCTTCGCCAGACGCAATTGCTCTCTGGTTCGCATGACCTCAGCTCACTTGTAAAGGGACCAACAGGAACCGATTGGACTTTGCAAAAATCCTTCCAGATGCGAATTAATGACACGTGGGTGCATGGCCAAGATATTCGCACTGCTATCGGCCAACCCGGCGGGCTCGATACCCAAGCGGCTGAAATTTCAGCATGGTCATTAATGGAAATGTTGCCTCAGGCTTGGGCAAAAACCGTTCAGGCCCCCATTGGCTCAACGTTGGAGATTCGCATCACTGCACCATTCACGCTGACCGCACAAGTCACAATTCATCACGATGGTCGAGGAAGCCTGACGACAGACCAAACGCCGACTGTTGTGGTCGAGGGAGAGTGGGGTGTACTGCTTCCACTTCTTACTGGCCGAACCGACGATGCGGAACTTAAAGCTGCACTCAGCGTTTCTGGCGACTCAGAACTCGCCGGTCGACTCCTTACCAAAATGGCGATCACGTCCTAGGGCACAATGACATCTATGGCGAGCCCGACAGACCCAATCCGAGTGTTTCTCCTCGACGACCATGAAATTGTTCGACGAGGACTTGCAGATCTCATAAATTTGGAAAACGACATGGAAGTCGTCGGCGAAGCCTCAACCAAGGCTGAAGCCTTAACTCGAATCCCGGCTTCACGGCCAACAGTTGCCGTCCTTGATGTGCGATTGCCCGATGGTTCGGGTGTTGAGGTATGCCGGGATATTCGTTCAGACCTCCCTGATATTCGCTGCTTAATGCTCACTTCCTATGCCGATGATGAAGCGCTCTTTGACGCGATCATGGCTGGCGCTTCGGGTTACGTACTCAAAGAGATTCGCGGAAACGACTTAATGTCTGCAATCCGCGAGGTCGCGTCTGGCAAGTCTTTGCTTGACCCCACTGCAACACAACGCGTGTTAGATCGATTGCGGCAAGGCGAACACCAAGATCAACGCCTTCAGGGGCTCTCGGACCAAGAACGCAGGATTCTGATTCTTATTGGCGATGGACTTACGAATCGCCAAATCGGAGAAGCAATGCATCTGGCTGAGAAAACGGTCAAGAATTACGTATCAAGTCTGCTTGCAAAATTAGGTATGGAACGCAGAACTCAAGCAGCCGCACTTGCTGCGCGCATGGCCGCTGAAGACCTTCACAAGCACTCCTAGCCATTAATCAAGCGGTACTCGCCAAATGAGGCGGGTGCCTCCATGCTCTGCCGCACGTTCAATAAGACACGAACCACCAAGTTCTTGAGCTCGTGCTGAAAGATTGGCTACACCTGAACGGCGGGAAGGGCCTGTTGAAGAAATACCAACGCCATCATCGGTAACCATTAACACCACAGTTGCCGCATTAACTTCAACCATTACATCGATCCGATTTGCTTGAGCATGCTTCATGGCATTCGACAGAGCCTCGCGTAGTGCAGCAACTAGATGCTCACTGACTCGGTCACTTACGAGTGAATCAACCGGGCCCACGAATCTCACGGACGGATCAAAGCCAAGAAGTGCACCAGACTGGGCTGTTTCTCGCAGCACGCGACCGCGAACGCCAGAAGCAGGGCCACTTGTCGGTTCGTGAAGGGCGAAAATTGTTTGCCGAATTTCTCTAATAGTTTCATCAAGTTCGTCAACGGCTCGTGTTATTCGATCTTCTACGCCCTCGCTGAGGTCCCCCAATCGCAATGCGCCTTGCAGTGACATTCCTGTTGCAAATAGGCGCTGAATGACTAGGTCATGTAAATCGCGGGCAATGCGATCTCGATCTTCATATATGGCTAGCCGTTCGTGTTCACGCTGGGATTCAGCAAGCACGAGTGTCACCGCTGCTTGCGCTGCAAAACTTTCGACCGATTGCAATGCATCAGGATTTGGATTCATCACGTCGATATCCCAGATGAGCGCGAAGACCGCAATCGCTTGATCGTCATTCATCATGGGAATCACGACAACACAACCGAAGGTTCGTGGTTGGTCGATATTTAGAAGCGCACCTGTTTGACGCAGAGTTTGCTTTTGCTTCATGGCTTCGTGAAGCAATGAATTCGCTGGAATTTCGCGGCCAATCCATTCCTGTGCAAGTCCATCAAATGCTGGTGAACGCAAAGTCCGTTGACGACTTCGATTCATGGCCCAACGTGGATCAGGCGAACGGAAGATCTTGTGCGCGTCATACTCCTCAACAACTTCTGCAATAAGTTGCCCGTGACTATCGGGGAGCGCCACTACACATGCATCAGCTCCAGAAATTGCCCGCGCATGATGCGCCAACAGTGGAATTACTTCCTCTCCGTCCACAGATGAGAGCACAGTCGTGGCGATATCTGCCACGGCTTGTTGCCATTCTTCACGACGGCGACTGGACTCATAAAGGCGAGCATTTTCAATGGCTACAGCTGCTGCTGCCGCAAGCGCCTCTACAAGTCGCTCGTCTTCTTCAGTGAAAAATGCGTCGTCACGTTTCTCGGTTAGGTAAAGGTTTCCGAATACGGCACCACCCACGCGAACCGGAACACCCAGGAAACTGTGCATCGGAGGATGCCCGGGTGGGAATCCGACCGATGCGTGGTGCGCAGTGAGATCTTCCAATCGCAACGCAATGGGATCTTCAATGATCACACCAAGAATGCCCTTGCCTTGCGGCGGTTCACCGAGGTTTTCGGCCACCTCTCGATCCATACCCACGTGAATAAATTCAGTTACGTCTCCGTCAGGGCCTAAAACCCCAAGCGCCCCGTAGGTGGAATCTGTGAGTTCGACAGCTTCTTGCACAATTCGACGCAGGGTCGAAGCGAGTTCAAGTCCGCCAGCAATGCCGACAAAGGCTGAAAAGAGCCCAGAGTCTGTCTTGTCCATCACTCACCCATCATGCCCTGAGTCATTACTCGCATGTTCATTGATCGAAAATTTCCCAGACGATACAAGTGCCACCTCATGCTGTGCCCACCATTGCCCGGCGAACCATCCAGCACCAGCGCGCAGTTCCCCACAAGTTCCCTGAGAAGTCACCACACCATCGATCAATTCAATAACTCGAGCGTCATCAGGGATCGCGAGTAAATGATGCGTGATGGTGAGCGTAGAAGATCGTGCAAATTCTGATGCAAGAGTCAGCTCAACGGCGCGCACTGTTTGTGCATCTAAATGTTCCGTCGGTTCATCGAGAATAACGAAATCACGCGGCTCAACAGTTATTCGCGCTAACGCAAGGCGCTGACCTTCCCCTCCCGAAATGGAGGAACCAAAAGCACCGACCGATGACTGAAGACCCTGAGGCAATCGCGTCACGAATCGATCAAGTTGGGCACCAGATACAGCTACCTGCACTGATTCCCTAGAGAGATCAACGCGACCCAAAGTGATGTTTTCTTCGATTGATGTGTTGAAGATATGTGCACGTTGTGCCAAGAGTCCCACTCGTTCACGCAACACACTTGGATCTATATCACGCAGTTCCGAGCCATTTATACGGACTGACCCTGTGTACGCGATGAATCCCATTAGGACATTTGCGAGCGTGGACTTTCCCGATCCACTTGGACCAACGACATACAGGTGCTCACCCGGCTCGAGATCGAAACTCACATCAGAAAGGGCAGGGACATTTCCCTGATTCCAATAGACGCTGAGATCACGAATTTTGATTCCCTGAAAGCCCGGTTGCATCCCTTTTGGATGCAATGGTGCAATCACGGGAGACGGCAAGTCGTTCAGCTCTTCAATGCGATCTGCGCTTCCGCGTACGCGCGGCACTGCTGCTGCTGCACCTGGCAGATTAGCTAAGACATCAAACACAGCAAGCGGAAGCAACGCTGCTACCGCAATCCACACTGGGCTTACTTGCCCCGAAGTGATCGCTGGGGTGATGACCCAAATCATGCCGATCACGGTAATTCCCTGTATCAGAGTGATCAGCGCTCCGCCAAGCGCAAGCCCCGCTGCAGACTTACGACTCAGTGAAGTGAGTTGTTCATCGATCTTCGACAACTGTGCGATGGCCCTAGGAGTGGCTCCGAAGGCATTGAGATCAGCAACTGCTGAGAATGCCGTCACGAGCGAACTAGCAAGTTCCGCACGTTGAGGGGCTACTTGGCCTTCTGCGCGAGCAGTCACCCGAGCGATCAGTAGCGGCACGATTGCCAATCCAAGGATTCCGGAAAACACCATGACTGCAGCAAGCCCCGGAAGTAACCACCAAAGAAACCCAACAGTGCCCAGGAGCACGAGGATGCTTTGCGACCACGGAAGCACAACACGCAACGGCAAATCCACTGCTGCATCGACATCTCCGATGAGTCGAGTGAGTAGGTCTCCGCGACCAAAATGTGCCAGGCCTGCAGGAGCAAGTCTCTCAAGTTGCGTAAAGACCGACACGCGCAAACCCACAAGGCCGCGAAAAGCCGCATCGTGGCCAGCAAGCCGCTCGAAATAGCGAAACACTGCGCGTCCGAGCGCGAAGGCGCGAACCATCACGGCCGCGACAGTCAGTGTTAATACGGGTGGAGCACCTGCAGCAGTCGCGATTAACCATCCGGCAGTAGCAAGGAGAGCAACTGCGCTGGCCGATGCCAAATATCCAAGAAGAATTGCACCGCTTAACTCACCACGTTG
>CANFTO010000042.1 GCA_947449945.1 Actinomycetota bacterium | reverse complement strand
GTGCGTGACGTTGACGGCACCAATGCCCCAGCAATAGCTGAACGCGTCAGCGAACTCACAAGTCGATTCCCGGCATACGCGCGCTAGAGGTCACATGCGCGAATATCTGCTGTGTTTGCTGGCTGCCGCGGCGGTCACTTACTTAACGACCCCAGTGGTCGAGCGGATCGCACTGCGTTTCAAAGTGATGGCGGCAGTGCGCGATCGGGATGTCCACGCTGAACCCACGCCTCGTTTGGGTGGATTGGCAATGTTCTTCGGATTACTGACCGGCCTATTGCTGGCAAGCAAGTTGCCGAAAATGGGCTCGGTATTCGGTCAAGCCGACACACCAATGGCATTGATTTCAGGTGCAACAGTCATCGTGTTATTGGGCATCATCGACGACAAATGGGGCCTAGACGCTCCGGTCAAACTTGCAGGTCAAGTTCTTGCCGCGGGATTGATGGCGGCGCAAGGTATCTCAGTGATTTGGTTGCCATTTGGCGGCACCTTTGTAGTTGACCCAGTGACCAGTGTCCTGCTTACTGTGATCATCGTGTTGGTGTGTATCAACGCCGTGAACTTCGTTGATGGTCTTGATGGATTAGCTGCAGGCATCGTTGCCGTTGCTGCAGGTGCGTTCTTCGCGTATTCGTATTTACTCTCAGTCGAATTAGGTATTGCCCGAGCAACATTGGCGACTCTTGTTTCGGTATTACTGTTTGGCATGGCCGTGGGGTTTTTGCCACACAACTTCTATCGCGCCAGGATCTTTATGGGCGATACCGGTTCGATGCTCCTTGGGCTGCTCCTTGCGGCTGCAACAATTACCTTGACTGGCCAAATCGATCCCAGTGTTGTTGCCGGTCCAGCGCTACTGCCCACCCTGCTGCCACTGATCATTCCGCTGGCGGTCATGGCAATTCCGCTGATCGACTTGGTCATGGCTGTGATTCGACGAACTCGGGCGGGAAAGAATCCCTTTTCCCCAGATAAGCAGCACCTCCATCATCGGCTCCTGGAGATGGGGCACTCCCAGGTTCGAGCTGCCTTTTTGATGTATGCCTGGACCGGCTTAATTGCTGGAACAGCCGTAGCTGTCGCATTTATCCCGTTCGTCTATGCCGCGATCGGCTTCGTGATTGGTTTGGCCCTATTGATTTGGGCGGTTAAGCGCCCCAGCGTGAGCAAGGCCACCTCTGCTGACCTCCTGCGCACTGGCGCAGTGCGCTAACGTCACGGTTGTGTCTGCTGCCTCGGGTGTTCCAGTACTTCGTACTGCAGGAATTCTGACTGCAAGCGTTGGCATTGTGGCCATCATCTTGGGCGTAATATTCGCTGGCTCTTCTGGGCTTGTGGGAGCAGTGTTTGCAGCAGCCTTAGTTCTCATCTTTTTTAGTGTGGGCCAGCTGGTGATCGCGGGTGTGATGAAGAATGCACCAGAGATGGCAATGACGGTTGCACTGCTGACCTACTTACTCAAAATTGGCGTGCTCTTCGTCATCATTATTTTGTTCGCTGACACAACCGCCTTTAATACCAAGGTGTTTGCGCTCACGGTTGTTGCTTGCACCATTGCCTGGACTGTGGCTGAAGTGTGGGTCTACGGAAAAACCAAGGTGTTATACGTGGATCCGCAGGTGGGCAAATGAGCTCACCAGCACACTTTGAAGGCGCACAAGATGTGGCGAAACTAACTGCAGCACCTAGGCGGTTTCCACCCCGCTCAGGGTGGTACGGTTCACCCGCTGGAAAACAGTCGGTCTCGTTGGAAGATTCACGCGAGTTGGCTGATTCTGCTTGGACAATCACCAGTCGTATTGGTGCCGGTTTGATTTGCTACACCGGCATCGGTTGGTTGCTGTCGTTGTGGATCGGGCATCAGGCACTTCTGATGGCTGCGGGGGCGATGATCGGCCTTGCACTGTCATATGTGTTGATCTTCGGTGGACTAGCTAAAGAGCACAAGCGTTATACGAATCTCACGAATGACTCGTCATCGTGATGATGTACCTGGAGGATTCCGTTGTCGGCTGAAGTCGTGATCGCATCTGGTGCTGATTGCCACCTGATGTCAGGCTGTGGTTTCCCCGCACCAGGCGCTGAGATTTTCCAGTTTGATGCCGTGTGGACCTTCCATGTTGGCTCGCTTGATTTGCATATCACCAAGATCACGTTCTTGATCATCTTGATCTCGGTCGTGTTGATGGCCTTCTTCCTATACGCCTTCCGTAAGCCAAAGCTTGTTCCTCGTGGAGCTCAGAATGTTGGCGAGCTTGGCTACACCTTTATTCGCGATGGCATTGCTCGTGAGGCGATGGGCAAGGACGGCGACAAGTTCGTTCCCTTCCTGTTCACCCTGTTCTTCATGATCTGGCTGATGAACTTTGTCGGTATCGTGCCGTTCTTGCAGATTCCGGTGACTTCAATCTTCGCTATCCCAGTGGCGTTTGCACTCATTGTGTACTTGAGCTGGGTGCCACTTGGTATTTACCGTCAGGGCTTCATCCCGTTCTTCAAGAACATGATGTTCCCTCCTGGCGTGCCTGCACCGATGTATGTGTTGTTAGCCCCGATTGAGTTCATCTCAAACATCGTGGTTCGCCCCTTCACCCACTCAGTGCGTTTGTTTGCCAACATGTTCGCCGGTCACTTGCTCATTGCATCGTTCAGCGTTGCGACGTTCTACTTGATCAGTGCCAGCGTGGTGGGCATCCTCGGTTCAGTCGCGTCATTTGCAGTTACGATTGCATTGACCGGCTTTGAAGTGCTGATCCAAGCGCTTCAGGCATATATCTTCACCTTGCTCACTGCTGTCTACATCAGTGGCGCATTGAAGGCAGAGCACTAAAAATAAAGAGCACAACCCCATAGACCCCAGACCGGCGGAACGACCGTCGGCCAGGCAAAGTAAAGGAAACGACATGTCGCTTCTCGCGGAAGTCACCGGCTCCATCGGTTCGCTCGGCTACGGCCTTGCAGCAATTGGCCCCGGCATTGGTATCGGCATCATCTTCGGCCAAGGTGTGCAGGCAATCGCCCGCCAACCAGAGGCTTACGGCGTAATCCGCCAAAACATGCTGCTGGGCTTCGCCCTTGCAGAGGCGTTGGCCCTCATCGGCTTCGTCGTTCCCTTCGTTTTCGGCAAGTAGTCCTCGCAAACCTGCAGCAATGCAGGTGTAAACCTGAAGGGGTCACCCCGTGACAAACCTTTTTGCTTCGGTGGCGGTCATCGCCTCGGGTGGCGCAGAAGAAATGCCTTCTGTGCTCTCGGTGCCGATCGATGAATTAATCATCGGTCTGATCGCTTTCTTCGTCGTGTTCGGTGTGCTGGGCAAGTTGGCACTCCCTGCGATTAAGAAGACGCTCGACGAGCGCACCAACACCATCGAGGGTGGCATCGGTCGTGCAGAAGCTGCACAGGCCGAGGCACAGCAGGTGCTTGAGGAATACAAGGCACAGCTCGCAGCTGCACGCGAAGAAGCTTCGGCAATTCGCACGCAGGCGCAGGCTGACCGCACGGCCATCATCGAGGAAGCTCGCAATGAGGCCCGTGTTGCTGCTCAAGCCGTTACCACTGCTGCGGAAGCACAGCTTGCTGCAGACCGTGCACAAGCAACTGCTTCGCTCACCCGCCAAGTTGGCGAACTCGCTGTTGGTTTGGCTGGCAAGGTCGTGGGCGTTTCGCTCACCGATGATGCCCGCGTTCGCCAAACCGTCGAAGACTTCATCAACGATCTTGATCAGCAGGTGGCTCGCTGATGCTTGGAGCTAGCCGGGGTTCGCTGAACCACCAAGGAGAAGCCCTCGAGGCACGTCGCGCAAGCGCGGGCTTTGAGAGCTTGGCTGCAGAGCTGTTCTCTGTTGCTGATCTTCTTGGCCGTGAGAAGCAATTACGCAATGCATTGGCTGACTCAGGTCAATCAGTGCAAGCCCGTGATGCCCTAGCTCGTGAGGTCTTTGGTTCCCGCGTCAGCGTGCTGGCTACTGATGTCGTTGCAGACGTCGTAGCCGACCGTTGGTCAACTGACCAAGATCTCGTGCTTGCACTCGAAGAACTGGGTTGCCAGGCCGCATTTGCAGTTGCAGATGCCAATGGTCAACTCGATGCCACCGAAGAAGAGATCTTCCTCTTCGGTCGTGCAATTGATGAGTCTTCAGACCTGCAAATGGCACTCACGAATCCAGCAACAACAGCCGCTTCAAAAGCAGCGATTGTTCGCGACCTGCTCGCAGGTCGTGGCACTGCTGCAACTGAGTCAGTGTTGGCATTCATCGTGGGAAATCTCCACGGCCGACGTCTTGATTCGGTAATCGAACATCTTTGCGACCTAGCTGCTCGTCAACGCGAGCGCGTGGTTGCTGAGGTTCGGGTTGCTCGTCCACTTGATGCAGATCAATCGCGTCGCCTCGCCGACGCATTGAGCCGCTTGAAGGGCACGACAGTCCGCCTCAACGTTGCCGTGGATGAAAGTGTCCTCGGTGGCGTGTACGTCAAGGTTGGCGACGAAGTCATCGATGGCACCGTCGCTGCCAAGCTAGAGCAAGCCCGCCGAGTCGTTCTCGGTTAGTAGACCAAACACCCAGCAGTCCAAGGCGCGTCCCACATCAATGTGGGTGCGAGAAAGAAAGGTCACCATGACGGAGCTGACGATCCGGCCGGAAGAAATCCGGGATGCGATCGAGCGGAACGTCGCGGCGTACTCGCCCGCAACCGCCCGAGAAGAAGTTGGTCGCGTCATCGAAACCGGTGACGGCATTGCACGTGTGGAGGGTCTCCACTCAGCAATGACCAACGAGCTGTTGGAGTTTGAGGGTGGCCTTCTTGGCCTCGCACTCAACCTCGACGTCCGCGAAATCGGCGTCGTACTGCTTGGCGATGGTTCAAAGGTTGAAGAAGGTCAAGCCGTACGTCGTACCGGCGAAGTGCTTTCCGTGCCAATCGGCGATGCCTTCATGGGCCGCGTGGTTGATCCACTCGGCGCACCAATCGATGGCCTAGGCCCAATTGCTGCCGAAGGCCGTCGTGCCCTCGAAGTACAGGCACCAACCGTGGTCCAGCGCCAGCCAGTAAAGGAACCACTTCTCACAGGCATCAAGGCGATTGACGCAATGACCGCTATCGGTCGTGGCCAGCGCCAGCTCGTGATCGGTGACCGTCAGACTGGTAAGACTGCAGTCTGCCTGGACACCATCTTGAATCAGCGCGAAAACTGGTTGTCTGGTGATCCAAAGAAGCAGGTTCGCTGCGTCTACGTCGCCATCGGTCAGAAGGGCTCAACCATCGCTTCGGTGAAGGGTGTGCTCGAGGAATACGGCGCTTTGGAATACACCACCATCGTTGCCTCACCCGCATCTGACCCAGCAGGCTTCAAGTACTTGGCTCCATACACCGGTTCAGCCATTGGCCAGCACTGGATGTACCAAGGCAAGAACGTCCTCATCGTGTTTGACGATCTGTCAAAGCAAGCAGAGGCGTACCGCGCAGTTTCCCTGTTGCTTCGTCGCCCACCAGGCCGTGAGGCATACCCTGGCGACGTCTTCTACTTGCACTCACGTCTTCTCGAGCGTTGCGCAAAGCTCAGCGATGAGCTCGGTGGCGGTTCGATGACTGGTTTGCCAATCATCGAGACCAAGGCAAACGACGTATCGGCATATATTCCGACCAACGTTATTTCGATCACCGACGGTCAGTGCTTCCTCGAATCTGACCTCTTCAACTCAGGTGTTCGTCCAGCAATCAACGTGGGTATCTCGGTTTCCCGCGTTGGTGGTTCGGCACAGACCAAGGCAATGAAGAAGGTTGCCGGTCGTTTGCGCCTTGACCTCGCACAGTTCCGTGAGCTCGAAGCGTTCGCAGCCTTCGGTTCAGACCTCGACGCAGCATCAAAGGCTCAACTTGAGCGTGGTGCACGTTTGGTTGAATTGCTGAAGCAGCCTCAGTACGCACCACAATCCATGGAACGCGAAGTTGTGTCCGTGTGGGCGGGTACCACCGGCCGTCTTGACGATGTCCCTGTTGAAGACATCCGTCGTTTCGACTCGGAGTTCTTGAGCTTTGTGGAGCGCACCAAGCCAGCAGTGTTTGACGCAATCCGTACCACCACGGATCTGTCAGATGATTCGGTTTCAGTTCTCGAGACAGCAATTGCTGACTTCAAGAAGCAGTTCACCACCACTGCAGGTCACCTGCTCGTCAACGACGAGCCAGTGCGCGCAGTTGCTGATGAAGAAATCGACCACGCCACGGTAACTCGGACCGTTCGGGGCTAATACACATGGGCGCTCAACAGAGAGTCTTCCGCCGGCGCATCCGCTCCGTGCAGGCGACTAAGAAGATCACGAAAGCGATGGAGCTGATTGCTTCGTCGCGCATCGTGAAGGCGCAGCAGCGCCTGGATGCTTCTTTGCCATATCTGCAACACCTCATGGCTGCGATCAATGCGGCTGCTACCGGTGCATCAGATGTGTCAAAGCATCCACTGATGGCAAACCCAGATAATCGTGCCAAGGCTGCAGTGCTCGTGGTGACCGCTGATCGCGGTCTTGCAGGCGCGTATTCAGCTAACACTCTTCGCGAAGCTGAAGGTTTGTACGCAAACCTACGCAACGCAGGAGTTACCGCGATTCCATTTGTTGTTGGTCGCAAGGGTGTGGCGTACTACAAGTTCCGTGAGCGTGCAGTGGGTGGCGAGTACACCGGCTTCACCGATCAGCCAACGTACGCAGATGCCAAGCGCATCGGCGAAGATTTGTTGAACGCATTCTTGACCCCAGCCGAAGAAGGCGGTGTTGATGAAATTCATATCGTCTACACGCACTTCGTCAACATGGGAACCCAAGAAGTTCGCATCCGTCGTGTACTGCCACTTGAAGTTGTCGATGAAGTCATTGAAAAGGATTCGGCAATGCCGTTCCCGCTTTATGAATTCGAACCTGAAGCTGAGACCGTCCTTGATGGACTCTTGCCTCAGTACATCCAGCACTCGGTGTACTCCGCGTTGTTGATGTCGGCAGCTTCTGAGCATGCAGCACGTCGTCGTGCAATGAAATCGGCAACTGACAATGCTGAAGACCTCATTCGCACGCTTACTCGTCAAGCAAACCAGGCCCGTCAGGCCGAGATTACCCAAGAAATCAGCGAGATCGTGGGCGGCGCAGACGCGCTCGCCTCGAGCTAGGAGAAGGAATCGTCATGACTACTCAGACCACCACCGGCGTGGGCCGCGTTGCTCGCGTCACCGGACCGGTTGTCGACGTTGAGTTTCCAGTCGAGGCCATGCCAGCGCTCAACAATGCTCTTCACGTCAACGTGTCATTCGACACCGGCGAAGAAGGCGGCGGCGACCGTACGCTGACTCTTGAAGTTGCTCAGCACATTGGCGACAACATGGTCCGCGCTATTTCGATGCAGCCAACTGACGGCGTTGTCCGCGGTGCTCCTGTCGAAGACACCGGTAACCCAATCATGGTTCCCGTTGGTGATGTCACCAAGGGCCACGTATGGAACACCCTTGGTCAGCCACTGGATGTGCCAGAGTCAAGCCTGGATATCAAGGAGCGTTGGAGCATCCACCGCCAGGCACCGTCATTTGATCAACTCGAGTCAAAGACCGAAGTGTTCTGGACCGGCATCAAGGTCATCGACCTTCTTACCCCGTACGTCAAGGGTGGAAAGATTGGTCTGTTCGGTGGCGCAGGTGTAGGCAAGACTGTTCTTATCCAGGAAATGATTTACCGCGTTGCGGAAAACTTCTCCGGTGTATCGGTGTTCGCAGGCGTGGGTGAACGTACCCGTGAAGGTAACGACCTTTTCCTCGAAATGAGTGAGTCAGGCGTTCTCGAGAAGACCGCACTTGTGTTCGGCCAGATGGATGAGCCACCAGGCACGCGTCTTCGTGTCGCGCTGACTGCACTCACTATGGCTGAGTACTTCCGCGATGTACAAAAGCAGGACGTGTTGTTGTTCATTGACAACATCTTCCGTTTCACTCAGGCAGGCTCAGAAGTATCAACCCTTCTTGGGCGTATGCCATCAGCAGTGGGCTACCAGCCAACGCTTGCTGACGAAATGGGCCAGCTCCAGGAGCGCATCACTTCAACCCGTGGTCACTCGATTACATCGCTTCAGGCTATTTACGTACCTGCAGACGACTTGACTGACCCAGCTCCTGCAACCACCTTCGCTCACTTGGATGCAACGACCACCCTGAGCCGTCCGATCTCCGAGCTTGGTATTTACCCTGCTGTGGATCCGCTCGACTCAACCTCACGAATCCTTGATCCACGCTACGTGGGCGATGAGCACTACGCAGTTGCTGCACGTGTTAAGGAAATTCTCCAGAAGTACAAGGATCTCCAGGACATCATCGCGATTCTTGGTATCGATGAACTTTCTGAAGAAGACCGGATCATCGTTGGTCGCGCTCGTCGCATCCAGCGCTTCTTGTCACAGAACATGTTCGTGGCTGAAGCCTTCACCGGCCAGCCAGGTTCGTTCGTGCCTGTTGAAGACACCATCGCTTCGTTCAAGGCCCTCACTGAAGGTGTGTACGACCACCTCCCAGAACAGGCCTTCTTCATGGCCGGTGGCATCGACGACGTCGAAAAGGCTGCTGCCGAGTTGGCAAAGAAGTAAGTCATGGCAGATCTGACCGTCAGCATCGTTTCGGCTGAGCGCGCTCTTTGGAGCGGTGAAGCGAAGTCGGTCGTTGCTAAGACCCCTGAAGGCGAGATCGGCATTCTCGCTGGCCATGAGCCAGTGCTTGCACTTCTCGTTGAAGGACCATTGCGCATTGAGAAGACCGATGGGTCAAAAATGCTCGTGGCAGTTCACGGTGGCTTCTTCTCGGTTTCCGGCAATGCGATCAATGTCATTGCAGAGGTCGCTGAGTTGGCCGAAGACATCAGTTTGGAACGTGCGAAAGCAGCACTTGCTCGTGCTCAGGCAGAAACTGTTGAACCAAATGAAGCTGCAATTCGTCGTGCGGAAACTCGCATCTCGGTTGCCGGTTTGGCCAGTGCTGCACGCTAGTTCGTATTTCATAACCAAGGGCCCGGAAATTTTTCCGGGCCCTTCGTTATGCGCAGATTGTGGTTTAGCGATTGGCTCCTGGTACCCACAGAACATCGCCGCCGGAATCCTTATTAGCTAAGCGCGAGAGAATGAACAGCAAGTCACTCAGTCGGTTTAAGTACGTGGCGGTGAGTGGATTCATGCCACCGTGATAGGTATCAAGTGCTGCCCAAGTCGTGCGCTCTGAGCGACGCACAACGGTGCGAGCCACATGAAGCTGTGCAGCCGCAGGTGTTCCACCGGGCAGTACAAATGATCGCAGAGGATCAAGTTTTGCGTTGTAGTCATCGCAGGCGCGCTCAAGGTAATCGATATAACTCTGTGTCACGCGAAGTGGTTCATGTGGGGGATTATCGACAACTGGGGTACACAAGTCCGCGCCTACGTCGAATAGATCATTTTGTACTCTCACAAGAAGCGCGGTGACATCGTCTTCAAGCGCCTTCATGGCCAGCACAACACCGATGGCGCAGTTCGCTTCATCCACATCTGCGTAGGCCTTCAGGCGCGGGTCGTTCTTGCCCGTACGACTCATATCGCCAAGGGAAGTGGTGCCATCATCGCCGGTGCGGGTATAGATACGCGTCAAATTCACCATGGTCCGACCTTACTCCTACGATGAACCCGTGGAACTTCTCAGTGTGGTTGGCGGCTGCCGACTGGTGGGCGAAGTCCGCGTTACGGGGGCCAAGAATTCGGTCTTGAAACTGATGGCTGCTGCACTGCTAGCTGAGGGCACCACCACGCTCTTAGATGTGCCCGACATACTCGATGTTGAAATCATGGCTGAGTTATTGCGCAGATTGGGCTGCGAAGTAACTCACGACCAGACCGGCGGCGTTGTTGCGATAACGGTGCCGGCTGTACTTGATCATCGGGCAGACTACGACCTCGTCCGTCGCATGCGAGCATCAATTTGCGTGCTTGGACCACTGCTGGCTCGTTGTGGTGCAGCCGAAGTTGCGTTGCCAGGTGGTGACAACATTGGTTCACGCGGACTAGACATGCATGTCGAAGGCTTGATCAAACTTGGTGCGCATGCTGTAAATGAGCACGGCTACTTGATTGCATCCACCGATAAGCGTCTACGTGGTGAATCGGTGTATCTCGATTTCCCAAGTGTGGGTGCGACCGAAACCATTGTGATGGCAGCAGTTACTGCCGAGGGCATCACCGTGATCGATAACGTTGCGCGTGAACCTGAGATTGTCGATATCTGCACGATGCTCAATGAGATGGGCGCGCAGATTTCTGGTGTCGGATCTTCAACCCTGACGATTGAAGGGGTGGATGCATTACATCCAGTGACTCACCGCACGGTTCCTGATCGCATTGTTGCTGGCACGTGGGCGGTTGCAGCAGCAATTACCCAAGGCGACATCACCATTCATAATGCCAAGCCTGAACATCTGCAAATTGCGTTGGAAAAGCTCGCGACCTCGGGTGCGGTTATCACTGAAGTCGAAGATGGATTCAGAGTAGTTATGAACGAACGACCAAAGTCCGTTGACATCGTGACGCTGCCATACCCAGGATTTCCAACGGATCTACAACCACAATTCATCGCACTTAATGCCATCGCTGATGGTGCAGCGCTCGTGACGGAAAATCTTTTCGAAGCACGGTTCAGATTTGTTCAAGAGCTTGCTCGTTTAGGTGCCGATGTACGTACGGATGGTCATCATGCGTTGGTTCGAGGTCGCATTGAACTTTCTGGTGCTCCAGTGGAAGCAACTGATATCCGTGCAGGTGCTGGTTTGGTGCTCGCAGGGTTAGTGGCTGACGGCACCACCACGGTGTACGGGGTTTCGCATATAGATCGTGGGTACTCAGGGTTTGTTCCGGATTTAGTCCGGTTGGGTGCCCAAATCATTCGCGTTGACGAACCGCATTAGTTTTTCCTCAGAATTGCCTGAGCCCGTTCAAGATCTGTTGGCCAAACCATCACCCTTGGACCATCGAGCGTGTGTGCCAGATTCGCCCGTAAACCCGCATCCTCGAGTTGGCGTCGCTGCATCTCGCCCTCGATGAACGTGCTGGGTATTGAGGCCACCACCAAAAGCCCGTACTCATCGCTGGTGCCCGGCGTGGGAGGTGCGGCGATCAAGGAAGAACCCCGAGAAAAAGCCCAACGCAGGATAAAGGCAAAGCCGCCGATGGCCAGCAAGGCAAAGAGGGGCCCAAAGGCGAAGGAAAATGCTCTCCATGCGGGCACACGCCAATAGTGCACCTCCCAACTCTGGTTGCGTGCATCGGTACGGTTACGGGGTGCGAATCTTGGTGGCGACTTGTACGGTCGACTATGTCGGCCGGCTCACCGCTCATCTCCCTGCTGCTCAGCGCGTGATCATGGTCAAAGCCGATGGATCAGTATTGATCCACGCTGATGGTGGTTCATATAAGCCATTGAACTGGATGAGTCCTCCGTGCTCATTGAAAGAAAAAGAGGCAGAAGCTGAAGAAGACCATGCGCTTTGGCTGGTGGAAAACAAAGCCGGGGAACAATTACGCATCACGATTCATGAAGTACAGCATGATTCTGCGCATGAACTTGGAATCGATCCAGGTTTACAAAAAGACGGGGTTGAAGCCCACCTGCAAGTGTTGCTTGCAACACATGTCAATGTTTTGGGTGACGAGTGGTCACTGGTGCGTCGTGAATTTCCCACGGCAATTGGCCCGGTTGATTTGATGTGTAAAGACGCAAATGGTGGGTCAGTCGCGGTCGAAATTAAACGCCGTGGAGAAATTGACGGGGTTGAACAACTGACGAGATATCTCGAACTCTTAAACCGTGATCCCTTGCTCGCACCTGTGAGCGGGGTGTTTGCTGCACAGGAAATTAAGCCACAAGCTCGCACGCTGGCTGAAGACAGAGGCATTCGTTGTGTCGTTCTTGATTACGAAGCGCTCAAGGGAACTGAAGACCCAAGTTTGCGACTGTTTTAATCATGGGTCGAAAACATCGTCGCGAACCAGAGCGCAATGCAGACCGACCGGCTTTCTTTACCTACCGTGATGTTGAAATCTTTCACGGTGAAGAGTGGGTAGTACAAACCGTCACCGGGTCCGCAGCTACCAAAACCTATCGATGCCCAGGATGTGATCACGAGATTCGCCCAGCAACTCCGCACGTGGTTGCATACCCATCGCAAGATTTTGGGGGAGTAGAGGCGCGACGCCATTGGCATAAGCCATGTTGGGCTGCACGTCACCATCGTGGACCCCGTCGTTAAGGAAGATTGAATGCCGGAAATCGTTGCCAACTCGGTACTCCCAGCGCGCCGTGAACCAATCACGTTGCACACCAGTGATGGATTCACACTTGTAGGTGAGCTTGCTCTACCTATTGATCGTGAGCCCAAAGCAACCATCGTGTGTTGTCATCCGCTGCCCACCGCAGGTGGCTACATGGATAGTCATGTGCTGCGCAAAATGGCCTGGCGTCTCCCGGCACTCGCCAATATTGCGATCCTGCGCTTTAACACGCGTGGCACCACGAGTCCACATGGCACAAGTGAAGGAACCTTTGACGAGGGCAATGCAGAAGGGTTGGACCTAGCTGCGGCCTTGAGGTTCGTACGCGATCAAGGGCTACCAATTCCTTGGGTATTGGGGTGGTCATTTGGCACTGATGTGATTTTGAAACATGCCATCAATGGTCAAACTGAACAAGGGCTGTGCGGTGCGATTTTGCTGTCGCCACCACTTCGTTTCTCAGAAGTTCTCGATCTTGATCGTTGGGCAGATTCACAATTACCGCTGACGGCTTTGGTTCCTGAAAATGATGACTATCTCCAGCCACTGGAAGCTAGTGAAAGATTCGCGCGTATTCCCCAAGCGGAAGTCATCGGTGTTCCCGGAGCCGGGCACTTATGGGTCGGCGAAAAATCAGTGCGTGTGGTGCTGAATGAAATTGTGGCTCGTGTTGCTCCTGAATGCGCGCCGCTTCCCTTGGAGTGGGATGGTCCGATGGAACGATGGAGTGATCTTTAATTCGCTTTGGGTAGTGGAGCGTTGAGTGCTTGTCGAATCAATTGTGCATAAGCAATTGCGCCCTTTTTCGTGAGATGCACGCGATCTGAAACGAAATATTCAGGGTGATGTAGGGAAGCTGCACGCCAATCGGCCACCACAACATTGGGAAATTCCGGAGCGACTGTGGCAATAGATGCGTTATTTGAATCACGCCAACTGCGGGGCACGTTGTCGTTAATCAACACCACTCGTGGATGTTTCTTTACGATATTGAGAATGGTTCGAGTCATGGGCTCAGTGAGCGTGCCATTAGTTCCGGTGTGAATCACAACAACAGGGGAGAGCATCCCTTTGCTCTCATATTTGCGCATTGGGCCAAGGAATCCGCCCGGAAAACGGGACACCGCAGCGTCAATAGCGATGCCTGGAAGTTGCTTACGCAGCACAGGTCGCGCACCGAGCATCACTGAATCGCCAATTCCCGTAATAGTGGGATTAATGACCCCATCAAGGCGCACGCGTTTTTCTTTTCCAATCGCAGCGACAACATCTGCTGCTGGTTGCGTATTTATTGCTGTGTTCGCGTACGCGATACCTAGGCCGCCAAGCAGGAGGAGGGCCATAAGGCTCGCGCCTACAATTTGGAATCTCGTGCGCTGTCGCTTCTGGACGTTGGAGCTTTTCAGATTCTTCAAGGTTCGGCCGATGACACCTCGTCGGATAGGCATTTCCAGGAAGCGATAACTGAGTTCAGCAGCGGCAAAGGTGAGTGCGAGTCGAAGAGTCAGCAGCCAAAAACCGGTGAGCGAGGTATCCAGTTCAGGCCTTGTCACTGCGAAAATTGACCAGTGCCATAAGTACAGCCCGTATGAGCGTTGACCTATGTACCGCCAGGGTTGGGTGCCAAGGGCCCGTCCGAAATTTGTGCCGGGATGGCTTGCTATAACGACAAGCAGAGCAACAACAAGTGCAAGAGCAAGAAAGCCTCCGCGGTACAACCACGGCGTGAATTCACCAACGGTGAAATAGAACGCAAGGAGTCCAACGAGTGCTGCTAATCCAACGACTGTGAGTCCGTCGCGTGTGGTGCGGTTGACGATGGAACGCGCCATGCCGGGGCGCCAAATGCTGGCAAGAGCGGCACCGATCAGTAGACCCATTGCGTGCGAATCCGTGCCAAAGTAGACGCGGCTTGGATCTGCGAGTTCGGGGTAGCCATGTTGCAGGGAGAGGATGAGCATCCAAACTGTTGAGAGCGCTGCGAGTGTTAGCGAAACGATGAGCACCCCACGCCTACGCCAGATTCGCATCAAGGTGAATGCAATGAGTGGCCAGACAAAATAGAACTGTTCTTCAACGGCCAATGACCATAAGTGTTTCAATAATGGGGGTCGAGCGATGAAGTCAAAGTATGAAGTATCACCGATGATGTACCACCAGTTATTGATGTAGAACGCCGAAGCGATGATGTCGCTTGCTGTTTTATGCGCAGCGTCTTGGTAAATAAATGTGCAGGCAATTGCGACGACTATGAGTAACGCGATGAGCGCGGGAAATAAGCGGCGGACGCGTCCTAGATAAAAGCTCTTGAAGTTGATGTGTCCAGTGCGCTCAAATTGTTCAAGTAAGAGTGTGGTGATCAAGAACCCGCTCAGTACGAAAAAGACATCGACACCGAGAAAACCTCCAGGCAAGAATCCAAGGTCTGCGTGATACAGCAAGACTCCGAGCACTGCAATTGCGCGGATACCGTCAAGGCCCGGTAGGTAGCCCATTTCGCCTGATGCGCGCCCACGGTCAAGATGCCACGGTGTACGTGGCCCCGAGCGCCTGAGTTCGTCAGAGGTCGGGGAAGTGGCCACAACTCATCGTAGGAGATGAAGATGACTAATTGATGAACCCAAGAAGGTCATGCAATTGATTTGCAAGATCATGAGTACGCGAAAGCCACCAAGCTGCAATGAGAGCCGCGCCAATGGCGAGGATGACAAAGAGTTTGATGGCTTTGCGCACGAGTGCCAAGAGCGCAAGTGCTCCCAGCATTCCGACAGTTACTGCAACAATTTCACTTTGGTGTTCCTGAAAGAACGT
>CANFTO010000041.1 GCA_947449945.1 Actinomycetota bacterium | reverse complement strand
GCACTCTTGGGCATTCCCACAAATCCACTTGCCGATGACATCGTGGCGATCATTGGTAAAGAAGCTGCTCAGCGTGCTGCCCAACTTGATGCACAGCCGGTGCCAACGAACTGGGATCCCGAACTCACACTTGGCGCACTTGTGCGCTCACGTCTAGGCGACGAAGTAACCGACTACATCACTACGCCAGTTGTAGGCGGCGTACATGCCTTGCATCCTGATCTTGCTGAAGCAGAAGCACTTATGCCGGGTATTACCGCGGCAACCCAAAAACATGGTGGACTCGCAAAAGCAGCAGCTGCGATCCGGGCCGCGTCAGGTGTTCCAGGTGCAGCAGTGAACGGCCTCCTCGGCGGCATGTCACAACTCATAGATGCACTGGTAACCGACCTGCAGAACAACAATGTTGAACTGATCCTCAATACGCCGGTCAACGATGTTCGCAATAGCGGTGCAATGTGGACAATCACTACCAACGAAGAAACCTTCGACACTGATCATGTGGTTGTTGCACTCGCCGCACATGCAGCCGCACCAGTGCTGACTTCGATTCCGGAAATTCACGAACCACTGTCACTGATCAGCGTTGGCGATGTGGTGGTGTTTGCGGCAGTGATCTCCACTCCGCTCCTTGATGAAGACCCGCTGGGCTCCGGTGCCCTGATCGCGCCAAGCACTCCAAAGCTGCAAGCAAAGGCGATCACGCACGCATCAGCAAAGTGGGAATGGATTCGTCAGTCCTATGGCACAGGTCGTCACGTCGTTCGTCTTTCATATGGACGCGATGGCGTCATCAACGAAAAGTTCGAAGACTTACCGCAAATTGCCCATGCTGACCTTGAACTCCTCCTGGGCACACCGCTCCCCGCCTTTGAATCTAGCCATGCCGCGCGTTGGACTGGCTCACTTGTTCACCCTCGTGTTGGGCACCGAGCCAAGGTGGCTGCACTCAAAGCAGCCCAAGCGCAAACCACGGGCCTCTCCCTAGCTATTGCAGGCCTTGCCGGCAACGGACTGGCAGGCACCATTAGCCAAGCGCGAGCCGCAATCAACGAAGTGAGAAACTAAGACCATGACTACTTCTGATGCCCCAGTTGCATCTGAACCAAAGCTCACCGCTCGTGAAGCGAATGAAACTATCCGCTACACCTGTTGGACAGCCTTCAAGCGCATCTACCGCCCAGAAGAGTCAGCGCTTGCTGAGTTCAACACTTTGCTTGAAAGCTGGGCAGCACGTGACATCACCGTGCGCGGGCTTTATGACATTTCTGGCCTACGCGCTGATTCCGACGTCATGACTTGGCTGCATGCGCCAACAGCAGATGCCATTCAGCAAGCCCTTCGCGAACTTCGTCAATCTCAACTTGGTCAATCACTGGAAATGACGTGGTCAGGAATGGGCATGCATCGCCCAGCTGAATTCAATAAGTCACACGTACCTTCATTCATGCTCGGCAAGGAACCCAAGGATTGGATCTCGGTCTATCCATTCGTGCGTTCGTATGAGTGGTATTTGCTTCCTGAAGATGAACGCCGCGAGATGTTGTTTGAGCACGGAATGATGGGGCGTGATTTTGGTGGGATTCTTTCCAACACTGTTGCCGCGTTTGCGCTTGGTGACTACGAATGGCTTCTTGCTCTTGAATCCGATGACCTTGATGAAATCGTCGACATGATGCGCACCTTGCGTTCCGCAAAGGCTCGCCTGCATGTTCGCGAGGAGATTCCGTTCTTCACCGGTCGCCGTGTTGATGCCGCGACTTGGGTCGCCAGCCTGCAATGACCTACGACGCGATTCTGCTTGCCTCATTCGGTGGCCCAGAAGGCCCCGACGACGTCATTCCCTTCCTTGAAAACGTCACGGCCGGTCGTAACATTCCGCGAGAACGCCTCGAGGTTGTTGGGCAGCATTACTTTCGCTTTGGTGGCGTAAGCCCGATCAATCAACAGAACCTTGATTTAATTGACGAGCTGCGTCACGAACTCAAGGATCGCGGTGTCAACATTCCCATCTATTTCGGTAATCGCAATTGGAAGCCGTACTTCGTCGACGCAATCAATGACATGCAGGCTGATGAGCGCTCCAATGTGCTCGCACTTGGAACAAGTGCGTACTCCTCATATAGCGGCTGTCGCCAATACCGCGAGAACATCGCAAAGGCGCTCACTGAAACCTCAAGTGACATCAATATTTCGATGGCGCATCCTTATGGCAACCGTCTTGGATTTCGCACCAAACCGGCAAGTGTGCTGATCGATGCTCTGAAGTTTCTGGTGTCTGAGAATCATCAGGAATCAGCAATCCAGATTCTTTTCACCACGCATTCAATTCCGACTGACTCTGCGTTGAAATCTGGGCCTGAGCCATACGTCGAACCAGGCGAATACATTCGCCAGCACGAAGAAGTCATGCACGACATGATGAAGATGGTGAACATCAGCACCTTGATGAAGCCACCGCATCAATTGGTCTTCCAATCACGCAGTGGTCGTCCAACAGATCCTTGGCTTGAACCAGATATCAACGACGTGATCCGCGAACTTGGCGTTGCTGGAGAAACCACCGCCGTGGTGGTCGTGCCAATCGGATTCATAAGTGATCACATGGAAGTCATCTGGGATCTGGATAACGAGGCAATGGCCACAGCCGAAGAAGCCAACCTGATGTTCGTACGCATTCCCACCCCAGGGATTGATAAGGATTTTGTGGCGGCTCTGGCCGATGTCGTAGAAGACGCCCTCTATGGCGACTCCACCCGGAGCACCCCTACTGGGCTTTGTTCAGGCACCTGCTGCCCTAACCCCCGAGCAGAATTGGCCACTATCCCCGGGGTCTAGGCTGATTCCACTATGAACATCCACGAGCGCCCGCGTCGCCTGCGTCGCACAGAAGGCATGCGTCGCTTGGTGCGTCAGGTTCATCTTGATCCAGCAAACCTGATCTTGCCGGTGTTTGTGCGCGAAGGCGCAAAGGAACCAATTGCCATTGGTTCAATGCCCGGCGTTGTTCAGCACACCCAGAGTTCACTCAAAGCTGCAGTGAACGAGGCCGTCAAGGCCGGCGTTGGCTCGGTCATGATTTTCGGCGTTCCCGCCACTAAAGATGCCAATGGCGACGCAGCTTGTGCGCACGACAGTATTTTGTCTGACGCAATTCGTTGGACCAAGGCTGAAGTTGGCGATTCACTTCCCGTGATCGCGGATCTTTGCCTTGATGAATTCACTACCCATGGCCACTGTGGCGTACTCGATGCCAATGGCAATGTCGATAACGACGCAACCCTGGTGCAATACCAACGCATGGCCATCACCCTTGCTGATGCAGGCGCTGACATTCTTGGTTTGAGCGGAATGATGGACGGTCAAGTTGGTGCAGTGCGCAGCGCTTTAGATTCACAAGGCAAGATCGACACGGTTCTTCTTGCTTACGCTGCTAAATACGCATCAGCGTTTTATGGGCCTTTCCGCGATGCGGTTGAATCAACACTTGATGGTGACCGCAAGTCCTACCAACAAGATCCCGGCAACGTGATGGAAGCCATTCGCGAAGTACGTCTTGATGTTGCTGAAGGTGCTGACATCGTGATGGTGAAACCTGGTCTTCCCTATCTTGACGTGATCGCCCGAGTAAGCGGTGAGGTTGATGTTCCCGTTGCCGCCTATGTAGTTTCTGGTGAATCATCAATGATTGAAGCCGCTGCAGCAGCCGGCATGCTCGATCGTGAGCGAGCAATTCTTGAAACTCTGACATCAGTAAAGCGCGCAGGCGCTGACATCATCGCCACCTACTGGGCAACGGAAGTTGCTCACTTGCTGAATCGGTAATCCTTGTGAATAAGTCTGAACGTTGGTTCGAGCGCGCCCAAGCAGTTATCCCAGGCGGCGTGAGCTCGCCAGTGCGCGCATTCCGTTCGGTCGGCGGCAAACCACCCTACGTTGCTAAGGCCAAGGGCTCACGCATCACCGACGTTGACGGCAATGAATACGTTGACCTTGTTGGCGCATGGGGTCCAGCAATTCTTGGCCACGCCCATCCTGATGTTGTTGCCGAAGTAGCAAACGTTGCGAAGAACTCATTCTCTTTTGGCGCACCGTGCCCACCGGAAGTTGAACTCGCTGAAGCAATCGTGAGTCGAGTGAATGCTGTCGAAAAGGTCCGCTTCACAAATTCAGGAACTGAAGCAGTCATGACAGCGCTGCGCATTGCTCGCGCAAAGAGCAAACGCGATGTCATTGTGAAGTTTGCGGGTTGCTACCACGGTCACGCGGACTCAATGTTGGTTGCTGCTGGATCGGGTGTTGCGACCCTTGGACTCCCTGACTCCCCTGGCGTAACTGAAGGCGCAGCCAAAGACACGATCACTCTTGCGTATGGCGACGTGAAAGCTCTCGAAGAAGTCTTCGCAGCCCGAGGTAACGAAATCGCCGCAGTGATCACCGAAGCGATCCCAGCAAACATGGGAGTGGTTCCACCACCACCAGGTTTCAATAAGCGCATCAGTGAACTGTGCAAGCAATACGGAGCTGTATTCATCTTTGATGAAGTGATGACCGGGTTCCGCGTTGCTGCCGATGGCTGGTGGGGTATCGAAGGCACTCGTGAAGGTTGGGCCCCTGACTTGTTCACTTACGGCAAGGTCATTGGTGGCGGAATGCCACTTGCCGCCGTTGCTGGCAATGCCGAGATCATGGATCTTCTTGCTCCCGCTGGCCCGGTGTATCAAGCAGGAACGCTCAGTGGCAATCCAGTTGCAACGACCGCTGGTCTTGCAACGCTGCGCAATTGCACCCCTGACGTGTACATGCACCTTGATGCGATGGCCGATCAGGTCTTCGCAATCATCAGTGACGCCCTCACCAAGCACGGGGTGGCTCATCAACCTCAGCGCGCGGGCAATCTGTTCAGCTTCTTCTTCACTGACAAGCCGGTTCATACGTACGACGATGCCAAGACTCAAGACACTGCAGCTTTTGGTCGCTTCTTCCATGCCATGTTAGAAAACGGTGTGTGGCTGCCACCTTCAGCGTATGAAGCGTGGTTTGTGTCTGCTGCTCACACTGATGATGATCTTGCAATAATTGCGCGTGCTGCTGATGTAGCTGCGAGAGCAGCCAGACAGTAAGTAGCACTGGCGCCCGTAGCTCAACGGATAGAGCTCCTGGTTTCTACCCAGTCGGTTGGGGGTTCGAGTCCCTCCGGGCGCACTTTTGTGAGGGAATAGCCTCAAAATTCTTTAGATTCCGAATGGGTTCACCACTCGTGTCTTATCTCCGAACATAAGGCAGCGAACCAATAACGCATTTGCCGGGCTAGCCGAGTGACGAGCCACCACCACCTAAAATAGAGGGATATTTCGAGATTGCCCAGGTTCTCACCCTAAATAACTTCAGCTGTATTGATATGGTCGGATAGTTATGGGGCAGTGAAAGGTTAGGTAGTGTCGAGAAGAGCACCCGTTCAGCAACGAAGCATCGATTCAATGAACCGGATGCTCGACGTCGGAGAGCAGCTTTTCTATGAAGGTGGCAGCCCGGCACTCACCCTCGAGGCAGTCATCGAGCGAGCCGAAACCTCTACTGGATCGTTCTACGCGCGATTTGGCGACATGCGCGGCTTCCTTGATGCCATGCACGAGCGCGTGCTTGGCATGGTTGCCGCCGAAATGCTGCCGATCCTCATCAAGGCGGGCGTAGAACCTGATCTCGAATCCTCGATGCGTAGGGCCTTCACAGAAGTGTTTGATGTAGTCGAGCGGCACAGGGTGCCTCTGTACTTCTTCGCGGTAGGCAACGCACATGATCCCGACTGGCGTGAGATGGGCGCCCAGTTCACTTTGGGGATGTCTGATGTGTTTACCCAGCTGATCAAGCAATACCTACCGAAGTTCACGAGCACTGCCGATAAGCGTCGCATTGAAATGGCAGTGCGCATGAGCATTGCCTCCGTGTTCCAGCAGATCATGCTCGACCAAGGCGAGTTCTCCCGGATGAACATAAACCGCAAAGTCATCGCCTCTGAATATGCCAACATCCTGTGCACTTACCTGCGCGCAAAGCCAGCTAAGTAGCGGCCCCAGAACAACGCACGGCAGATAACGTGGCGACATAGTCGTACGCGTTAAGGAATCGAGACAGGGATACTCTCAAACGCCCACGACCATCCTGACTTCACGCGCTTTGGTGGCCCCGCCGGAGTGAAGCTGGGCATCACTGCCAGAAGTTCTTCGAAGAAGACTCGTGCTTCCAAGCGAGCCAAGTAGGCGCCATAGCAGTAGTGCTCACCGATACTCAGGGCTAAGTGGCTTGAGGTATTTCGGTGAATGTCAAACTTTTCAGGATCAACAAATTCTCGCTCATCAAGATTCGCTGCCCCCCATAGCAAGAGCGTCGGAGTGTTGGCAGGCAAAGTCACCCCAGCGATGGTGACTTCACGGGTCGTGACCCGAGTAGAATCGTGTGTCGAGCCTTCACGTCGCTGCATCTCTTCGAAAGCATTGGGAATCAGAGACGGATCGGCGGCGAGCTCGGCGCGCTGATCAGGATGGCGAGCAAGTAACTCTGCGCCATTGCCAATTGCGGCAGCGGCAGTGATGCCATTGCCATTGCTGAACCTAGAAAGGTACTCCAGCATTTCGATCTCTGTCAGCGCTTGTCCACCATCGGAGCCGACGGCAAGCAATGCACTCACATGATCGTTTGCGGGATTCGCACGGCGATCCGCTAATACTGCTGAGAAGAGCGCATCGCTGCGCTCAGTTGCGTTTGGACTCTCCTCTGGTTCGCCGCTACCTGTTCGCTGAATCCTGGCGTCGATGTACTCCAGTTCCGCAAGTTGCTCGGCGTTGAGTCCCAAGATGATGCCGGTTGCTCCAAACATGTAAGGAGCAACGACGTCAACCATGAGGTCGCACCCAGTGCGGTCAGATGACTTTGTCGCAAGCGACCGAGCGAGTGTGCGAAAACTCTCTTCCAAGCCGTCTTGGTACTTCTTGTCGAATGCCGAATTCATCAGTGCGACGTACTTGCCATGCTCGGGCGGATCCATCGTGTTGATCACGGGTCTGGCGGGGTTGTTCCATAATCCACCGCTGGAGAAGGTCTCAGCATCAAGGGCAGCAGCGCGTACATCGGCGTATCGCGAGATGAGGGCCATGCCCTGATCAGTGACGAGCACAGGAGCCTCGTCGCGCAACTGCTTGAAGAATGCTTCTCGGTTATTGCGGAAATCATCCGAGATGGGGTTGAAGTTAAGCACTGATGGCCTCCTTTTGACTCTTTGAGATTCGCTTGAGATTCCAGTGGTAGGCACCTGTCCAGGTCAAAAGTGCGTTCAAGGACCAAAAGATCTGCGTCTTATTGCTGACGTTGATCGCCAGTAACAGTTCCGTAAAGAAATAGAACAGCGCCCATGCGTAGGCGAAAGTACGCACCGTCTGCCACTTATCGGACAAAATTAAAATCGATGCCAGAACCGAACCGATAGGAATGACGATGGTGCCGATGAATGACGGCACTTGCAACTCGCCAGCTATCCTGACGGCTCCATCCAAGCCGCTATCGGTAAAGATAATTCTCATCGAGTTGAAGATCAGAAATCCGCACAAACCAAAAGTGGATAGCCGATAGCTCCACTTGAGTTTGGAAGCTTGTTTTTTTGGATCTACAGTTTTTTTAGATTTGGGTTTTAAAGTTTGCGACATGATTTATCCTTTGAGTTTGTTAAGTAGAGGTAATGAGATTCATTACTTGAATCCGATTGTGCAGTGCCATCTTCACAATGAGTTGACACCGCACACTCGAGCAACGCTGAGTGGTATCAGACTGTCCGTGATCGCCAGAGCAGCGACGCCACTGAACAATTTTTCTCGACGTTGTTTTGGTGATGTCTTCATTTTTTCCCTTTAGACTTGGGGCCTTATATAAACTTTGAAAAAAATCTTTTTGAAATTCCCTACTTGCTCACAGCTGTATCAAGCACTGCCGGATGGAAAGTGCGCAGCGGCATGCTCCGACTCTCGTTTCGCGAGTCAATATCGCGTCCAAGCGCAATGAGTGACTTCTGGAATTGCTGGAACACTTCCACAGCTTTTTCTTTATGGAGTTTCAGGTAGACGTGCGTGAAGTCATCAAGCAACTTCGGCTGGTATAGACCAGTTACCGCGTTGAGACTGTAAATTAGAATTGTGGATTGAATATCGGCCAACTCAGACCCGGCACGTACCTTAGCGCCCACGAAACTCGGGTCGGCCAAGTATCGCGTATCCGCACCAACATGGGAGTGCCAGCCGCTGACAGCAAAAATGATTTGCGCGACCAAATCGACAAGTTGTGCCCTGGTTTGCAAGGCTCCTAATCCGCTACCTGCAACAGTCGTTGCTAGTTGCTCCCACCAAGCTTGAACCGCTGCATCACTCACGATGGACTCACCGGGGAAGTAAATCTCCAGATAGTTTTCTACGTATTCACGACAGACCTCGTACAGCGCTAATCCATCTGTTGCAAAGGGGTATTTTTCATCGCTCAAATTCGCCAATCCACTTTTCTCCAACCACTTTGGGAAGGGTTCAAAAGGTTGTGATTCGGCTCCTTGCTTGAGCAACTTGGCCAAACCTTCAAAGGTAAACGGCCACAATCTGTGCGCTATTCCACCTTCCGGCGCCAACGCTCTGATGGCCGTCGTTTGGGTTTGCCCAGCAAGATAAACATGCGGCTTCAACAAGCGTCGCAGAGGATGATCTGCCGGCAACTGCTCGCGGCTTGATTCCATCGTTAACTCGGAGACACAGAGGTGCAAGGCTGAAAGGTGGTCAGCAATGGTTACGTATGCAAATACTGCAGAACGAAAATGCCATTTTGCATGTTCCCAAAGATCATCTCCCGGCACGTAAGTAGCGTCATCATTCGAGACGTAGATGCTGAGCAGATTGCGATCTGCATCAAAGTGGGCTGTAGCTCCCATGCGCTCATTGCCGTCTCTCACCGGAACTTCGCCCAACGACGCAAGAACTACTTTGAAAGCCACATTCCCTTGCCCTGTTACAGGGACCAAGAGATGTGCCGCCATTCCTTGAAATGCCAGATTAGTAATAGTGGCATCTGACGTTACGTCCGTCCACAATTCCAGCGCTTCTGGCTGCAACCCAATGAGGTGATCGGCAATGACTTTTTCTGCTGCCTCTTTATTTTGCCATTGTCGGAATTCATCAACCACTGGAGAAGAGAGAATCGTTGACAGAACATTGGGGCCATTGGTCGCCGAATTCGCCGAACTGACTGGTTTCGGGGCCACATCTTCATCTAGTGGAACGTAGTTGATATAGCCCGGAATGAATTCAAACTTCTCCAGCGGCCCACTCACTGATGGAACTGCTATGTCCTTGGCCGTATGTGGAGAAGAATTCTTGACTGTACTTGTTGCCACGAAAAACAAGAAGCGAGTAAACGTATCGCTTGCCTCGATCGGTAAGTCACCCTCATTTGCTTCAACCATCTTCAAGATCTCGGGTGGGAAAATTAGTGATAACTGTGAATCGTTATTGCTCATGGCCGGTCCTTGTGTAGTCGGGATTTAAAGTACTCAAATGACCCTACTACAAAGTAAAGATAATTATCTAATAAGCTTTTCTTATTTTCCTGAACAATTGGTCTCTTTACTCACCGGAAAGTTCATGAAAAATTCCTCAAAACTGAGACTAGTATTATAGACTTATCTCTAATTTTATGTACCCTTGCGCTATTCCGTAACGAAAATTAAGGAGTCCAGCAATGGCGCCAGTAATCAATCTCATTGATCCCGAATACTTCGCCGCACATGGACATCCATGGGATCAGTATGAATGGCTGCGCGCCAATGCTCCGGTCTATTGGCATGACGAGCCAGATGGACCTGGATTTTGGGCAATCACAAAACACGAAGACGTTTGCATAGTCAGTCAGAACCCAGAAGTTTTCAGTACAGCTGAAACCGGAGTCTTATTGACCGATCGAAATCCCATGGCATTTTTCGGAAAAGGCTCGATGATTTTCGCTTTCGAAGGACCTCAACATGATCAATATAGAGCGTTGGTCTCGCGCGGCTTCTCTCCAGAGTATGCCGCCATCCTTCGCCCGCGTATTGAAAAAATCGCGCGCGAAATACTGAGTGCCGCAATGAAAAAAGGAACGGGTGATTTCGTGAGTGAAATCGCTCTTCGATTGCCTTCGGGATTAATCGCCGAATTGCTGGGCATGCCTCGTCAAGACCTCGAACATCTATACGACCTTCCCGCATCTAGGCACACCAACGACGGCACCATAACTACTCCTGAAGCCGTCAAGGCCGCTTTTGGTGAGATGTTGATGTACGGACAGTCAATTGCCGATATCAAACGCAAGTCGCCGGGAGAAGATCTCGCGACCATCTGGCTTAACGAGGTAGTTGATGGTGTTCGGATGACTGACGAACAGTTCAAGTGGTTCTTCATATTTCTCCTCCAAGAAGAAGGCGCGCGTGTCCTAATGGCCTCGGGATTACAACTGTTGTTTGATCATCCCGATCAACGAGCCAAGTTGATGTCAAATATTGATGGCCACCTCGCAAGCACAATTGAAGAAATGTTGCGCTTCAGCAGCCCAGTTCCATTTTTTAAGCGAACCGCAATTATCGACACCACGATTCGCGGCCAACAGATCAAGGCTGGCGAGCCAGTTGTGATGTTCTATGGCTCGGCCAACCGTGATGAAGATGTTTTTGAAAATCCGAATTCTTTCGACATCACACGTGGCCCGAACCCACATGTCACCTTTGGGGGGTTTGGCCCGCATCAATGTCTCGGAGAGAGCGTTGCCCGAGTTGAACTAGCAGTGATGTTCAAAGAGCTATTGACGCTGACGCCAAACATCAGTTCTAACGGCGAATTTGAACGGGCAAACACCAATTTGCTCGCTGGATTCTCCCGCTTGCCCGTCAAGTACTGATTCCGTCATTAGGAACCGATCACGTCCTTGAACTGAATTCGCGGGTCATTCTTCAAAGTTTTACCCGAGGGGTTGCGCGGAATCAGATCGATAAAGCGCACTGCCACTAGTTATTTGACACGAGCTAATTCGCCTACGAAATGTTCAAACACCGCAGCCTCAGCGTCATGTGCGTTTTCGCCGAAGCATTTGTGTGGCGTGGAGCACGAATGCTGGGCATCCAAAAGCCAGGTTACATAGTTTGGAAAAGGCACCAGCCAAGAAGAAGATAAGACTGGGAGTCGTAATCGAACATGCTTTCCGAATAACGGTTTTTCGCGTTTCAAAAAATGGCGTTTCGCGTTCCACTCGTTCACTGTGACCGCCCGCCACTGGCGAAGGTTTTTGCCTCAAGGGCCACCGCAAGCACTTCGTCATAACGTGAGATAACAGCAGCACCTTTATCGGTGCTGAGAACGGGTGCGTTGTCACGAAGCTGCTTATAAACAGCCACCGAATACGGTCGGATGAAACAAAGTATTTTTACGTTCCAACGAAAATGAGCCTAGCACCGTAGAACTTTATTATAAAGCATTTTCTCTAGTTTTTTTCTGTGAATTTTTGGTGTCCGAAAAGTTCACAGAGTCAGCAAAGGTGATATGTGCAGTGACACACTCAGTTCATCTCAGAACCGATCAAGCAGGAACTGAGGTTTCGTTCTGGGCTGACTTAGGAAGGGTGTTCGAGATTCGGTTGCGATCCCAATGGAAGGCAAATGCCCAAACCACGATCTTGAAGCCGGAGAAGGCAGCCAAGGCGTAGTCCTGCACGTTGATCAGCAGGATCAACTCAAGTGCGAAATAAAAGAGCGCCCAGGAGTAGGCGAAAATCCGGAGCGTGGGAAACTTTCGCCACAAGATGATGGCTGCGGCCACCAGCTGAGCAATAGGCAGTACCCAGACGCCTAGGTACTCCGGCATGTGGAGGTCATCGGAAAGCTGGTCTGCCATCACCGAGCTGCGAAGCACCAGCACAGCAGAGAAAATCAGAAGGGCACACAGGATGATCGTGGCTCCCCAGTACCGTCCACGATTCCAGGTCTTCTCAGTCGACTTAGCCACGCGCACTCCCCAAAGTATTTTCCTTAGTCCTGATGGGCGACTCAGCTCTCATGAGGCTCACTCGCTAGGAATCCTGACCGTAATGCGAACGTGCGGTGTCATCTCGTGTATGAGGTGACACCGCACGTTCGGCTGTTGCCCGGTGTTCTCGTGGCCTAGTGGCTCATGTTCATATCGACCGCAAACTTCTGCGGAGTGCCACGGAAGCAGCCGATTGAGTACGGGTACTCGTTGTTGAGCACGTAGTGGTAGATCTTCTGCTTCTTGCCATTGAACATGACCTCGCTGACCATGCCGTGGCACTCATCGAGTTGGGCGTTCGTAACTAGTTTGCCCTTAGCGTCGCGCGGACCGTAGATGCCGAAGCCATCGCGGGCGTATCCAACTAGCGGAGATGCCTCACCTGACTTGCCCTGGTCCATGCACTTCCACGAGTAACCGTGGACGTGGTACTGCGTTGCATAGGGATGACCAAAGCAGCGGTCAGTCGGCAACGCGGCATTCGGGTCAAAGGCATTCCCAAGCGCATCCAACGCCACCTCCGCGTGCCATGCAGCACCGACAAGGGCAACGCCGATCGTCAACTGGTCAAAGCAACTGGGCTTTGCTGCGACTTTAGGATTCTTGGGAAGCTTGATCTCCAAGTGATAGGGCTTAATCGGAATTTCCGCGGCGTTTGCGTAACCCGTCGCAGGAAGAGCGGCGTAGTACTTGTATGCAGCGGAGTTCTTCGGAATTGCGAAGATCCCGACTCCGAAGTTCGGAATGCCATTGCCCTTGAGGAGGCGGGTGTTGGTGGTTTCGGTAATCTTGAATTCACTCTTCATCTTCACGTTACCCGGCACCGTATTGATCTTCGAGAGCACCACATTGTTGCCCTGAAGCCACGGTGTATTCGCTTGTGCCAACGTTCTGCCGACCTGCTGGCCAACTTCGATATTGGAATTATTTGGGAGCTTCGTACCATCTGGGAGAACCGTTCCATCTGGCACTGGGGTCTTGACGCAAGAAAACATAGTGTTCTTGGCCGGCGCATCGATTGGTGTGCCTCCTGGTGCCGTTTTCAGCACGGGCGGGGCCCCATTGCCGTCCCAGCCTTGGGCTGCACTAGCCGAGTTGGTACCGACCGCAAGCGAGGCGACTAGGCCGGCAGCGATTGCCACGGAGCCCACACTTGCCGACCACTTCCGATGACGGTGAGTATGTGAGAGTTTCATTTTTCCCTTTCGCAGATTTACGTTGATATCTTCAGAGTCCAATAATAAAAATAATAGAGACTTCACACTAATAATATTCTTTATTCTTTTGATTCATTCATGAACATTTGGTGTCTAAATGTAAGTGGGTTTGAGACTGGTTAGCAGAGTGGCACATTTCCCAGTCAATATTAGAGATTTACCTCAATTTTTGCAAGTGTGGTTCGTTAATCAAAGATTCGGTGCTGGCATCCCGGAAAAACCGTAGGGTGAGTTTGAAACTGTTACTGCTTCAGGACCCCAATCGAGAGCAAGACCTCATGGATTTCACGAACACTTCAACAGTCACTCTGCCAGCAGAAGAGCAACCACACGATGTCGCGGGCCAACCTGTGATGATCGGACTAGACCTTCCTGCAGAGATCTTTTTGCCAAGTTGCCTCGACCCCGCACCGGCAATAGCGATGTGCGCTGAGGCGTATGGACCAAACCACTCCACGCGAACTGTCGCGTCCGCGCTTGCCCAGCGCGGTTTCGTGGTGATCCTTCCCGACTATTACCGGGGCAAGGGACAAAAGGATAGGGAAAACTACTCCGACTTCACCGAAGTCGCTTCGGTGATTAGCAAGTTCAACTTTCGCCAGGCCTTTCACGACATCCCGACATGTGTTGACTACATGAGGTCGCACCCCCGAGTTGACCCTGATCGGGTTGGAGTCTGGGGCTACTGCACCGGGGCAACGCTTGCAATCGCAGCTGCCTGCATCCATCACCACGTTGATGCTGGAGGAAGGGGTGCTTATGCGCGTTGTTGCTGAACAGATGGGTCACTCATCGACGGGAATCACGGAACAGACTTCTATCCATGTCACTGCAAGGTTGCAGGCTGAAGCCGGGGCAGCGGTTGAACGCGCTCTTGGTGGAATCTAGTGCACCAATTAGTGCACCAATGTTTTTGTGTCACTTGATATATACGGGGATAAACCCATGAGGGAATTCAAGATTTTTTTGACATCCAACACCCTCTATGCCAACCCAGTCGGTTGGGGGTTCGAGTCCCTCTGGACGCACGTTTCTTCAGGTCTCATTCACTTCAAACACGGGACATTCCAAGGCTCTGCCACTACATTTCTGCCCACGGGAATCTATCTATTGAAATGAGATGCACATGTCTGACCATCAAAACTCATCAGCTTCTTCGCAGGCTCCTCAAAATGGCATGGGCACCGCTGCCCTCATTATGGGCATTTTAGGCTTCTTATGTCTGCCTCTCGTTGGCCCGATTCTTGCAATCGTCTTCGGCCGCATTGGTCTCAAGCGCGCAGCCATGGGTCAAGCAACCAATGCCGGCGCGGCTAAAGCTGGTTACATTCTTGGCATCATCGGCTTAGCAATCCAAGTTATTGCGCTTATCGTCGTGATTCTTATTGGGATTTTCGGCAGCTCAACTCCTGCCTAAAACTTCATCCTGCTCGCAGGTCAACACACACCGCTAAAGAATTGAGCCTTACATGAGCATCAAGATGAAGTCGGTCGCTATCAGCCTCGCGTTCGTGAGTCTCGTTGGAATCACAAGCGCATGTTCGTCATCACCATCATCAGATTCAAGTGCAGGGCCAACATCTGCGGCGACGACGGGCGCTGGAGTTGCAGATGCGGCCGTTGGGAGCACCTCGGTGAACTACCAGGTTCCTGACTCGGTTGTCACTGAATACTTCCAGGCTATTTGTGAAGGATCGACAACCAAGTTGGGCATGGGTGGCAAATTCGACACGGATTCTTCATCGTGCACTGACGGGATGGGCGCTGTGACTACGAAGGCATCAGTCGTTTCAAGTCTTCTTGGCTCAACTCCGGACCAGATGATTCATTCAATTCAAAT
>CANFTO010000040.1 GCA_947449945.1 Actinomycetota bacterium | reverse complement strand
AGTTGTCAGCATTGCGTTGGAACCTGCTCGACCACTTGCGTGCACTGAAGCTGTGAGCGCCGTTGGCGAGGCTGATGCAATTATTTTGGGTCCGGGATCGTGGTTCACATCGGTGTTGCCGCATTTGCTGATTCCCGATTTAGCTCAAGCCATAGTTGAGGCACCAGGCAAACGCATTGTCGTGCTGAATTTGGCCCCTCATGAAGATCTGGAAACCGCGGGAATCCCTGTCGCTGAACATTTGGAGTTCCTGCGAGCTGCTGCACCCGCATTGCGCCTTGATGCCGTGATTGCAGATCCACGCCATGTAGACGATCTCGTGAAATTAGAGGCCACATGTAGCCGTTTCGGAGCTGAACTCATCATTGAACAGGTAGCACATAGTCGAGGTCGTCTTCCAGGAACCCACGATCCTGATCGTCTGTCTGCGGCTTTTCGCACAGCACTTCTGGGGTAAGCGACACGCCCGAACGCGTTTCATGACAGTATGCACCCCATGGCTATGACTGCGGCAGTAAAAGATGAGCTCAGCCGCGTAGAAATCAGTAAGGCATGCTGCCGCAAGGCCGAGGTGTCCACCATGCTTCGTTTTGGTGGCGGGCTGCACATCGTTTCCGGGCAGATCGTGATTGAAGCTGAACTAGATGCGGGCCAAACTGCTCGACGGCTGCGCAAAGACATTCTGGAAATCTACGGCCACGACAGCGAGATCGCGGTGGTCCAGGCCAGCGGTATCCGTAAAGGCACACGCTATGTGGTGCGCGTGGTGCAGGGCGGCGAGGCCCTAGCTCGTCAAACAGGCATGGTTGATGGCAGTGGCCGTCCAGTGCGTGGCCTTCCGCCAGCAATCGTGGCCGGTGCCTTATGCGACTGTGAGTCAGCCTGGCGTGGTGCGTTTTTGGCCCATGGCTCATTGACTGAACCTGGTCGGAGTTCTTCACTTGAAATCACCTGTCCAGGTCCAGAAGCAGCGTTGGCTCTTGTCGGTGCTGCGCGACGGCTAGGCATCGCAGCAAAGTCACGTGAAGTACGTGGAGTTGATCGTGTTGTTATTCGCGACGGAGACGCCATTGGCGCGATGCTGACGCGGCTTGGCGCCCACGAGTCAGTTATGGCTTGGGAAGAGCGGCGGATGCGCCGTGAAGTCCGAGCTACAGCCAATCGTTTGGCCAATTTTGATGATGCAAATCTACGCAGATCAGCCCGTGCTGCAGTGGCTGCGGGAGCCAGAGTGCAACGCGCCATGGAGATTCTGGGCGATGAGGTGCCCGATCATCTCGTTGTCGCTGGTCGACTGCGTTTGGAACACAGCCAGGCAAGTCTGGAAGAACTCGGGGCCTTGGCTGATCCGCCCATGACCAAAGATGCCATCGCTGGGCGCATTCGTCGGCTGTTGGCTCTGGCCGATAAGCGTGCCCAAGAATTGGGCATTCCGGACACTGAATCTGCGCTTGGCCCAGAGTTTTTAGGCTAGTCAGTACGGGGTGAGCACCCTAGAAACGATTCGCTAGGATTTCCCTGTAAAACGCTTACATTTTCAAGCGACGAGTTCTGGGGAGATTTACGTGACGATCAAGGTTGGCATTAATGGTTTTGGCCGTATCGGCCGCAACTTCTTCCGCGCACTTCTGGAAAGTGACGCCAATATCGAGATCGTTGGTATCAACGACCTCACCGATACCAAGACGCTTGCTCACTTGATGAAGTACGACAGCATCCTTGGTCGCATCGGTGTTCCAGTTGAAGCTGGCGACGGTCAGATCACCGTAGACGGCAAGATTATTCCAATTTTCGCGGAGCGCGACCCTGGCTCACTTCCTTGGGCAAAGGTCGGCGCTGACATTGTCATCGAATCGACAGGCTTCTTTACGGATGCAGAATCAGCCGGTAAGCACATTACGGCTGGTGCCAAGAAGGTCATTATTTCTGCACCTGCCAAGGGTGAAGACATCACGATCGTGATGGGTGTCAATGACAATTTGTACGACCCGGCCAAGCACAACATCATTTCAAATGCTTCATGCACCACGAACTGCCTCGCGCCCATGGCCAAGGCAATCGATGACGCGTTCGGAATCGAGCGCGGCCTGATGACAACAATCCACGCGTACACCAACGATCAGAAGATCCTCGACTTTCCTCATAGCGATTTACGACGTGCCCGTGCCGCAGCGTTGAACATGATTCCAACAAGCACCGGTGCAGCAAAGGCCATTGGCCTTGTAATGCCACAACTCAAAGGCAAGCTCGACGGATATGCAATGCGCGTTCCTGTTCCCACGGGTTCGGCAACAGACCTCACGGTTGAGTTGAAAAAGCCTGCTACAAAGGAAGAAATCAATGCAGTTGTGAAGGCAGCAGCTGAAGGTCCTTTGAAGGGTTACCTCAAGTACACCGAGGATCCAATCGTTTCTACAGACATCGTTACCGATCCTGCATCATGCATTTTTGATGCTGGCTTGACGAATGCAAATGGCAACATGGTCAAGGTTGTTGGTTGGTATGACAACGAATGGGGTTACTCAAACCGCCTCATCGACATCACCAACCTCGTTGGCTCAAAGCTCTAAGGAATTCCGATGAAGTCACTCGACGACCTTTCAGTCGCCGGGGCTACCGTCTTAGTGCGCGCTGATTTCAACGTGCCCCTTGCCGATGGCCCAGATGGCAAAGTCATCACCGATGACGGACGAATCAAAGCAGCACTTCCAACCTTGGCCTACCTGCGCGAGCAGGGGGCCAAGGTTGTGGTGATCGCCCATCTGGGTCGTCCAAAGGGTGAAGCGAAGCCAGAATTGAGCCTTGCTCCTGTTGCTCAACGCTTGGGTGAACTTCTTGGCACTTCTGTAGCACTGGCCGCCGATGTCACAGGACCGCAGGCGCGGGCTGCTATTGCCGCACTCACTCCAGGTGAGGTTCTCCTTCTGGAAAATATTCGTTTCGATGCTCGTGAAACCAGCAAAGATGCGGCAGAACGCGGTGCACTAGCGGCTGAACTCGCAGAGTTTGCCGACCTCTTCGTGTCTGAAGGTTTCGGAGTCGTGCATCGCGAGCAAGCATCAGTGACTGATGTTGCTGCATTACTTCCCAACGCAGCCGGACGCCTCGTACACAAGGAAGCAACAATCTTCGGAACCTTGCTTGCACAACCTGCGCGCCCTTATGTAGTAATCCTTGGCGGATCTAAGGTCAGTGACAAACTTGGTGTCATTGGAAACCTCATAGGTCGCGTTGATCGACTACTCATTGGCGGAGGTATGGCTTTCACATTCTTGGCAGCGCAGGGCTTTTCCGTTGGTGACTCACTGCTGGAAGCTGATCAAATTCCTACGGTTCAAGGGTTCATCGCACAAGCCAAGGAACGAGGCGTTGAGCTCATCATCCCGATTGACGTTGTGGTCGCTGATGAGTTTTCCGCCACGGCAAATACTCAAGTAGTTGCTGCGAGTGCAATTCCAGATGGCTGGAAGGGCTTAGATATCGGCCCGGAAAGTACAGCGCTCTTTGCTTCCAAGATTGCTGATGCGGGAACCGTCGTATGGAACGGCCCAATGGGTGTGTTTGAGATGGCTCCATTTGCCGGAGGTACTCGTGGGGTTGCTGAGGCGATGATTGCGTCAGGTGGGATGACAGTCGTTGGCGGCGGCGATTCGGCTGCGGCTATTCGTCTTCTTGATCTTGATGAATCGGCATTCACCCACATCAGTACGGGTGGCGGCGCAAGTTTGGAATTCCTAGAGGGTAAAGAACTCCCTGGGCTCACTGTCCTCGAAGGGAAATAGCATGGCGAAGAACACCCGAAAGCCATTAATTGCTGGCAACTGGAAAATGAACCTCAATCATTTTGAGGCACTGGCACTTGTGCAAAAACTCGCGTTCGCGTTGAACGAGGAAGACTTCGCGGCAACAGATGTGGTGGTACTACCACCGTTCACAGATATTCGATCTGTGCAAACACTCATTGAGGGCGATAAGTACGACATTGGGTATGGCGCGCAGGATGTGTCGGCACATGTATCGGGTGCTTATACGGGTGAAATTTCATCTGCCATGTTGGCAAAGTTGGGCTGTTCATATGTCACGGTTGGCCATAGTGAGCGTCGTGAGTACCACGGTGAATCAGATGCGTTAGTCAATGCAAAGGCTCGGGCCGCGATGAAGGATGAAATCACGCCAATCGTATGTGTGGGCGAAGGGTTAGACATTCGCAAGGCAGGGGAGCAGGTCTCGTACGTCCTCGCTCAACTCGATGGCTCTTTGGCGGAGTTTTCTGCAGATGAAGTTGCGGGCCTGGTTGTGGCTTACGAGCCGGTCTGGGCCATTGGCACCGGGGAAGTTGCCACCCCTGATGATGCCCAAGAAGTCTGCCGGGCTATTCGGGTGCGCATTGGCGAACTTCATGGTGCGCAGGCGGCGGAAAGCACTCGAATCCTTTATGGCGGATCGGTGAAAAGCTCCAATATCGCTGGAATCATGGCTCAGGTCGACGTTGATGGCGTGCTCGTCGGAGGAGCCAGTTTGGATCCCGATGACTTTGTAGGGATCGTCCGGTATCGGCTGCACCCGGCTGAACTTGCCGGTTGATCTATACTGATGCCTTCACACTGATTCGGAGATTGCCTTGCTTACTGTTGTCACGATCGCGCTCGCTGTGGTGCTGATCATCTGCAGCGTCCTGCTGATCGTGCTGATCTTGTTGCACCGCGGTAAGGGTGGGGGTCTGTCAGATCTGTTTGGTGGAGGTGTGAGTTCATCGATCGGTGGATCATCTGTAGCTGAGCGAAATCTCGACCGCATCACTGTGGCAATCGGACTTATCTGGGCTGCGTCAATTGTTGGCGTCGGTCTACTCATTCGTACTGGTATCTAACTGACACTCGTACGAATCTAGTTGGGAGAACAACATGGCTGGTGGCAGTGCAATTCGCGGTAGTCGCGTCGGTGCGGGCCCAATGGGTGAAGCTGAACGCGGAGAGGCCGCCCCTCGTATTTGGGTGTCGTTTTGGTGCTCACGTAAGCATGAGTCAAAACCAAGCTTCGCTTCAGACGCTGCGATTCCCGATGAGTGGGACTGCCCACGTTGTGGACTTCCAGCTGGAAAAGACAAGGAAAACCCTCCTGCCCCGCCAAAGGTTGAGCCTTACAAGACTCACTTGGCATATGTGAAGGAACGCCGATCAGATGTCGATGGTGCTGCCATCCTTGATGAGGCACTCAATAAATTGCGCGGAAAAGGTTTCTAGCCTTCGCGAACTCTCTTAAGCTCCCGGTCGACTGATGTCGGCCGGGAGTTTTGTTGTTGCATCTTCATCCACGAGAAAGAGTGTGTGACGAGCTCGGACCCCACTTGCCGGCACCTGAAGAGGGCCAGCGGATGGATCCAACGCGAGACGCAAGGCCTGTGCCTTGCTTTCACCACTGGCAAGGATCCAAGCTTGGCGAGCATTATTCAGTGTAGGGAAGGTCAGACTCACACGCGTAGCCGGCGGCTTTGGTGAATTGTGTACTGCCACTGCAACGAGTTCGCTGCGGGTGGCTGGGTGCTCCGGAAACAATGACGCAACATGTGCATCCGGTCCCATGCCAAGAAGCACAACATCGAATTCAAGGGCACCGTCTTTTCCATGGCTGATTAATTCATGTGAGTACGCCTGGGCCGAGATTTCTGGTGTTGCTGAGCGATCTGGTCCATGAATATTGTGAACGTGGGTTCGAGGTATCGAAACGTGATCAATAAGCACAGCGTGGGCTGCCGTGTCGTTTCGTTGATCACTACCGGTGATTTCCCAACGTTCATCGCCCCACCAAAGGTGAATGGTGTTCCAGTCGATTGCTTCAACTGAGGGGCTGGCAGCAAGAGTCGCAAGTACGGCTGTGCCAATACCTCCACCTGTCAGCACTAAGTGTGCTACACCTCGCTGTTGCTGAGCTTCGACGATTGCTGCGACGAGTCGACCCACAACAGCCTCCGCCAATGAGTCAGCATCCGCATGGCGCACCACCTCGCGAGTGGTCATAACGAAAGACCTGCGATCACTTTGCCGTACATGTCGTCTGGATCCAGGCGTCGTAACTCTTCTGCGAGCAGTGCGGACGTCGGACGGCGCGGCAAGCTCACGAGTTGATCTGGAAAACCTGGGCGTTGGATATTCGCTGTCTTGTCATCGATGCGGGCTATGCGAAGCAAACCATCTTCCATGTCGAGTTCGACCGATGAAATAGCGATGGTGTCATCCCAATGAATTTCAAATGAGGTTTCGAACATTTGACTCAGCCAAGCGCCCATCAAAATAACACTTGGGTTATTTCGTTCACCTGACACTCTAATATGGCGAACTTGCGCCATTGGTGCGTCGAAGATGGCTGCCACAACTGAACGCCACTGCGTGCACCGTGCCCAAGCGAGATCGGTATCACCAGGTTGATACCCAGCCTGGCGTGCGCGTAGTGCTTGGTATGGGTCTTCGACGAATGAGGCGTCAGTAATGCGACGCTGCGCGTGGCGGCCAATAAGCGAGTCAGAGGGAACATCTGGTGATTCACCCGGCCAGTACGCAACTACTGGGGTGTCGGGTAGGAGTAATGGAACTGCCACTGAATTTGGATAGTTCGCAAGTTCGTTTCTCAGACGAAGCAGTGCAACTTCACCCGGGCCGTCATCGCCGCCAACTCGAATTTCAGCATCAAGTTGTGTGTTTCGCGAATCTGGTCGTCCGATAAGCGTCAAAATGCGCATTGGATGTTGTCGCGCAGCAGTGACAGCTCCGTCAGTGGCATCGGCTTGAGTTTCTTCGTCGGCCATGATCAACAGCGTGAGCACCATGCCTGACGTTGGAGCCCCTAGGCGATGGCGCTCTTGATGAATCGCGGCAGCAACAGCACCGCCACTGGTATTTTCTAAGCGAATCATGGGCGTCTCCAAGTTCGGCCGTCACGTGCAACCATGTCGTATTGGCTATGAGGACCCCATCCACCTGATACGTATTGATCTGGCTGCCCCTGTGAACTCCAAAAATCCAACACTGGATCCAAAATCTTCCAACCGAGCTCAACCTCAACGTGTCGTGGAAAGAGTGGGGGATCACCGATAAGAACGTCGAGAATGAGTCGTTCATAGGCCTCAGGGCTGGATTCAACAAAGGTTTCGCCATATTGGAAGTCCATCGTTACGTCTCGCACTTCAATTTGCGAAGTGTCTGGCACCTTCGAACCAAAGCGAACAGTGATGCCTTCATCTGGCTGAATGCGGAAGACAAGTGCGTTATTACCGAGCTCTTGCACGGCGTCTTCCATGAACGGTAGATGAGGAGCGCGCTTGAAGATTACGGCAACTTCGGTGACTCGACGGCCCAGACGTTTCCCGGTGCGAAGATAGAAAGGCACTCCGGCCCAACGGCGGTTATCAATATCTACCCGCATTGCAGCGAACGTTTCAGTGTGAGAATTCGGATTGATGCCTTCTTCTTCCAGGTACCCAATCACCGGAATACCACCTTGCCAACCTTTGGCATATTGGCCTCGGGCGGTGTGGGCTGCAAGATCCTTGGGAAGGCGTACGGCTGAAAGTACCTTTTCTTTTTCCGCACGAACTTCAGCTGCGTTGAAATTGAGAGGTTCTTCCATCGCTGTTAATGCGAGAAGTTGTAGCAAGTGATTCTGAATAACGTCTCGCGCTGCGCCGATACCGTCGTAATAACCCGCGCGACCACCGATGCCAATGTCTTCGGCCATGGTTATCTGAACGTTGTCGACGAAGTTGCTGTTCCACAAAGGCTCGAACATTGCGTTAGCAAAACGAACAGCCATGATGTTTTGTACTGTCTCTTTACCGAGATAGTGGTCAATACGGAAAACTGAACCAGTATCAAAAACAGTGCCGACGAGATCATTGAGTTCCTGAGCACTTTTGAGGTCATGGCCAAATGGTTTTTCGATCACAACGCGTCGCCAAGCATCTGGCTTATCCTCAGCGAGCCCTGATTCCTTCAAATGCTCAAGAACAACAGGGAACAGGCCTGGCGGGATTGAAAGATAGAACGCATGATTGCCGCCAGTGCCGCGCTTCTCGTCGAGATCGGCAACCACTCTTTTAAGTTCGGTATATGCAGCGGCATCACCTAGATCACCTGTAACAAAGCGGATGCCTTCACTCAGCTGCTTCCACGTTTCTTCTCGGAAGGGTGTACGTGCGTGTTCTTTAACAGCATCATGAACGACCTGAGCAAAATCTTCGTCCTCCCAATCACGGCGAGCAAAGCCCACGAGTGAGAAGCCAGGCGGTAAGAAGCCACGATTGGCAAGGTCGTAAATCGCTGGCATAACCTTCTTACGGGCTAGGTCACCTGTGACGCCGAAAAGCACCAGACTGCAAGGGCCAGCAATTCTTGGAAGGCGCTGGTCAAGGGGACTGCGTAGGGGATTGTTCATCATTCCTCAGCGTTAGACGATTTGATCCATGGCGGTTTGCACTGTTGTACGCAATTCTTCCCAGGCATCAATAAATTTTTGAACGCCGTCTTTCTCAAGTTCACTACACACGTCATTTTGATGAATGCCTAAGTCCTCGAGCGCTTGCCACACGTCGCGAGATTCTTCGGCTTTACCCGTTACGGTGTCACCACGGTATTGGCCATGGTCAAACACTGCATTGAGTGTTCCCTCAGGCATGGTGTTTACACAGCCGCGAACAGCAAGATCAATGACGTAACGAGTGTCGTCATACGCGGGATCTTTGACACCCGTGGATGCCCACAATGGTCGTTGAGCATGTGCGCCGTAGGCAGCCGCCATCGCCCATTCGTCTGTTGCAGTGCGTTCCTCGAATGCGGCCCATGCCAAGCGGGCGTTTGCGATAGCTGCCTTGCCCAATAGGGAAAGGGCTTCAGGTGAACCGAGTGCCTTTAATTGAGCATCAACGGCGGTGTCAACGCGGGATACGAAGAATGATGCGACACTGTGAATGGTGGTCGCATCGATCCCAGCAGCGAATGCTTTGCGCAGGCCAGCCTCATAGGCGGTGATTACTTCGACATATCGGTCCACGGAGAAAATCAATGTGACGTTCACACTTATCCCATGCCCAATGACTTCTGTAATTGCAGGTAGGCCCGCCTTTGTTGCAGGAATCTTGATGAGCAGGTTGGGCCGGTCAATTAAGTTCCAAAGTTCGCGAGCCTGTTCAACAGTGCGATGTGTGTCATGCGCGAGACGCGGATCAACTTCAATGGACACTCGGCCGTCGACGCCAGCGGTAGCTTGGTAAACCGCAAGCATGACATCGCAGGCGCTGCGCACATCATCGGTGGTGAGTCGTTGAATAACCAGATCTACGTCGAGGCCCTGACGAGTGAGGCCTGCTAAGTCAGCCGCATAGTCAGCTGCACCTTTCGAGATCGCTGCTTGAAAGATCGAGGGATTTGAGGTAACTCCACGAACGCATTTATTCACTACTAGCTCTTGCAAGCTGCCGGAAGTTAAGCGTGCGCGGCTGAGATCATCGAGCCAGATTGATACACCGGCATCGGTAAGTTCCTGAAGTGCGGGGGTTGGCATGGAGTACTCCATTCAATTCGTCAGGATTGATCGTTCAGTGAAGCCTTTGCTGCTGCGATAACTGCATCTGTCGTAATGCCAAACTCTTGGAAAAGAATCTTGTCGGGCGCGCTCGCACCAAAGTGGTCAATTCCGATCACGCGTCCACGATCGCCGACATATTTCCACCAGCCCAGCGTGGCGCCAGCCTCAACAGAAACGCGCGCGCGAACGCTAGGGAGCAATACGGAATCTCGATAGGCCTGATCCTGTTCATCGAACCATTCCAGACATGGCATTGAAATAACGCGGCTGGAAATTCCTTCTTCGGCCAATTGGTTGTGTGCTGCTAATGCCAACTGCACCTCTGAGCCGGTTGCCAAAAGCAGAACCGTGGGTGCTTCGTGATCTGCGATGACGTAGGCGCCTCTGCGCAGGCCAACGATTGCTTCGAGAGAGTCGGTAATTGTCGGCACATTTTGACGAGTGAGCACCAACCCAACAGGACGATGCTGGTGCAAGGTTGCATGCCAAGCGGCCGCAGTTTCATTTGCGTCAGCTGGACGAACGACCGACAGGCCAGGCATGGCGCGAAGACTCCACAAATGCTCTATGGGTTGATGGGTCGGACCGTCTTCACCGAGACCAACACTGTCGTGAGTCCACACGTATGTGACAGGGGTTTGCATGAGCGCTGCGAGTCGAACCGCTCCGCGCATGTAGTCACTGAACACGAAGAAAGTGCCGCCAAATGGTCGGGTAAGACCACTCAACGACATTCCATTGAGCGCCGCACCCATGGCATGCTCGCGAATACCAAAATGAACTATTCGGCCATACGGAGATGCATCAGGCATCTGGGTCGAAGTTGGTAGAAAGCTTTTTCCGCCTTCAATTGTGGTGTTATTGGATTCAGCTAAATCAGCAGATCCGCCCCAGAACTCTGGCATCACGGTGGCAATGGCGTTGATGACTTCACCAGAAGCCTTGCGTGTTGCCAGGGATGACCCCAATTCCCACGATGGAATCGAGGTGTTGAAATTCGCAGGAAGTTCACGGCTCAATATGCGATCAAGTTCTGCTGCGCGCTCACTGTTCTGCGCACGCCATGCGTGGTAGCTCAGAGTCCAGGCATCTCGTTCTTCAGCCACGCGGATGTTGAGTTTGGCTCGAACTTCAGCTAAGACATCTGCATCAAAGGCGAAGTGTTCATCTGGATTCAATGCAAGTTCAACTTTTGTCGCTGCAACCTCTTCAGCGCCCAGAGCCGAACCATGGGCTTTCGCAGTGTTCTGCAGCTTTGGTGCCGGCCATGCAATTGTTGATCGCATGGCGATGAACGTTGGACGTTTGGATTCCGATCTTGCCGCTTGAATAGCCGCATAGACACCAGGCAAGTCGATGTTTCCATCAATGAGACGGTCAACGTAGTGAGTTGCCCAGCCATACGAGGCGTACCGAGCTACAACATCTTCGGTGAATGCAACCGCAGTATTTCCTTCAATGGAGATGTGGTTGTCATCCCAAATCACCACTAAATTATTGAGTCCTTGGGTGCCAGCTAGTGAGGAGGCTTCTCCAGAAACTCCCTCCTCAAGATCGCCGTCTGATGCAATAACCCACACGTGGTGATCAAACGGGCTTGTTCCGGGGTCAGCATCTGGGTCAAATAGACCACGCTCGTACCGAGCACCCATTGCCATGCCAACAGCTGTTGCTAAACCATTGCCAAGTGGCCCGGTCGTTGTTTCTACACCGGCCGTGTGTCCGTGTTCTGGATGACCTGGAGTACGGGCGCCTGAGGTGCGGAATGACTCAAGATCGCCCATCGTCAATCCGTATTGGCTCAAAAATAATTCGATATAAAGCGTCAGGCTTGAGTGTCCGCAGCTCAGCACAAAGCGATCGCGACCCAACCAAGTGGGGTTTGTTGGGTCATGGCGCATCACGCGCTGAAAGAGAAGGTAGGCCACGGGAGCCAAAGTCATTGCCGTGCCGGGGTGCCCATTCGTAGCCTTTTGCACAGCGTCCATGGCCAAGGCCCGCAGATATGCCGTTGCGCGATCATCGGTGGTGGTCCAGTCAAGTTCCGTCACAAGGAAAACACTAGTGTGACCAGGCAGACATCCTGACCACCAGTCCACGGCTAGGCTGTGGGGGTGACAACAGGTCTCCAGGTGCCAGCCACCACACCGCGCCAACGTTTGGCAGCACATGTGGCTTTGACCAAACCCCGCATTGTTGAGCTCCTGCTTGTAACTGCGGTTCCTACGATGTTTCTAGCTGCTCAGGGACTGCCTACATTGCAAGCCACAATCGCTGTACTCGTTGGTGGAGCGCTGGCTGCGATGGGAGCCAACACCTTGAACAGTGTCTACGACCGCGATATCGATGCGGTCATGCACCGGACTGACAAACGACCTGCGGCTATGGGCATCGTCAGCGTTCGGGCGGGCTTATTCCAGGGTTTCCTGTTGAGTATTGCCAGCGCTTTCTTTCTGGCCTGGTGGACCAATTACTTAGCCGCTGTCTTGGCATTAGTAGCTATCGCCGCGTACGCGGTGGGCTACACAATGTGGTTGAAACGTCGCACTGCACAGAACATCGTGTGGGGTGGGGCAGCTGGTTGCATGCCTGTACTTATCGCATGGTCTGCAGTGACCGGATCTTTGACATGGACGCCAATAGTTCTATTCCTCATCGTGTTTTTCTGGACACCACCGCATTACTGGCCACTAGCGATGAAATATAAGGATGACTACGAGCGGGCTGGTATTCCCATGCTGCCTGTGTTGAAGACATCTGTGCAGGTGACCCAAAGCATCCTTCGCTACAGCTGGGTCATGGTGCTGGTTTCACTCGCATTGATTCCTGTGGCGCCAATGGGACCGGTATACGACGCTGCTGCGGTTTTGCTCGGCACAGTTTTCATGGTTGAGGCATTCCGCCTACGAAGCGCGGCTCGCAAGGCTAGGGAAGACCTGTTGGCATTGGCGATGCGCCTGTTCCATTACTCAATTACGTACCTAGCCCTGTTGTTCTTAGCCGTAGCAGTTGATCCGTTCGTCTTTACGCATTAACTGCTTCGCGAACGCGTTCACGGGACGGCACAAATAACATCGTGATCCACAGGAGTACCGCACCTGTCACGTGTATGAGCACTAAGAGCTCCGGTAATCCAGTGAAATATTGGGTGTAACCAATCATTGCTTGCACGAGAGATATTCCAATCAACAACCACGCCAGTTTGATTGCACCTGCAGGCCCATTGGTGAGATGGAGTGCAAGAAGAAGCGCAACGATTAAGCCGATAAAGAGCAACACGATATCTGCGTGAAGCCAGGACACCATCCGTGGATCGAAGCTGAAGCGAAGTTCCGCCTTGGCATCACCACTATGTGGCCCGCTACCGGTCACTACCGTTCCCATGATCACGACTAAAGAAGTGACTCCGAGAAGAATCCACGTGAGCACGCGGATTTCCCTGCGCACGAGAAGTTGAATAGGTGCGTCGCCTTCATCGCCAGAACGCACCACGAGCGCGACGCATCCTGCGATAAGAATCATGGACAGGAGTAGATGAGAAGCCACAGTGATGGGACTTAAGCCCGTGAGAACTGTGATTCCTCCCAGAATTGCTTGAGCGAAGGTTCCAAGAAATGGGATTGCTGCCAGTGCCAGCAATATCCCTCTTCGATTTCCACCAAGCTTTACGCGCGTTCGTTGGTCATAGATTGCGGCAATAATCGCAGCGATCGCTAACAACACGAGAATAAACGTCAGTGATCTATTGCCGAATTCAACGAGTTTGTGCCACTGCTGTTCTTGACGCGCCGTTGGGGTGTAGGAGCCTTCAACACACTGTGGCCATGTTGGGCAGCCCAGACCCGAACCTGTGAGTCGAACTGTTGCACCGGTAATAACGATTGCACCCTGAGCAACCAAATTTGCGATGTAAATTCCACGTACTGCTTTTCCTGCGCGTTGCGATTGCATTGTTAGGGCTCCCATCGGAAAACTTTCTTCGCTAACCAAGTACCTGCAACCGCCCAAAGAATGAGTACACCAATTCCCAACCCGGGTAACGAACCTGTTTCAAGTGCATCTCTGAGCCCATTGGCCATTGCAGCACTGGGCAGGAGATTCACAACATGAGCAACAGCAGTTGGCATGTGACTCGTAGCTATGACAACGCCACCGAAAATCATCATGACGAGAAACAGACCATTGGCAATTGCTAACACCGCTTCGGCGCGGAAATGCCCTGCGATTACCAATGCCCAAGAAACCCAAACAGCAGCAGATAACAAAATCACCAGCAGAGCCAAACCAAGACCTGCGATTGATGGGCGCCAGTCAAGAAAGAGCCCGGTGATTGAAACAACAGCAAGGGACATCAACGTCAGCGTAGCTGTAGCAATGAGTTTTCCGAGGATGAGATCGAGACGACTTAGGGGCGTAGTGCCTAAATATCGCAAAGCGCCGGAGCGGCGCTCGAACCCTGTTCCAATTGCCAATGATGTGAAGCAGGTGGCAAGGATGCTCACCGCGAAGACTGTGGGAACCGATGCATTGATCTTTTGGGTCGATACATGGGTAAGTCCTAAGGCAAGCAACAAAACCACAGGTATCACGAATGTCAGTAACAGTTGTTCTCCATTACGGATGAGAAGTTTCAGTTCCCAACGAGCGTGAGCACTGACACGTCGAGCTTGTGAAACGTGCTTCATCGCTCACCCTCCATCGATGTGTCGATGAGTAACTGCTCAAGCGTGCGATTACCGACGCCAAGATCACTCACCAGGACACCGTGCTGGGCGCACCATGAAGCAATTGTCGCCATCACTTGTGGCGATGGATTGCCAGCGACGATGTATCGCCCTGGCTCAGACTCCGTGACCCCATACCCTTCCGGGAGCGCACCTTGTAAGCCCAAAATTTCAAGATGCATTGGTCCGGTGAACGAAATTGCATCCGAGGAGCCCGTGAGTTCGGCAAGTGTTCCTTGCATTGCGATGCGCCCTTGAGACATCACCGAAATTGAATCAGCGAGATCTTCAACGTCAGGCAACACGTGTGTGGTGAGGACGATTGCTTTTCCTTGGTTGCGTTGTTCGCGCAATAAGTCGAGCAAATTGCGTCGAGCAAGTGCATCAAGGCCAGCGGTAGGTTCGTCGAGGAAGAGCAACGAGGGGGAGGGCAGCAAAGCGGCCGCTAATTTCACTCGCTGTTGTTCGCCACCAGACATGCGCCTGGTCTGCGTACGCAACCCTGGATCAATTCCTACAGCCTCGAGCAAATCTGCCGGGTTGGCAGGATTGGGATATAACTTGGCTAAATATTGCAACCATTCAAGTGGTCGAGCAGTAGGGAAGAGGCCACCCACTTGGAGCATCACGCCGAGCTGAGCACGTACTCCCGGGTCTTGGGGATCTTTACCCAGGATTTGAACACTCCCCGAGGTTGCAGCGCGTAGCCCACAGGCAACCTCGATCGTGGTGCTTTTACCTGCTCCGTTAGGCCCGAGAAGTGCCGTGATTTGGCCCATTGGTGCGGTGAAATACAGTTCGCTCACAGCAACTTTCGCCCCATAGCGAACGGTTAAATCCTGGATCTCTACGGCAAGCACCTTCTGAGCATAGGGATAACGCTCATGCGTGCAATGAGCGGTCTCGATGGCTAAAAATCACCCCAATTTGGACTTACTCATGAATTACGCAACAATGACGTTGTGAAATTCCCCGGAGATGCCGCAGAGCGAGTTGCTCGAAGCCT
>CANFTO010000039.1 GCA_947449945.1 Actinomycetota bacterium | reverse complement strand
GAAACAGGTGTGACTACTTCGCGCGACGAACTGCCTTCTTGGCGGTGCGCTTTGCTGCAGTCTTGCGAACTGCCTTCTTAGCGGTTGCCTTCTTGACGGTGCGCTTTGCTGCAGTCTTGCGAACTGCCTTCTTTACAACGCGCTTTGCTGCAGCTTTGCGGGCCGGAGCCTTCTTTGCTGCCTTCTTTGCGACTGCCACTGTTCCTCCAAAATAGTCGGACTTTGCATCCCTAGCAGAGTCCTTCAACTAAAACTTTGGCAGAGCATTGCACATTTCGCTAGCACATACACAATCAGAATGTCATTCGTGTCGCGAATGATTTTTTTCATCTGGCATGATTCAGCACTATGACAACTGATTCTGCAGCTCCTCAACGCGATGCTCGAGTACTTCCTGACGTCTCGCACCTATCAATTGGTGTGCTTGGCGGCACTGGCGAACAAGGTCGCGGATTAGCTCGCAGACTTGCAATGTCAGGTTCGACTGTTGTGATCGGATCGCGTGACGCATCACGTGCGCAAGCAATTGCTGATGAGATCGGTTTCGGCATTCAAGGTGCAACAAACGAAGATTGTGCGTCAAATGCTGACGTTGTCATCGTTGCAGTGCCTTGGGATGGCCATTCAACGCTTTTAGAGGGCCTTAAAGCGCATTTGGTAGGAAAAATCGTCATTGACTGCGTAAATCCGCTTGGTTTCGATAAGCAAGGCGCGTACGGCTTGCCTGTTGCGGAAGGTTCAGCAGCAGAACAAGCTGCAGCAATTCTTTCCGAGAGTCATGTTGTTGGCGCTTTCCATCACATCTCAGCAGTGTTATTACTCGACGAAACTGTCGACACGATTGAGACCGATGTACTCGTTGTTGGCGATGATCGCGACTCCACAGATGTCGTTCAGGCAATTGCCGCGCGCATTCCAGGAATTCGAGGGGTCTTCGCCGGCCGTCTTCGCAATTGCGGACAAATCGAAACCTTCACCGCGAATTTAATTTCTATTAATCGTCGCTACAAAGCCCACTCAGGAATCCGCGTCACGGACATTTAGGCAATTTATTCGTAGGTGTGCTCGTCAGCTGGGTAATTCCCGCTCACGACATCCTCGCCCCATGCACGCACCGCATCGCTCATGATGGTGCGCAAATCGGCATAACGACGAACAAATTTCGGAGCAGGGTCCGCGGTGACACCAAGTAGGTCTTGCCACACGATGACCTGAGCGTCCGTACCTGGACCTGCACCGATACCTATCGTGGGAATCGTCAACATTTCGCTGACTTTGGCTGCGAGTGCACTTGGCACAACTTCCAACACCACACCGCAGGCTCCGGCAGATTCCATCGCCTTGGCATCGCGAGTGAGCAACTCACCTTGTTCACCACGACCCTGAACTCGATAGCCGCCGAATAAATTCACCGACTGCGGAGTTAGGCCCAAGTGGCCGATAACCGGAATTCCGGAATTCGCAAGTAATTCAATCTGTGGGAGCACCGCAGCTCCACCTTCAAGTTTCACGGCGTGAGCGCCGCCTTCTTTCATGAAGCGCGCCGCAGTCTCAAGTGCTTGGGCTGGGGACGCTTGATAAGAACCAAACGGTAGGTCGGCGATAACGAGAGCTTTTTGAGTGCCGCGCACAACTGCCTGCACGAGTGGAATGAGCTCATCAACTGTGACCGGCAGTGTTGTGCTGTGGCCGTAAATCACCGAAGCGGCTGAATCACCGACTAAGAGTGATGGAATGCCGGCTGATTCGAAGATGCTCGCCGTGAGTGCGTCGTAGGCGGTGATCATGGACCAGCGTTCCTTGCGATCAGTTGCCAATTGCAGGTCTCGCATGGTGAAGCGTCGATTTGCTACACAGCCATACAAGGTCGACGACGAAGCGTCCATTACGTTCTCCCATCTCGAGGCTGCGGTCGCAGTCCCCGGACTCGTAAATGATGGCATACACATGCCTATCTATGCATCCCGTACTGTCGGGGTACACCGCAATTGAGAGGCCGCCATGGATAACAGCTGGATGACATCAGGAGTAGGCCACCCTCGACGGTGGGCAATTTTGGCAGTTTTGGTCGTGAGCCTGCTCGTCGTTGTGCTCGATAACACGGTGCTGAACATTGCGTTGCCGACCATTCAGAAGGATCTCAATGCCTCTCAAGGTGAGTTGGTGTGGGCCATTGATTCGTACACCCTTTCCTTCGCGGCGCTCCTTTTCACCATGGGCGTCCTTGGTGACCGCTACGGCCGAAAGAAAATTCTGAGTTTCGGCTTGTTTACCTTTGGTGTGGCCTCCGCAATCTGTGCGTTCTCATCAAGCGGAGGCATGTTGATTGGGTGGCGCGCAGTGATGGGCGTCGGTGGCGCTGCAGTGCTACCAGTGACTCTGGCAATTATTACCGTGGTGTTCCCTCCACATGAGCGAGGTAAGGCGATTGGTTTATGGGCGGGCGCGGTTGGCGGCGCAATTGCACTTGGGCCAGTACTGGGTGGCGTTTTGCTGCAAAACCCTCAGTGGTCTAACTGGCTCACCGGAAATGACTGGGGTTCAGTCTTCTTGATTAACGTGCCAATCGTGGCTGTTGGATTGTTCTTTATCTGGCGAATCGTTCCGGAAACTAAAAATCCAAATGCTGCGAAGCTGGATTTCCGGGGACTCATTGTTTCCGCCACCGGCATGTTCTTGCTCGTCTACGGCATCATCCACGCATCTGAAACAAAATCTTGGCTGGTGGCTCCAGTGCTCATTCCAATGGCAGTTGGCGCACTCATCATCACGATTTTCATCATTCTTGAAGCAAAGAGTGACCATGCAAGTTTCGATGTCACGCTGTTTAAGAATCGCGGTTACGCAGTCAGTCTCGCTGCCGTTTCACTTGCTTTCTTTGCACTATCAGGCATCACATTCACGCTTCCGTTCTACTTCCAGATCATTCGTGGCTTTGGAACCTTTGCTGCGGGTATGTGCTTCGTGCCATTTGCAGCCGGACAGTTACTCGCTGCACCCCGCAGCGGGGGCATGGTGATGAAGTTTGGATACCGCAAGGTGATGACCACAGGATTAACGGTCGTGTCACTTGCGCTCCTTGGCTTGATGTTCGTCAATGAGACCACTCCAATCTGGATGACCTTGGTTATTTTCTTCTTCTTCGGATTCGGTATGGGTAACGTCATTGCACCTGCATCGACGCTGATGCAAAACGTTTTGCCACTGGCACGCGCAGGAGCGGGTTCGGCTGTGCAGAACACGGTGCGTCAGCTTGGCGGCGCACTTGGAGTAGCGATCATTGGAACCTTGCTGGCAACTCGTTACGCGGCCAATCTGTCAGAAGTGTTTGCTAAATCTCCAGTACCCGTTCCCGCCGCAACGCAAGAAGCTGCTTCGCAATCCCTTGTGGCAACAGTCGGTGTGATCGATCATCTTCCTGCGAACGCAGCGCCACTTTTGCAGGAGTTCCGCGATGGAGCTTTCAACGCATTTGTGAATGCTTCACACTTCACTACAGCGATCTCATTGGTCATTGTTGTTTCGGCTGCATTGATTGTTGGATTCGGTTTGCCTCTCATCACGCCGCCATCGCAGCATGCAGCACCGAGCGGTCCACCACTTGATCCGATGGATGCACTGGTGAAGGAAGAAGGTGCGGCTTACGCAGCGGAAGCTGCTTCAGAGTTTGAGCACCCAGACGGTCAAACTAAGAATTAGTTACTACCTTCGCGCCAAGCGTTCGTAATTGGCAGACGACGGTCACGCCCAAAGGCACGCAAAGAAATCTTGGTGCCAGGGGCTGATTGACGGCGCTTGTATTCCGCACCGTCGGTGAGTCGCAAAATGCGTTCAACCATGGCTGAATCAAAACCATTGGCGATGAGTTGCTCCGCACCGTGGTCGGATGCAACGTATCCCTCGAGGAGTGCATCAAGTAGTGGGTAATCGGGCAGTGAATCAGCATCTAATTGGTCTGGTCGCAGTTCGGCGCTTGGTGGCTTTTCAATGCTGTTTGGCGGAATCGGTGGTGTGGTGCCTTGGAGTCGTGCGTGCTCATTGCGCCATCGAGCTAGATCCCAGACCAACATCTTTGGAACATCTTTTATTGGGTTGAAGCCGCCGACACTGTCTCCGTACAGGGTTGAGTAACCAACGGAGAGTTCACTCTTATTGCCCGTGGTGAGCACGAGATGACCTTCTTGATTTGAAATAGCCATCAAGGTGGTTCCGCGCACTCGGGCTTGCAAATTCTCCTCAGCCAGTCCCGTTAACTCCATGGAACTCATGAAGGCATCGACCATTGGCGAAATTGGCACGGTACGGAAATGTAGGCCTGTTCGCTCCGCAAGATCGGCAGCGTCGCCTTTGGAATGTTCCGATGAATAGACGCTCGGCATCGATACGCCAAAGACGCGCTGCGGTCCAAGAGCATCACAGCCGATTGCGGCAACTAATGCTGAGTCAATTCCACCGCTCAGACCAAGAATCACACTCTTGAACTTGTTCTTATTGACATAGTCAGCAAGGCCAAGGACTAAAGCGCTGTAGACCTCTTCAAGGTCAGGAAGGCGATCGCTCAATTGGTTGATCGCGGGTGTTTCACGAGCAACGAGAGTGTGCGGAACTTGGGTGAAGTCTTCTGGCACGTCATGTGCCGGGAGATCAATGTCAACGAGTAGCAGCTCTTCAGAGAACTGCGCGCCGCGGGCGAGGAGCTCGCCTTTGGCATTGACCACCATTGAGTCGCCGTCAAACACCAACTCATCTTGGGCGCCAACAAGGTTCACATAGGCAAGCGCGCAGCCAGCTTCTTTTGCGCGATCGCGGCAAAGTAATCGTCGAACATCAGTCTTATTGCGTTCGTATGGAGACGCGTTCACGACTAAGAGCAGTGAACTCTTTGCTTCGCGTGCCCAGGAAACAGGCCCGCCGGTTTGCCAAATATCTTCACAAATTGCCAGTGTGATGGTCACACCATCAATACGCAGATGTGTGGGTGAGTTCCCTTGAACGAAATAGCGAGCCTCGTCGAAGACACCGTAATTCGGCAAATGATGTTTGATGTACCTCGCAACGATGCGACCTTGATGGAGAACAGCAACGGCGTTTACAGGTGAGGTCACCTGATGCGGTGCAGATCCGGTTTCAATGCAATCGAGGTATCCCACCACGGTGATGAGCTCGCCAAGTCCCTTATGTAAGAGATCACCTGCCAAGCGATCAACCGTGGAGATTGAGGCATCTTGGAATGAGGGGCGAAGGGCAAGGTCTTCAACCGGGTAACCCGTGAGGAACATTTCAGGGAAAGCGATGAGATCGGCACCTGCAGCGCTGGCCTGTTTGGCAAGGGCCATGATCAAGGCGGCATTGCCTGCGAGGTCTCCGACCGTGGCATTGGCTTGAGCCAGGGCTAGGCGCATCGAGGGCATTGGGCGAGAGTACCGACTGTGGGCCAGGTGCTGGTACGACATATGGCTGTAACACGATCCGGGCACAATGGCCGTCATAGAGTCGGGCGTGGCCTAGGGGGGCCATGAGGAAAGTGAGTCGTTATGGATAGGCAAGCCGAGTTTGTGCTGCGCACGATCGAAGAGCGCGACATCCGATTTGTTCGACTGTGGTTCACCGACGTTCTTGGCACTTTAAAGTCTGTCGCCATTGCACCCGCTGAAATGGAAGGCGCCTTCGACGAAGGTATTGGCTTTGATGGATCGGCGATCGATGGCTTCACCCGAGTGTATGAGTCAGACATGATTGCAAAGCCTGATCCAAGTACGTTCGCGCTACTTCCATGGCGTAGTGAAGGCCCTGGTGCTGCTCGACTGTTCTGTGACATTTTGAATCCAGATGGCACTCCATCGCTTGCTGATCCACGTCACGTGTTGAAGCGCACACTTACCAAAGCAGCAGAACGTGGCTACACGTTCTACACACACCCTGAGGTTGAGTTTTATCTTCTTGAGAATCGTCACCGTGCAGGAGAACTTCCAGTGCCTGCAGATCTGTACGGCTACTTCGACAACACTCCACACGGTCAGTCAGCAGATTTTCGCCGTGAAGCAATTTTAATGCTTGAAGCAATGGGCATCTCTGTTGAGTTCTCACATCACGAAGGTGGACCAGGGCAACAGGAAATTGATCTGCGCTACGCAGACGCATTGACCACTGCAGATAACTTGATGACTTTCAGACTTGTCTGTCAGGAAGTGGCTCTTGAACAAGGGCTATACGCATCGTTCATGCCAAAGCCTTTCCGTGAGCATCCAGGTTCTGGCATGCATACGCATATGTCCTTGTTCCAGGGTGACACCAATGCGTTCTACGAAGAGGGTGCTCCGCTTCAACTGTCAGCAGTTGGCCGATCCTTCATTGCAGGCCTATTGATGCATGCTCCAGAAATCACTGCAGTGACAAACCAGTGGGTGAACTCGTATAAGCGTCTTGTTGGCGGTTCGGAAGCTCCAGCCTGGGCGTGCTGGGGTCACAACAACAGCTCTGCATTGGTCCGCGTCCCTATGGCAAAGCCTCGTAAGGGCAACAGCACCCGCATTGAACTACGTTCTCCCGATAGTTCAACGAACCCTTACTTGGCGTTCGCATTGATTCTTGCTGCGGGCTTAAAGGGAATTGAAGAAGGATATGAACTTCCTGCTGGCGCTGAAGAAGATGTGTGGGCGCTGACTGAAGCTGAGCGCGTAGCAATGGGCATGAAGCCGTTACCGACGAGCCTTCGTCAGGCACTTGATGTCATGGAAACTTCCGCGTTGGTAAAGGAAACCCTCGGCGAGCATGTCTTCGATTTCTTCTTGCGTAATAAGCAAGCGGAGTGGGAGGACTACCGCTCGCAGGTCAGTCAATGGGAACTTGATCGTTACCTTCCGCGTCTCTAACCAGGAATACAACAACTACGCCACTTTGCGCCCAACGGGGTACGCGGCTAGGAATTGGAAGCTGTCGCGCTTATAGGGTCGCAAGAAACGATCACAGGGACCGCCGATGTCTGGGTCTAAGCGATGGCAGATGGCATCGCCTGAGCGATCGTGGGAGAAGTAAAAGCCTGCGGACCAATATTGATTCATATCAAGCACCATGGCCCGCTGGGCTCCACTTGCAACCAAGGTGTCGGCAAGGCTTTCTGCTGAAAGGGCCTGCCCAATGACATACACCAAACTTCCATCGCTGCGCTGACCCAGCCCAGCACGCCAAGCAAGATTTTCTTTATCCGTAGTTGCTCCCCAAATTGCCGTGTAACTGGGGTTATTCACATGTGATTGCCCATGATCAACAATGAGGTCAAGATTCTGGCGCACAACGAGAACATCAGGAGTGAGCTCTAAGTCTCGCCCCCAACGCCCGATTCGCATATGGCCGTCGCGGTACACAACCGCCGATGCTCGCTTCTTTTCCAAGGGCTGCACAGTGAGGCCGTCGTAGTAGTAACCACCACGAGTGTCTTCGAGTCGGAAGGCACCATTGATATTGGCCATCAGAAGTGGCCAGTACTGCTCGGGTAGGGCTCCGTTAGCAGGGTTTGGTCCGCCCTTGGGCTCTTCATACCCGGGGATGAACATCGTGGTCGTCAACGCTGTATCAATCCACATCGCTGTTGCGTAGTAGGAGGTGTGAACATTGTCAGTGCGTACGCGAGTGACATATACGGCTGGCAGGCCTGCAACCTTGTTCCCAACTGGTTGCCACACGCCTTCAAGTGGCTCAGGAATTGATGCGGGTGAAATCAGTGTGTCTGGTGGATTCAAGTGGGGGACCGCGCCATCAGCGGGAACAGATTGCGTGGTGACATCGGGGAGCGGGGCAAAAGTAAATGTTGGTGTTGGCTCAATTGTTGGATTTGCCGAGGTTGATGCGGTGGGTTCAGGGGGCATTGGTGTCGGTGTAACTGTGACTGCGCTGCTGCCATTGTCAATCTGTGCGGAGACCGTTGGCTTTCCGCCAACTTCTGGTTTGCTGATGTATTGGTAGTAGAAGTCTTCAAGTTTCGCCACGACAGGACCAAGGCCGTGATCACGCATCCAGGTTGCTGCCACAACTTGCATAGGCTCACCTGGGTTATCTTGCGACGATTGGTAAATCGACCAGCCGGCAACACTCAAAGTGACCACGAGCAACACAGCAATGAGCTGTACGAGTCGCTTTACGATCTTCATGAAGTGCGCCTTTGACGTTGGTGTCACCAATCATGACTCGCCTGTCTAGGGAAGTGGTGGATCTAGCCCACTTCTTGGGTGTGTGGCTGTGCCAAGTAAGTTTTAGGACGTGAGTGTTCAGTTGCCGGGCCAAGTCGCGGGATTAGGGCGTCGATTAGGCGCTGTAGTGATCGATTGGGTGGCTTGCCTCTTGATTGCCAACCTCTTGAGCGTCTGGTCGGCGGCATCGTCGGGTACGCAATATGTCTATGGCGCCGATTATTTGTTACCCATGGAGATCTTTTTCGTGGAAGTAACACTTTTCACTTGGTTATTCGCCGCAAGTTTTGGCCAGCGTTTTCTTGGTATTGAAGTGTTAGACGTCACTGGTCAGCGGCTGAGCCTCTGGAAAATCGCTGTCCGCACATTATTGGTGTGCTTAGTACTCCCAGCAGTGATTTATGACAGCCAAGGTCGAGGCTTACATGACCGAGCTATCGGCAGTGTTGCAATCTTACGGGGCAAGAAGAGTTAAGCCCCGCGCTTACGGCGAACTGAGCGAGCACTCGTAGGCATTGGCCCCTTGGGAATTGGCATGCCGCCACCCACAGCACTGACTGCATCAAGACGGCGACGCATGTCAGTGATTTCGCCACCGCGAAGGTTTCGAGGCAACTTATTCAATGCACGCTGCAACTTGGCCAGTGTGATTTGCCCTGGCTCGTCTCCGATTTGAATTTCATAAATCGGCACATCAGGAACCCAGCGAGCTGTCTTCTTGCGTTCTGCGGCGAGCATCGGCACAACGCGGCTGCTAGGGCCTTCTGAAATTAGGATCACGCCAGGTTTACCAACGACCCGACTAATGAGATCTTGGTTCTTATTCACAGCTACACCAGGTGTGGTCTGCCAACCGCCACGCATCTGCTGAGCCACGGCTGCAGCTGCACCTGGTTGACCTTCAATTTGTGAATACGCAGCGGACATTGCACGACGGCTGAACCAAAACACGGCAGCAATCAAGCCAGCTGGGATAGCCAAAATGATGCCGCTGAGTGTGTTGAGGAAATAGGCAACGGGAACACCGACGACAACCGCGCCAGCGACAAAGAAGCCAACGACTTCAAGTCCAAGAAGTTTGTGAACCTTTTGGGTCATGCCCCAGTTCTGAGCAATGGTTCCAAACGACTTGCGGGCGCGCTTAAACATGAATGTCCTCTACTGCGGTGTGGCTAGGCGATGGTGAACGTGCCGGACGAGTTGACCGTCAAGATGAAGACAGGCACGTTCGTGCGGTTACCAGTCTTGCGGTCGATCGTGATGAGACCTGTTTGACCCTTGTAGTTCTTGGTCTTTAACAACTGGTTCAGCACTGGCTGGTACTTGGTGTTACCCACAGTCTTCAACGCATCTGCCAGGAGCTTGGTTGAGTCGTAGGTGAAAACGCCCCACACTCCTGGTGCGGTGCTGAAAGCCTTGGTGAAGCTCTTGGTGAAGATTGCTGCGGTAGGTAGTTGTGCAGCGGCCGGAACGCCGCTGAACTTGCAGCGTGCAGCGTTTGCGGTACCGGCTTCAGTCACAAAGGCCGGATCAACATTTGCTAAGCCCATAAAGCATTGAGCCGTTGAATTGCTTGTGGCAAGTGCCTTAGCGATCTTTGAACCTTCTGGGTAGTACGTGCTCACGTAGACCAAATCCGGTGAAGTCGAAAGTGCAGTCTTGACCTGTGCGGTGTAGTCGGCAGCGCCTTCGGTGATTGGTGTTGATGTGACAGTGATGCCGGCAGCAGTTAGTGCAGTACGAGTGCGGTCAGCCATGCCTTGGGTGTAGTCAGAAGGATCAACGAGCATTGCAACCTTCTTCACTTTCTGCCCAGTGATGTACTTGACCTCAACAGGAGAAATTTGGCTGTTCTTTGGCTGCACAGTGATACCCATGCCAGTGGTCTGGTCGGTTGAAGTCATCTGAACGGGAGTGATGCCAGCCTTGATGTAGAGCGGCAGGTTCACCAGCCCTACAGAAGAGTTATATGGGCCAACGACAGCAACGGCGCCAGCCTTCTGCGCTGCGGTAACCATGTCTGCGGCAAGCTTTGGATCAGCCATGTCGTCAAGCTTGACCAAGCGAATCTTGCGTCCCTTGATGCCTCCGCTTGCATTGACTTCGTCAACAGCAAGTTGCACACCACGTGCCATATCGATGCCATTTGATGCCTGAGCGCCGGTGAGTGGCGCTTCGACGGCAATCACGATTGGATCCTTGGATTGAGCGGCTTGAGCCGGCACAACGACGGTTGCGGCAATGGTTCCGAGGGCCAAGGTGCTCATTGCGGTGATGCGAAGGGTGGCAGAGGTCATGGCGCCAAGCGTATTGCCTCACGACGCTGGGAAAGCATGGGGTTAGCGGGCTGCAATGGCCTGTTCATAAAGGCGGCCGGCTCGGTAACTGGAGCGAACCAAAGGCCCGCTGAGCACGCCTGCAAACCCGATTTCGGTCGCCTTGGCTTCCAGAGCGACAAATTCATCAGGGTGTACCCAGCGCTCCACCGGATGGTGCCGGTTGGTGGGGCGCAAGTACTGGGTAATGGTGACCAGTTCGCAACCTGCGTCAAACAAATCTTGCAGGGCTTGCTCGACCTCGCTGATTTCCTCGCCCATGCCCAGGATCAGATTGCTCTTGGTGACCATGTTCGCCGCGCGAGCTTGAGCGATGACATCAAGCGAACGTGCATAGTCGAATGCTGGGCGAATGCGCTTAAAAATGCGAGGCACTGTTTCAAGGTTATGGGCAAGGACCTGCGGCTTGGCTTCGAATACTTCATTGAGCAGGTGTGCCTTGCCGCTGAAGTCGGGGATGAGTACTTCAACGCCGGTATTTGGATTGAGTGCGTTGATCTGGCGAATTGTTTCGGCCCACAGCCATGCGCCTTCGTCTTCAAGGTCATCGCGGGTAACGCCAGTGACGGTTGCGTAGCGCAGCTGCATGGTGCGTACGGATTCAGCAACGCGACGCGGTTCATCGCGATCCAGGGGAGCGGGCTTACCCGTATCGATCTGACAGAAGTCGCAACGGCGGGTGCACTGCTCGCCACCGATCAGGAAGGTAGCTTCGCGGTCTTCCCAGCATTCATAAATATTTGGGCAACCAGCCTCTTGGCACACGGTGTGAAGCCCTTCGGACTTCACTAGCTCGCGGATTTCCAAATATTCCGGGCCAGTGCGCAGCTTTGTGCGAATCCAACTTGGTTTACGTTCAATTGGAGTTTCGGCATTGCGCGCTTCGATACGAAGCATGCGCTTGCCTTCGGGGTTTACCCCGCCATATACGGAATCAGTGCTCATGTTTCCAACTCCGGCTGAACCATTGTGAGATGCGCTTCAAGGAATGGAAGAACTTCAAGGACATTGACATCACGCCCAAGTTCTTGTGAAAGTGAGGTGACCTCTGCATCTTTGATTCCGCATGGAACGATGCGATCGAACCAGGTCATATCGCAATTGCAGTTGAGTGCGAAGCCATGCATGGTGACACCTTCAGCCACGCGCACTCCGATTGCTGCGATCTTGCGATCGGGGCCTCGTTCATCGGCTGCAACCCAGACTCCGCTGCGACCTTTGATTTGTGATGTGGGCACTCCTAAATCAGCACAGACTGCGATCAGCATCTGTTCGATGCGACGTACATGTGCAATCACATCGAGTCGACCGATGAGTTTGATAATGGGGTAGCCAACTATTTGGCCCGGACCATGCCAGGTGATCTTTCCGCCGCGATCAACGTCAACCACTGGAGTTCCGTCAAATGGTCGTTCAAAAGGTTCTGTGCGGCGGCCTGCTGTGTACACAGATTGATGCTCAAGGAGGAGCACAGTGTCGCATCGCTCACCTGCAACAACACTGGCGTGTATTTCGCGTTGGAGTTCCCAAGTTGGCACGTAGTCGACTGCCTGATCACCAAAGCCCAAGCGCTGTACGTCGAGCTGGGCTGTTTTCACAGGTCTCATCGTAATTCCAAGAGTTCCAGTGCTCGTTGCGCGGCCCGACGCCCACTGACCATCGCGCCTTGGATGGAGCCGGTGTCTCGATGATCTCCGGCAACGAGCACGTGCCCGATTTCAATGGGCTGGCGAATTGTGAATGGCGACAGCATTGCAGGAAGGGCATAGGGGATCGGATAGACGCCAACCTGTTCCCACTTACGAGTTGAAACACCATAGATACGAGCGAGCTGAGCCCTCACAGCAGTTTCAGCTTCGGACGATGAATCCGTACCCAAAGTTGAACTCGAGATGAGAGTCTGTCCGGGTTGTGCATACGAGGGCACAGCGTGCGTGAGCACCACGGTGTTGATCACTGGGCCAGTGGAGTTTCCATCGACAAGCAAGAGCGATTCACCAAAGGCCAAGGCTTGTGGCGCGGTATCTGCAAGGTGGTACCAAGTTGTAACACTGCGGCCGCTAGGAGTAGTAATTCCAGGAATGAGTGTGGCGGCCACGTTTGGATCAGTCGCAACAATCACAATCTTTGCATTGACGCGACCATCATCAGTTGTGGTGACCGACTTGTTATTGATCTTTGCGACCGAAGTATTGAAACGCACGGTGCCTGGCGCTAGTGCGTGGTGAAGTTGCTCGGGAATAGCTTGCATTCCTGTTGCCGGAAGTGACGGGGTTCCGCGAACAAAAGAACGCAACACTAAATCAAGGAAGTGACGCGAAGTGTTGAGTTCTGCTTCTAAGAAGACACCTGTGAGAAATGGTTGAATAACTTTCCTGAGAAGATCACCATGAATGCCAGCAGTAGTCAGTGCCTCACGGGCGGACATATCGGGTCGCGCTTCAAGTTCTGCAACGGAACTGCGTGACGCCTGTAATGCGTAGGTCACGAACTTTGCTTTAGCTAATGGCGATCCAGTTGCTAGGCCTAATCCACCCAGACTCAACCGAAGGTTTTTACGTGGATCCCCTAGGCGAGCGAGTTTTCCTTGGCCAAGGCGTACTCCAATACCAGGAGTGAGTGCATGGAGATCAAGGGCTTGGTGATCGAGAACTCTTGCGGCTTCTGGATACGCAGGGTTATAGACCTGAAAACCGTGATCCATGGTGATGCCGTCAACGTGATCGGTGCGAACACGCCCACCTACGTGATCACTTGCTTCTAGCACTGTGACATGTGCGCCATGAATTGATAGTTCGCGTGCTGCGGCAAGACCAGCAAGGCCCGCCCCAATCACTACGACATCAGCACTCACCTTGACTGCCAGGCCGTCCGAATTGCATCGTCAATCGTTGGGTCTTGCCAAGTAAATCCAGATGCGGTCAACACGTCGGGAAGCACCCGGCTACTGCCAAGTACCTCAGTTGAAAATTCGCCAAGTGCAATTTTGAGTGCAGCGGCAGGTGCTGGGAGCAGGGTTGGTTTGCCCATGACCTTGCCCATTGCCTTCGTCACTTCCGCATTGGTCTGTGGTGTTGGGCCAGTGAGATTCACAGCGCCGTGAATTGATTCATTGGTGAGGCAAAAGGCGAGCGCTGCAACTTCATCACGTAATGAAATCCATGACCAGTACTGCTTGCCATTGCCAAGCTTCCCGCCAACACCCATCTTGAACAGAGGAAACATGCGCGCCCACGCGCCACCATGTTTGGCAACGACTAATCCCGTGCGTGCCCGCACAACTCGAATACCTGCTTCTTGGGCCGGTGCAGTCGCGGCTTCCCAGGCTTGCACCACGTCAGCAAGGAATCCGCTGCCCGCAGGAGCGGTTTCATCAACTGCACGATTTGCGGTATCGCCGTACCAGCCAATAGCCGAACCCGAAATTAACACTCGCGGCTTTGGATCAAGCTGCAGCATTGCGTTCACGATCGTGTTGGTTCCATTGACGCGACTGTCGAGAATTTCGCGCTTGTATTGGTCGCTCCAGCGGTGATCGCCTACACCGGCACCGGCAAGGTGAACAACCCCATCGATACCTTGGAAGGCACGCAGATCAACGGTTCCAGCAATGGGATCCCAACTGATTTCGTCACTTGTTGCTGCGGTGCGACGAACGAGTTTTACGACTTCGTGACCATGCGTTCGCAAATGGTCAACAAGAGCCGAGCCAATGAGTCCGGATGCGCCGGTGATCGCGACTCTCATGTCTTTGGCTACAAGCCGAGTTCAGATTCGAATGCGCCTTCTTCAAGGCGATTCTTGATCGCAACTAAGAAGCGAGCAGCATCCGCGCCATCAACGAGTCGGTGATCATACGAAAGGGCTAGGTACATCATCGAACGAATCGCGATTACATCTTGACCGGTTGAGTCCGGAACGACTACCGGACGCTTTTCGATGGCGCCAGTGCCAAGAATCGCAACCTGTGGTTGGTTGACGATAGGCGTATCGAATAACGATCCACGACTACCAGTGTTCGTGATAGTGAACGTACCGCCGCTGAGTTCATCAGGCGCAACCTTGCTTTCACGCGTGCGTTCAGCGATGTCGCTAATGCCGCGTGACAAGCCGGCGAGGTTGAGATCGCCGGCATTGCGAATGACAGGTACAAGCAAGCCGCGATCAGTATCCACGGCGATGCCGAGGTTCTCGGTGTCGTGGTAGGTGATAGTTCCGGCAGTCATATCGATCGATGCATTGACCATTGGGAACGACTTCAGAGTTTCAAGTGAAGCCTTAGCGATGAATGGCAAGAAGGTGAGTTTGACGCCTTCGCGAGCTTCAAAGCTGCCCTTGACTTTATTGCGAAGGTTGGCGATGCGAGTGACATCTACTTCAACGACGCTGGTGAGTTGAGCTGAAACCTGAAGTGACTCCACCATGCGCTCAGCGATGACCTTGCGCAAGCGAGAAATTGGTTCGGTGCGACCGCGCAGTGGTGACACGGCGACAGGTGCTGACGGTGCTGCAGGAGCTGGCGTCACTGGTGCACTTGTGACAGGTGCAGCGATTGGAGCGGCGGTGACAGGCGCTGCAGGGACAGCTGGTGTTGCGGGTGCAGCAATGGTTCCTTCAGCAGCAGCCAAGACATCTTGCTTGCGAATACGTCCGCCGACGCCGGTTCCGACGATAGTTGACAGATCGACACCCTTTTGGGTGGCAAGGCGACGAACGAGTGGGGTGACGTACGAGTCGTCGTCGCCACTCTTAGGGGCTGAAAGGACAGGAGTTGGTGTTGGGGCAGGAGCAGCAACCGGTGCAGGTGCAGCTGCTACCGGAGCTTGTGGTGCAACTGGTGCCTGCGGTGCAACCGGAGCTGCTGGAGCTGGGGTCGAAACTGCT
>CANFTO010000038.1 GCA_947449945.1 Actinomycetota bacterium | reverse complement strand
CGCACCTTGAACGAATCGGAGCACGCATGAGCAACACCGAGCAAGACCTCGAACCAGGCCTTGCACCTGATCCAGAAGCGGCCCTGATCGCAGAAGGCGCACCTGCTGAAGATCGGATTACCGGCGCGCGTTTGCGCTGGATCATGATCGCATTGATGATGGCGATGTTCCTTGCCGCAATCGATCAAACAATTGTGTCTGTTGCACTCCCCCGCATTGTCAGTGATCTCAATGGCTTGAGTTCACTTTCATGGGTAGTCACTGCGTACTTACTCGCATCAACAGCGTCAACCCCAATCTGGGGAAAGATCTCCGATCTCTACGGTCGAAAGATCATGCTGCAGATCGCAATTTCTGTTTTCCTTGCGGGATCGTTCCTTGCTGGCTTTTCACACAGCATGGAATGGCTCATCCTGTCCCGCGGCATTCAAGGCTTAGGTGGCGGCGGCATCATGGTGTTGGCAATGGCAAGCATCGCCGATGTCATTCCCCCACGCGAGCGCGGTCGATACACCGGCTTATTCACAGCTGTATTTGCGTTTTCAAGTGTTGCTGGCCCGCTCCTTGGTGGCTTCTTTGTGCAATCACTGAACTGGCGATGGATCTTCTACATCAACATCCCATTTGGCATCGTTGCACTATTCGTGATTTCTGCGGTGTTTAACGTTCCTACCCAACGCGTCAAACACAAGATTGACTACCTAGGTGCCGCACTCATGGTTTCAGGGGTCAGCTTGCTGCTATTGGTCGTTGAATGGGGTGGCCATAAGTACGAATGGGGTTCAACCACCATTCTTTTGATGATCGCTCTTTCCTTCATGCTGCTCGGTGGCTTTGTTTGGCGTGAGTTCTTTGCCTCAGAACCAATTCTGCCAATGACACTTTTCAAGAATCCGATCTTCACTGTTGCCAGTTCAATTAGCTTTTTAGTTGGTTTGGCAATGTTCGGTGCCATCATCTTCATGCCGGTCTTCTTGCAGATTGTGCAAGGTGTCACACCAACCCAGGCTGGACTGAAGATGATTCCCATGATGGCCGGTATGGCTTCCGCATCGTTTGTTGTTGGCCGCTTAACTTCCAAGCTTGGTCGCTACAAGGCATTCCCAATTTTTGGAACACTCTCCGCTGCGATTTCGATGTTGATTTTGAGTCGAATTGCAGTAGATACGCCGTACTGGTACATCGCTCTGGGACTCTTCATTCTTGGTATGGGTATGGGGTCAACAATGCAGGTGCTCATGCTTGCTGTGCAGAACTCTGTTCATGTGCGCGAGGTAGGCACTGCTATCAGCGGTAGCACCTTCTTCCGCTCAATTGGTGGCACGTTGGGCACAGCGATCTTTGGAGCGGTGATGACCTCACAACTGACCAAGAACATCGAAGCTGCAATTCCAGGTGGATCAAGTGTTGACGTGTCCTCCATGACAAACGCTGTCTCCACCATCGTTGCCTTGCCAGCTAAACTCCATGACATCGTGCTTGTTGCTTATGCAGGTGCACTGAGCCACATCTTCCTCGTTGCTTTCCCATTCATGGTCGCTGCTTTCGTTCTGGCCCTCTTCCTCAAAGAAGTGAAACTCTCACCACTCGTAGGCCATGAGCACCCTGAAGCGCTTCAACCTGTCGAGTAATTGCCTCAAGGCGAGTACTTCACTGCAATGATCTGCGCATGACCCAATCTCTGGCTGGCATAGACGGCTACGCCAAAGGTTGGGTGATTGCTCTTTTACGCGATAACCACATTGTGTGGCGCACATGCGGGATCAACGAACTTGCTGGCGAACTCACCGACCTTGACGTCATCGGCATCGATATCCCAATTCACCTGGTCACCAAAGGTTGGCGCTCATGTGACCTTGAGGCCAAAACTGCAATGGGAAAAGCGGGCTCGCGTGTATTTATGACGCCACCAAGAGCCGTTCTTGAACTCGGATTCGCTGCACCGAACGATGACGTTCAGCGTTTAAGTGTCGAACTCACTGGTAAAGGTGTCTCGCGACAAGCGATGGCGTTGGCTGAGCGTGTATTAGCCGTGAATGCACTGCTCCCAGATAAGCGCTTATACGAGGTCTTTCCGGAATTGGTATTCACTTCCCTCGACGGCGCGGTTATGCCATCAAAGAAAAGTGCTGCTGGCGCAGGTGCTCGTATGCGTGCGCTTGATCCGTGGCTCACCACCCTTGGCACTTCATGCGCATTGCTCATGAAGCAAGCCCCACATGATGTTCCCGTTGACGATGCACTGGACGCTCTTGCTGCCTTAGCAGGCGCCTTGCGCATTGCTCATGGCGTAGCCGATCGTTGGCCAGCACAAGGCAAGGGCCCAACAATCTGGGCCTAAGCCCCGTTAGTCGACCTTTGGTCCGTCAATGCGAGTGCGCTTGATTTCCACCACGCCGGGAACCTGAGCGACCAGCACGAATCCGTCCCACATCTTTCCTGCAGCTTCACCCCGTGGAATAGGCGTCATGATCGGGCCAAAGAAGCCCACCGGTTTTCCTTCGAGATCATCAATAGCAATGACGGGCGTTCCCACACCCTTGCCCGACATTGCGATAGCACCAGCATGGCTCGAGCGAACGAGTTCATCGAAGTCAGTGGAACCTGCAGCGCTTGCCAGACCTGCCTCTAGACCAACTTCAGTAAGAGCTGCAGCAATAACGAGGTCCACGTCTTTTTGCTTTTCTAGATGGAATCGATTTCCCATCGCCGTGTAAAGCGGCAACAGGATCTGATCACCATGTTTCGCAGCTGCGGCATGGAGTACGCGAACTGGGCGCCAGGTGCGCTTGATGAGCTCTGCGTATTCCGCCGGAACGTCGTTGCCTTCGTTCAAGACACCTAGGGACATCACTTGCCAGTTCACCTGAACATCGCGCACTTGCTCAACTTCAAGAACCCAGCGCGACGTGATCCAGGCCCATGGGCACATCGGGTCAAACCAAAAAGTCGCCTTCATCAGTCGCACCAGACCTTCGCAATTCGTTCTTTCTTGAGTTCATAGAAGCCAGGGGTTTGCGCAAGTAACACCACGCCATCCCACAAGCGACCTGCGGCATCTCCGCGAGGTGTTGGGCTCACTACTGGACCAAAGAGTCCAACCGGCGCACCATCAGGGCCCGGAATCGCCAAGATAGGCGTTCCCACATCTTTGCCGCCTAGTGCCATCCCTGATTCATGACTGGCGCGCACTGCAGCATCAAATTCATTGGTCGTAGACGCCTGCGCCACGCTCTCTGGCAAACCACATTCCGCAACTGCCGCCGCAATCACCGCCGCTAGATCGCGATTGCGATCAACGTTGTTCATTCGCCCTATTGCAAACATGAGCGCACAAGCAGCTTCGTCGCCTTGGGCCGCGCGCGCAGCTTCTACCGCACGAGCAGGCAACCAGGTGCCCTTCATCCACATGCGGAAGTCTTCTGGCAGGGGTACTTCATCGTTTTCATGCAAGATGTCCAGGCACATCACATGCCAGGTCACCTTGATATCGCGCATGGTCTGGACTTCTTCAAGCCAGCGGGCACTGACCCAGGCCCATGGGCTCATTGGGTCCATCCAAAAATCAACAGGTGTAGTCACAGCCGACACCGTAACCGAGCTGACATCCGTAGGTGGCAGGATCCGCATATGGCGAACAACGAGAACCTCACCAGAGCAGAAGCAGCAGACCGCGCGAAGGTCATCGACTCCCAAAGCTACGTGGTTGACCTTGACCTCACCGGCTCAAGCGAGACCTTCACCGTGATCACTACCGCGACGTTCAAGTGCCGCACTCCCGGCTCTGCAACGTGGCTTGACCACATCGCTGACGTGAAGTCCGTGGAACTCAACGGCGTGGCCTTGAATATTGACACCGCTGTTGATGGCGCTCGCATTCACCTGCCAAACCTGCAAGCAGACAACACTGTGGTTGTTACCGCTCTTGGCGATTACATGAACACCGGCGAAGGTTTGCATCGCTTCGTTGATCCAGTCGACAACGAGACCTACCTCTACACCCAGTTCGAATCGGCTGATGCGCGGCGTATGTATGCGTGTTTTGAACAGCCAGACCTCAAAGCCACCTTCGAATTGCGGGTTACCGCGCCCGCACACTGGGAGGTGGTGTCCAACAGCACGAGCCCTGCCCCAACACCAGTACGCGACGGTGTAGCTCGGTGGGAATTTGCCGCAGCACCGCGCATGTCTACCTACATCACTGCACTCGTTGCAGGCCCTTACTTCAAAGTTGAAGATGTGTATGAAGGTGCCTACGGCACATACCCACTTGGCGTGTTCTGTCGCCAGTCACTTGCCCAATACCTGGACTCTGACGACATCCTGCTGATCACCAAGCAAGGCTTTGCTTTCTTTGAAGATCAGTTCAAGGTTGGCTATCCATTCGGGAAGTACGACCAGTTGTTCGTTCCAGAATTCAACGCTGGCGCAATGGAAAATGCAGGCTGTGTGACCTTCCTTGAGGATCTCATCTTCCGCTCACGTGTGACTGATGCCGCGTACGAACAGCGCGCAAACACGATCCTGCACGAAATGGCGCACATGTGGTTTGGTGACCTTGTCACGATGACTTGGTGGGACGACCTATGGCTCAATGAGTCATTTGCTGAATGGGCTGCTCATTACGCGAACGTGCATGCAACTCGCTACAACGATGCGTGGACCACGTTCGCCAATCAGCGCAAGGCTTGGGCTTACCGCCAAGATCAGTTGCCTTCAACTCACCCAATTGCGGCTGACATGGTTGATCTTGATTCGGTACGCGTGAACTTCGACGGCATCACGTACGCCAAGGGCGCGTCCGCTTTGCGTCAACTGGTTGCATGGGTGGGTGAGGCAGAATTCTTGGCCGGCTTGCAGCAGTACTTCGTCAAGCATGCATGGAAGAACACTCAACTTCCAGATTTGCTTGTTGAACTCGAAGCAACGTCGGGTCGCGATCTTTCCTCTTGGACCGACGAATGGCTACGCACCAGCGGCGTGAACTTGCTGCGTCCACTCGTCAGTGTTGATGCTTCAGGAAACTTCACGAGCGTCGTCGTCGAGCAAGAACCACCAACCTCACCAGTTGGCATCACACCAACGTTGCGTTCACACCGTTTGGGCATAGGTCTGTATGACCTCAACGACGGCCGCCTTGTCCTTCGCGACCGCCTGGAAGTTGATATTTCAGGTGCAACCACTGCCATTGATGCCCTCGTTGGCGTTAAGCAGCCAGATTTATTGCTCTTGAATGATGGTGACCTCACCTTCGCGAAAATTCGCCTCGATGAACGTTCATGGGCTACCGCAGTTGCTCACCTTGGCGATATGGATGACTCACTTGCTCGTGCAGTGATTTGGGGTGCCGCCTGGGACATGACTCGAGATGCTGAAGTGTCAACTGGCGACTACCTCGCACTGGTGCTCAGCGGTACCGCAACGGAATCAGATATCGGTGTTGTGCAAGGTGTACTTCGTCAGCTCAAGAGTGCTATTGACCAATACGCCAGCGCTGAACACCGCAATGAGTACAACGATCGCCTAGCCGCAGCAACACGCCAAGCAGCTCAAGCTGCCGTTGCAGGTAGCGATCATCAACTGGCCTTCACCCGCTCATTCATTGGTGCTGCTCGATCTGATGCGGATCTCGCTGTGGTCGCTGGCCTCCTTGATGGCTCAATCATGTGGCAGGGCCTTGCCGTTGATACCGATTTGCGTTGGTTCATGCTCGATCGTCTTGTCACCACAGGAAAACTTGGTGATGCTGCAGTGGAAACTGAACTAAAGAGCGACGACACGGCAACTGGCCGACGTCATGCAGCGCACGCTCTTGCGGCTCGGCCAGAACTTGAGGCAAAGCAAATCGCTTGGAACGATCTCTTTGAACGAACTGATCTTCCTAATGCACTCATCGGTGCAATCCTTGCCGGATTCGTGCAGCCAGAGCAGCGCGAACTACTCGTAAACTTCCGCGAAAAGTACTTTGTTGAAATTGCGCGGATGTGGCGCGATCGCACACATGAGATCGCTCAAGAACTCACTGTTGGCCTTTACCCGTTCTTACTTGCTGACGCAGAAACTCTTCGCCTGACTGACGAACTGCTCTCAAGTGCGGCAGCCAATGACCTCGGACCGGCAGGTCGACGTTTGGTCAGCGAAGGCCGTGATGGAGTTGAGCGCTCAATTCGCGCACAGGAACGAGATCGCGCGTAACTGATTAGTTCAATGCATTAACGAAGGCCTGCACTTGCGCAGTTCGGCTCTGCAAGTCTTCAATGAGCAAGACCTGACCTTGGGCATCGGTCATCGGTATCCGCCAGTTCGGGTATTCCTGATCTGTGCCTGGCTGATTTTGGGCGCGGCGATCACCTATGACATCAGGTAATGAAAGACCCACGAGTCTGGAAGGCGACGCTCCAAGAGCACGATGGAGTGCAAGGCAAACAGCGTCCAGCTCGCTTTCAGTCACGGCCTGGTTGTCTTGCTCTAGCCAATTGCGCTCGCGAAGAATCTGCGCCCATGCTTCGCGCTGTGATTTCGCGTCTGCACGTTCATCTTCAACATCGCGCGCCAAAAGTCCAAGTTCGTGGCGAATGCGGACATGTTCATCTCGCAAGAATCCTGCGGTGGGTGGAAGGTCGTGAACAGTGACGCTCGCAAGCACTTCCTTGCGCCAATGTTCTGGAGCAAGAGCAGCACCATCATCGCCACTTTCAAACCACAACACCGAGGTACCCAAGATTCCTCGATCGCGCAGCACCTCTTGTACCCAAGGCTCAACCGTGCCCAGATCCTCACCGATCACCAACACACCTGCGCGATGTGCTTCAAGAACCAACAACCCGATCATTGCTTCAAAATCAAAACGAACGAATGTTCCCTTATTGGCTTGCATGCCGCTTGGCACCCACCACATTCGGAACAGACCTAAGACGTGATCAATGCGAAGTCCGCCTGCATTGCGCATCATTGCGCGCAGTAAATCCCGATACGGCTGGTAGTTAGCTTCAGCTAGAGCAATGGGATGCCAGGGTGGCTGATGCCAATTCTGACCAAGCTGGTTGTACATGTCTGGCGGTGCGCCCACGCCCACATTCTGCGCAAGAACACTGCTCAAAGCCCACGCATCTGAACCCTCAGGATGCACACCAACAGCAAGGTCCAACATGATGCCGATAGCCATTCCTGCTGATTTTGCAGCCAATTGAGTGTGTGCAAGTTGCTCATCAACAATGAATTGCATCCACATGTGGAACTGCACATCAGTTGCTCGGGTAACAGCAAATTGTGTAACTGCCGCATTGGTAACTTCTCGATATTCCATCGGCCACGTTGCACCATTACTGCCGTAAACGTCGCAGAGCGTGGACCAGACCGCAAAATTCACCAGCCCCTGACCTTCGCGCTGGCAATAGTCGGCGAATTGTTGAGCACGCTTCTTGGTGAGACCTTCGGCAAAAATAATTTCGAGGGCAACTCGCTTCGATGCCCACACTGCATCACGATCAAGCAGCTCGGTGCTTGTATTCAGTGCCCGCAGAGTTTTGGCCAACTTTTCAATGCGCTTACGGACTTTCTTACCGAGTTCCGAATATTCAGGAAGATCCTCAATCCTCAGATAAATCGGATTTGAAAAGCGGCGTGACACAGGAAGATAAGGCGATGGCGCCATTGGCTTCGTTGGAGCTGCTGCATGTAACGGATTGATGAGCAGGAAGCCCGCACCTAGTTCCGTCGCACTCCACGTTGCGACATCAGCACAATCATGAAGATCACCAAGCCCCCAAGACTGACGTGATCGAGTCGCGTAGAGCTGTTCCATAAAACCCCACTGTCGCTCCCCGGCAATCAATTCAGGATGCAACCGAGCTGGAGTCATGGCCATTTGTGCTGTCGCAGTGCGCTCAAGTGAGGTTGCATGAATGGTGTAATAACCAATGTGGAGATCAGCAGGAATGACGAAACTTGCTTCGCCAACCAATACTGCGTCGACGGTAACTGGCTCGACCCAATAATCCATTTGCGCCAAGTCAGTTCGGAATCCATCCTCAGCTTCAACCCATACGCTGACTGGGTCGCCATGGGTGACATGCACCCAAAGCCGGCGCTCTTGGCCTTGAACTCCCACCGTGAATGCAGGCAACATGCGGCGCCAATCACGAGTGCGTACGCGTTCAAGTGATTCAGTGATTGCTGATTCTGAGCTCGTATCGAAGCCCAAGGAGTGGAGCACGGCATGCAAGGTTTCGGGTGCAATCGTGAGTTGCTCTCCCGACTGGTCCCAGTACTGCGTTGCAACGCCGCAGATATCAGCTAGTTGAGTAAGAGCAGAACTCGTCGAGTCTTCAGGCATTGCTGTTCCTCACCACATTTCCGGATGTCGGTTAATCCAAGGCCGTGCCTGTTCAAGCTGAGCTGCAAGTGAAATGAGCGTGACTTCATCAAACGGACGGCCCACGAACTGCATTCCCACGGGTATCCCTTCGGCAGTCCAGTGCAAAGGCAATGAGATTGCCGGTTGCCCTGTCATATTGAACGGTGACGTGAATGGCGTGAACTCGCATTGGGCTTGAAAGTCAGCCGCGGGATTTTCATCGTTACGGATTGCCCCGATGTCGGGAGGCACCTGTGCCAGTGTCGGTGTGAAAATCACATCGAACTCACTCATCTGCTGGATAGATTCACGCGCAATCGTGCGCAATCGTGCAACTGTGCGAGCCAGTTGTACTCCCGATATTTGTTGACCCTTCTCATACAACCAAGTCGTGAGTGGCCGCAATTGTGCGAACTGCTCTGCTTCAAATTCAATGGCTGCTGTGAGCGAACTCCACAGAATTTCAAAATGCGAGAAAACATCCGTTGGGAATGGGACATCAATGTCAATCACTTCATGACCTAGGGACTCAAGTAACTGCGAGGTTGCCTCGTAGCCGCTCAGTACCTCAGCGTCGACTATGCATTCAACAATGATCGGTGTTGCGAATCGCCCAATGCGCAACTGCTGAATTTGGCCACGTGCCGCCGAAAGAAAGGAACTTCCTCTCGCCAGTAAAGGTGCTCGTTGCGCATCGCCCACGAAAGGCACACTCAACACATCAAGAATTGCTGCAGCATCTGCCACGGTTCGAGCAAGAGGACCTTGGGCACCAAGTTCGCCGATGCTTTCGCCACTTGGGCCATTGGAAACTCGTCCACGACTTGGTTTGATTCCCACGAGTCCGCAGCAACTTGCCGGGATTCGAATTGAACCACCGCCATCTGAACCCACCGCTGCTGCAGCGAGTCCCGCAGCAACTGCAGCTGCTGCGCCACCACTTGAGCCACCTGCTGTGCGAGATAACTCAAAGGGAGTACGAGCGGCTGGTGCAACCGCAGGTTCTGTGTATGCCGGAAGCCCAAGTTCAGGGGTGTTGGTTTTACCCGTAAAAACAAAACCGGCTTCCTTCATGCGAGTCACCACATGATCGTCTGTCTCAGGAATGAAATGAAAGGCCGCAGAACCTAGCCGGCATTGCACACCCGCCCATGCATTCAAATCTTTTGGTGGGATGACCACGCCATGCAGCGGAGATAACCCCACTCGGCCTCGATCAGCGTCGGCTCGCGTTGCCTGCTCACGAGCCTCATCTGGCGTACGCAGGGCGAACGCACCAACAGTGGAATCAAGGAAATCAGCGCGATCTAGGTAGTGATTGGTGAGCTCAAGCGCTGAAATTTCTCGGCGGGCAATCGCCTCTCCTTGCTCAAGTGCCGTGAGGTCATGCAACTTCGCCACGGGAGCAGCCTATGGTGAGTCCGTGACGACGCCCAAGTACCCAATTGCCACCCGTTCCGCAGTTGCCGATAACTACCACGGCACCCTGGTTCCTGATCCTTATCGCTGGCTGGAAACCGCCGATAGCGCGGAGACAATCGCATGGGTTGCTGAACAAGGCGCCCTCATGAATGCCGAACGCGAAACGTGGAACACCCGCGATGGCTTCGCTGATCGGATGCAACAACTTCTGGGTGCCGGAACGATTTCTCCGCCCTATTACCGCGGAGATCGCACCTTTTTCATGCGCCGTAACCCCGGTGAGCAGTTTGCTTCACTGTTGGTGCTCGAACGTGGGGTCGAGCGAGTGCTCATTGATCCAATGGCTTTGGATCCCAACGGTCTGACCACCTTGGACAGCTGGCAGCCATCCAAGGAAGGCGATCGCTTGGCGTATCAAATTTCTGAAGGTGGCACTGAAGAGTCAGTGCTGTACGTGATGGATGTTGCAACCGGAAAGAACATTGACGGACCACTTGATCGCTGTCGCTTTTCCCCAATTGCTTGGCTAGTCGGTGGCGAAGCCTTCTACTACGTGCGTCGTATAGCACCGGAATTGCTTCCTGAGTCGGAGCAAAACTTCCACCGCCGTGTGTACTTGCATTACGTCGGCAGCAATGAAGACATCTTGGTGTTTGGCGCAGGCATGAACATGACCAACTACTACGGCGTCCACGTCAGTCTCGATGGGCGATGGCTTGAAGTTTCGGCTGCTGAGGGCACCGAGCCTCGCAATGATCTTTGGGTTGCCGACCTTTCCCAGACAGATCCCGAAAATCCTGCATTTACTTTGGTGCAAGGTGATGTCGATGCGCAGACGTCACTTTCCTTTGCGCGAGATGGTCGAATCTTTGTCACCACTGACCGCGATGCTCCACGTGCAAAGCTTGCTGTCGCCGATCCGGCTGACCTTTCATCCTGGACTGATCTCATTCCAGAAGATCCTGATGCAGTGTTTGACTCTTTCGCAATTCTTGATGGCGACGAACTTGAGTTCCCAATCATGATGGTGGCGAAAACCCGCCATGGTGTTGGCGAACTTGCGATTCATCGCGCTGACGATGGATCGTTCATCGAAAATGTGCCACTGCCTGGTGCTGGCACCACCAGTGGCCCAGTTGAACACATCAATGGTGGGCCAGTGATTTGGTTCGTGTACACCGATCACACGACGGTGCCACATGTGTATCAATACGATGCCCGCACACGTGAGGTCACGCTATATGCGGCTCCTCCGGGTGCTGTTGTTGTTCCAACAGTGCACTCATCACTTGTGACCTACACATCCAAAGACGGTACCCAAGTTCGAATGTTCATCGTTTCGCCAACCCAGACTCCCGACACCCCACGTCCAACTGTGTTGTACGGCTATGGCGGCTTTGGTATTCCCATGACACCTGGTTATTCGGCTGCAACCTTGGCGTGGGTTGAAGCCGGTGGGGTGTGGGCTGTTGCCTGTTTACGTGGCGGCGGTGAAGAAGGCGAAGAGTGGCATCGCGATGGCATGCTCGATAAGAAGCAAAACGTGTATGACGATTTTCATGCAGCGGCCCAATACCTTGCCAATGAAGGCTGGACTACAGCTGAACAACTGGCTATTTACGGTGGCTCAAACGGCGGCCTCCTCGTTGGCGCAGCCGAGACTCAACAACCACATTTATTCAATGCGGTGGTGTGCGTTGCTCCGCTGCTCGACATGATTCGTTACGTCACCTCCGAACTTGGCCCGACCTGGACTGTGGAGTACGGCAATCCTGATGATGCCGAGCAATTCAATTGGTTGATCAATTATTCGCCGTATCACTGCGTCAAAGAAGGCACGGACTATCCCGCAACCATGATTGCCGTGTTCGACAACGACACCCGCACTGACCCGATGCACGGCAGGAAGATGGCTGCAGCACTTCAGCACGCAACCGTTGGTCAACGTCCAATCTTGCTTCGTACCGAGGGCAACGTCGGCCATGGAGCTCGCTCAATGAGCAAGTCCATTGAAGAGTCTGCCGAAACTTTGGCATTCATGGCCAAATGGACGGGAATGCAAGGAACAGCGAAGTAGCGCATAGTCTTCACACATGACCCGCTGCCTAGTTACCGGAGCAACGGGTTACGTGGGCGGACGCCTCATCCCTGAGCTCTTGATGAAGGGCTATGACGTACGAGTACTGGCGCGGTCGCCTGAAAAGCTTCGCGATATTTCGTGGAGCGATCAGGTCGAGATTATTGCCGGCGATGCACTTGACCCAGCGGCGGTAAATGTCGCTCTGGAAGATGTCGATGTCGCGTACTACCTCTTGCATTCACTACAACAAGGTCACGACCTTGAATCCAGCGAGATAGCGATGGCACATGTCTTTGCTGATGCAGCAGCACATCAGCAGGTTGGAAAAATCATTTACCTAGGCGGACTCGCGCCGGTACTTCGCGAAGAAGACATGTCTCCACATATGCGATCGCGCGTGCATGTCGGCCAAACACTTCGTGCAAGCGGAGTTCCGATGATCGAATTGCGTGCTGCAGTAATTATCGGTTCGGGTTCGGCATCATTTGAAATGTTGCGCTATCTCACTGAACGCCTTCCAGCCATGATTACTCCCCGTTGGGTGCGCACCAAGACTCAACCAATCGCCATTCGCGATGTATTGCGGTATCTCACGGAGAGCGCGGCCTTACCTGCAAGTGTGAGCCGAGAATTTGATATCGGTGGTCCTGACGTCATGACATATCAACAAATGATGCAGACCTACGCCAAAGTCGCTGGATTGCGACGCCGCATTATTTTGCCCATCAATTTACTTTCACCACAGTTGTCGAGTCACTGGATTAACTTGGTCACGCCCGTTCCTCGTTCAATTGCTCGTCCGCTCGTGCGTTCACTTCGACACCCAGCGGTGTGCACTAACGACGACATCAAGCAATACATTCCCGATCCTCCAGACGGCTTACTTTCATTTGGCAACGCTGTCGGACGAGCGCTCACCCGTATCCGTGATGCCAAGGTCACCACTCGTTGGAGTGGAGCAACCCTGGACGGCGCGCCAAGTGAGCCACTACCTACTGACCCTTCCTGGTCCGGCGGAACCCTCTACAACGATGTGCGAGTTGTTGAATCAACTGCTACACCAGAGGAACTGTGGCGCGCAGTAGAACGCATCGGCGGCGATAACGGTTGGTATGCCGCAAACTTCCTGTGGTGGGTGCGCGGAGTTTTCGATAAGGCCATTGGCGGGGTCGGACTTCGCCGTGGCCGCCGTGATCCCAACACCTTGCTTGTTGGTGAACCAGTGGATTTCTGGCGAGTCGAAGAGCGCACATATCCCACTCTTCTTCGCTTACGCGCCGAGATGAAGATGCCCGGAAAGGCATGGCTGGAATTTCGAGTGGAACCTCGTACTGGGGGCGGTTCGATCCTGCATCAGCGTGCAGTCTTTTGGCCTCGTGGGCTTGCAGGGCACAGCTACTGGTGGGCAGTTGCCCCCTTCCACGCATTCGTGTTTCCACCCATGGCAAAACGAATCGTGGAGCAGGCGCAAGCGTTTACAGAAGCATCCGGCACAATAAGTGAATGACCACAGTGCCCACCCCGTACGAGCTCTTTGGCGGCGCTGAGTTTTTTCAGAGTTTGGTTCATGCCTTTTATGAACGTGTAGCTCGCGACCAGATTCTGCGTCCGATGTATCCCGATGAGGATCTTGGCCCAGCCGAGCAGCGCCTTCTCATGTTCCTCGAGCAATATTGGGGCGGCCCAAAGACCTACGGTGATGAACGAGGTCATCCGCGCCTTCGCATGCGGCACGCACCGTTTCCTGTTGATTCCATTGCGCGGGATCGCTGGCTCAGCATCATGCATGACTCTCTTGTTGAACAAAAACTTCCGGCAGCGCACGAAGAAGAGTTGTGGCAATACTTCGTTGCGGCTGCCTTCGGTATGCAAAATATTTATGACGATCGCCCCTCCCCATTTGAAGGCTAAGGATCGAGATGCACAATCCCCATTGGTGGCGTGACGCCGTCATTTATCAGATCTATCCTCGATCTTTCGCTGATGCCGATGGCGACGGCATGGGTGATGTCACAGGCATCATCAGTCGGTTGGGTTACCTGCAGTCATTGAATATTGATGCCCTGTGGATTTCACCGTTCTACGCGTCCCCTTTGCATGACGGCGGCTACGACGTTGCTGATTACCGCAGGATCGACCCGCGTTTAGGAAGTGTTGAAGAAGTCAAGGAACTGCTTGATCAGGCGCATGCGCGAAATCTCAAAATCTTTTTCGACTTAGTTCCTAACCACACAAGTATTGATCATGCATGGTTCCAGGAAGTACTCAACGACCCACCCGGCTCTCCTTCATGGGATCGCTACATGATTCGCGAAGGCAAGGGTTCCCATCGCGAGCTTCCACCGAATAACTGGACGAGCGTGTTCCACGGTGCCGGGTGGACGCAACTAGAACACGATGGCAAGCCAACTGGGTACTGGTACCTGCACATCTTTGATACTTCGCAGCCAGATTTGAATTGGGAAAACCCTGAAGTCATTGAAGAGTTTCATTCAATCCTTCGCTTCTGGTTTGACCTCGGCGTTGATGGCTTCCGCATCGATGTCGCTCATGGACTACGTAAAGATCCAGCTCTGCCAGACGTCGTGCTTGATCAATCAAATCCAGATTTTGATTTGTACCGCCCGTATTGGGATCAAGACAGCGTGCATGAGGTGTATCAAGGTTGGCGGGCAATCGCCAATGAATATCCCGATCAACGCGTATTTTGCGGTGAAGCCTGGGTGGCGACTGAGGAACGTCTTTCGTTGTATTTGCGCAGCGATGAATTGCACACCTGCTTCAACTTCAATTACCTGCAGGCAGGCTGGGATGCAACAAAGATGCATGAGGTCATTGACCAAACCATCGCTACCCACGCGAAGGTTGGCGCTCCCCCAACGTGGGTCCTTTCTAATCATGATGTGATTCGTCACCGCACTCGCCTGGCACCACTCGTCAATGGCGAACCAGATCTTGAACGCGGACTTGACCGCGCACGCGCAGCAACCTTGTTTGCACTCTCTCTGCCTGGCTCGGCTTATATCTATCAAGGGGAAGAGCTCGGTCTCGATGAAGTCACTGACTTAAGCCCTGAGGTGCGACAAGATCCAGCTTGGCTGCGCAGCGGTGGCACAGACGGCAAACGCGACGGGTGCCGAGTGCCTTTGCCTTGGGATACCAGCTCAGAAAGTTTCGGCTTTAGCGCCAATGGAAACTCATGGTTACCTCAACCAGCCCATTGGTCCGAACTCACAATTCAGGCGCAGTCAGCTGATCCGGAATCAACACTGAACTTCTATCGCCGCACTCTTGCCCTAAGAAAAGCCGAGCCAAGTTTGGGTGAAGGCTCTTTGCAGTGGCTTGATGCAGGCAATCCAGAAGTTTTAGCTTTCCAACGAGGCGAAACTCAAACAGCTGTTGTTTCTGTCATCAATCTCGGAGATGACCTCGTGCATTTACCCACATATTTGGGTACTGAAGTGCTCGCAACTTCAAGCGATGCCGTCGCAGTGCTCGACACATCGGATGGTCAACATGTGGTGATCGGTGGCGAAACTGCTGTCTGGTTGCGTGCCAAGTAAAAATTTACTTCGCAGGTGCTTCCAGATGTGATTCAAGAATCGCTCGCACATCTTCTGGAATCG
>CANFTO010000037.1 GCA_947449945.1 Actinomycetota bacterium | reverse complement strand
TGGCTATTCCGTCAGCACAGGCAACCGACGGACCGCTCACTGGCGCGGTGATTGCTCTTGATCCCGGACACCAATTGGGTAATAGCAATCCGAAGTTCGCATCACAGATGAAACAGACGCGATTTAACGGTTCTATCGTGAAATCATGCAACACAACCGGTACTGCCACGAATGACGGATTACCTGAAGCAACCTTCAACTGGAAGGTAGCGAACAAGCTCAAAGCACTGCTAGAAGCTCAGGGAGCACAAGTACTTCTGACTCGCAATGTGAACTCACGAAATGCTTGGGGGCCATGTGTCTGGGATCGCGGTGGTTTCGGTACAAAAGTGAATGCAAGTTTGCTCGTGAGTATTCATGCTGATGGGGCACTATCGCGAGGACATGGCTTTCATGTCATCGCTCCTGTCAACATCAAGGGTTGGACGGACGACATCGCCAAGCCAAGTCGTGCCCTAGCAACCGCTCTCATCGCTGGTATGCGAGAAGCAGGTGCAACCCCAACGACCTACTTGGCCAGTCCGTTATCAATTCGTCGTGATCAATCAACGTTGAATTTCAGCAATGTCCCGGCGGTAATTGTTGAACTTGGGAACATGCGCAACAAGCAAGATGCCCAGAAGATGAGTACATCTCCTGGGCAATTGCAATACGCGAAGGAACTCGCTGCCGGAATCAGCCAGTATTGCGCAGTCCAGTCGCGATGCCGTTGATCGTGACGGACAACGCGCGACTTAACGCCTGATCAGGTTCAATACTCGCAGCTCGGCATTCCCGCACACGCTCCATTAATGTCACTTGGAGTGAGTGCAGCGGCAAGAGATAGGTATCGCGAACGGCGAGGGTGCGTTGCAGTGTTGGATTGTTGCTGAGCAGTTCACTTTCACCGGTAATCGCCAGCACTTCGGCGACAGTGCGCGCGTACTCCTCTTGAATGAGCACGAACGGACTTGAAATCTCTGCCGGTACAAGCGCGTCAACATAGGTTGAGGCAACATTGAGATCTGTCTTCGCTAGCGTCATTTCAACATTTGCAATGAAATTTGCAAAAAATTCCCAGCCTTCATACATCGCCCGAAGCGCTTCACCGTGTCCGGCATCACGAGCTGCCGCTAGCCCAGCACCCACGCCAAACCAGCCTGGAACAACTTGACGTGATTGTGTCCAGCCAAATACCCACGGAATCGCACGCAATCCACTTATGCCTGCCGATGTGTCCGGTCGACGTGATGGGCGCGACCCCAAGTGCATAGCTCCGAATTCATCAACTGGAGTTGATGCCGCAAAGTATTTTGGGAGCACGGGGTTCTCGACAAGTGCCCGATATTGCGCCTGAGCATTGGCAGAGGCCAAGTTCATGATCGAGTCCCATTGGTCACGCTGATGAGCTGTGACACGAGGTGAACGGTGAAGCAAAGTCGCATCCATCACCGCTGCAACCATCTGTTCGAGATTGTCACGAGCAAGGGTTGGAAGTAAGTACTTGTCGGATATAACTTCACCTTGTTCGGTGACTTTTATTTCACCATCAAGCACACCCCACGGTTGGGCCAAGATTGCTTGGTAGGTAGGGCCGCCGCCGCGACCAACTGTTCCTCCACGTCCATGGAAGAGACGTAATCGCACTCCATGCTTCGCAGTGATGTCGCGAAGGCGGCGCTGCGCTAGATGGATTTCCCACTGGGAGGTCGTAATGCCGGCGTCCTTATTTGAATCTGAGTAGCCCAGCATGACCTCTTGTACATCACCGCGGGAAGCCACTAGTTGGCGATAGACCGGGTCGCTCAACAAGGTATCGATGATGGAGCCCGCGGCGCGCAACTCGTCAACGGTTTCAAGCAATGGCACGAAGCCAACCCGCGCACTGCACGCTGTTGGGTCAACCAACCCAGCTTCGCGAGCCAGAAGTACCGCTGCGAGTACGTCGTCGGCACCTTGAGTCATCGAAATAATGCAGGATTCAACGCAGTCTGCTCCAAAACTGTCGAGTGCAGTGCCAACAGCGACGTATGCATCAAAAGTACGCAACCCGAGATCGTCAAGTGGCGGTGGTGTTGGCGCTAAAGGTCGAAGTGACGACAACTCCATTTTGAGAACCGCGAGGCGATCGTCACGTGATAGCTCCTCGTACTTGTGCCCACTAGTGCGGATGCGATCAAAGAGTTGCCCAACTGCGTGGTGGTACTGCTCTGCATGTTCGCGAATATCCAGCGTTGCAAGGTTGAGTCCAAGCGATGCAATCACGCGACTTGTGCGGTCAAGTACACCTTGTGCGGCAACTGCGTTTCCGGTTTCTAACAGCGCAACGCGCACTTCTTCAAGATCTGCGAGAAGGTTTTCGGTTGATAAATAATCACGACCTGGTTGATGTGGCCCATTCCCACGTGCTGCGGTGAGTTGTAAGCGAGTGCGAATGATGCGCAGTTTCAATCGAATTGGTTCGTCCGCATTGATGAGCAGGTAGCGCTCGTCGAATTCAGGCAATGAAGCGAGGTCTTCGTTGACAGCCTGACGCAGAGCCGTATGCACGCCACTGATCCGTTCTGAAATCGAGAGATCATCTATTAGTGCATCTATGTGCGGAAGGATCGCGAGTACTGCTTGTTCGCGTTGGAATTGCAGCACGGCAGTGGTGACGTCAGCGGTGACAAAAGGATTGCCGTCACGATCGCCACCGATCCAGGTGCCGAAGGTCAACGGTTGTGCATATTGAGGAAGAGGTGCACCGAGGGTGGTGAATGCAGCGTTGAGATCCTCAAGTACAGCACCAATTGGTCCGCGGCTTAATTCCGATAAGTAGCCAAGCACGTTACGTGCCTCGTCCATCACCTGTGGGCGTTCCAACCGAAGCTCATCTGTTTGCCAGAGCAAATCAACGAGTTCAGCAATGCGATCTCGATTTGGCAATTCACCCGTCATGGCATTTGCGTCATCTAAGAGAAGTGCAGCAATGCGTCGCAGTTTGATCAGTACGGATCGGCGTGCCGCCTCGGTGGGATGAGCAGTGAATACCGGGCGAACTGACATCACCTCAGCGAGATGATTGATGTCTTGTTCGCTCACTTGTGCAGCCAGCGCGGTGACGGCAACCTGTCGGATTGGTCCGCCTGTGCGCCGGCGAAGATCTGCAACTTCTCGGGAGCGCTCAACCTGCTCGGCGATGTTGGCTAAATCGAAGTAGATCGAAAAGGCGCGAGCAAGACGAGTTGCGGTGGGCAGGTCTACATCAGCCAGAGCGCGGGCTGCGGCAGCAGGATCGGTTCGAACCAGTTGGCGCACCTCTTCGACCAGGTCTAGCAGGCTTTGACTTTCCTGACGGACCATGGTTTGTCCAAGCAGGGCTCCGAGTTCGCGGATGTGCTCACGGAGGCGGGCATCGGTGTCGTTGTGTGACATGGGCAACATTCTTGCCGACCTTTATTACGGGCTGGTTACCGCCTGTTCGCGGCGGGCGTACAGCCGATCGGGAAGGTTTTCCCCCAAGGCGTGGTTGTCTTAGAACAAGTGTCCACGCTGCTCGATGAGCTCACCTGCGGGTTAGGCTTGGTGAGCACACCGGACGCTTGCATGAGTAGTCCGTCTAAGAAGGGTGTGAGGCGATGTTTGAACGGTTTACCGACCGAGCCCGTCGTGTAGTGGTGCTGGCGCAAGAAGAAGCCCGCATGCTCAACCACAACTACATCGGCACTGAGCACATCCTGCTTGGCCTGATTCATGAAGGTGAAGGCGTTGCCGCCAAGGCCCTTGAATCATTGGGCATCTCCCTTGAGGCGGTGCGCAGTCAGGTTGAGGAAATTATTGGCCAGGGCCAGCAGGCGCCAAGCGGGCACATTCCTTTCACCCCGCGTGCGAAGAAAGTTCTTGAGCTTTCATTGCGTGAGGCGCTGCAACTCGGCCACAACTACATCGGCACTGAGCACATCCTGCTTGGCTTGATTCGCGAAGGCGAAGGTGTCGCAGCTCAAGTACTCGTGAAGCTTGGTGCTGACCTGAACCGTGTGCGTCAACAAGTCATTCAACTTTTGAGCGGCTACCAAGGCAAGGAGCCTGCCGCGGCAGGTCCGGCTGAAGGTACGGCGTCAACGTCTCTTGTGCTTGATCAATTTGGCCGTAACCTCACTGTCGCCGCTCGCGAAGGCAAGCTTGATCCCGTCATTGGCCGTGAAAAAGAAATTGAACGCGTGATGCAGGTGTTGTCGCGTCGCACCAAGAACAACCCAGTGCTCATTGGTGAGCCAGGCGTTGGCAAAACTGCAGTGGTCGAAGGCCTTGCCCAAAACATTGTGAAGGGCGAAGTTCCAGAAACTCTAAAAGACAAGCAGTTGTACTCGCTTGATCTCGGTGCGCTTGTTGCGGGTAGCCGTTACCGCGGTGACTTTGAAGAGCGCTTGAAGAAGGTGCTGAAGGAAATTCGCACCCGTGGCGACATCATTTTGTTCATCGATGAAATGCACACACTTGTTGGAGCTGGTGCAGCAGAAGGTGCAATCGATGCCGCAAGCATCCTGAAGCCAATGCTTGCTCGTGGTGAATTGCAAACCATTGGTGCAACCACGCTAGACGAGTACCGCAAGCACATTGAAAAAGATGCTGCGCTTGAGCGTCGCTTTGCGCCGATTCAGGTTGATGCGCCTGACGTGGCTCACACTGTAGAAATCCTCAAGGGTCTGCGCGATCGTTACGAAGCCCATCACCGCGTTTCTATTACTGATGGCGCCCTTGAAGCAGCAGCTCGTCTGTCTGATCGTTACATCTCAGATCGTCAGTTGCCAGATAAGGCGATTGACCTCATTGATGAAGCCGGTTCGCGTTTGCGTATCCGTCGCATGACCGCGCCACCTGATCTTCGTGAATTCGATGATCGCATTGCCGTAGTGCGCCGCGAAAAGGAATCAGCGATTGACTCGCAGGATTTCGAAAAGGCAGCGGCTCTTCGTGACGATGAGAAGAACCTCATTGCAGAGAAAGCTCAGCGCGAAAAGGAATGGAAGGCAGGCGATCTTGACGTCGTTGCCGAAGTTGATGAGCGTTTGATCGGTGAAGTGTTGGCATTAATGACTGGTATCCCAGTTACTGACCTCACCGAAGATGACATTGCTCGTTTGCTGCGCATGGAAGACGAACTTCACAAGCGCGTCATTGGACAGGAACAAGCCATCAAGGCGTTGTCGAAGTCGATTCGTCGTACTCGTGCAGGTTTGAAGGATCCCAAGCGTCCATCAGGTTCATTTATCTTCGCCGGTCCATCGGGTGTAGGTAAAACTGAACTTAGCAAGACGTTGGCTGAATTCCTGTTCGGTGATGAAGATGCGTTGATCTCTCTCGACATGAGCGAGTACTCAGAGCGTCACACTGCTTCCCGCCTGTTTGGTTCACCTCCAGGTTACGTTGGCTATGAAGAAGGCGGCCAGCTCACGGAAAAGGTGCGTCGCAAGCCGTTCTCTGTCGTGCTGTTCGACGAAGTCGAAAAGGCACACCCAGATATCTTCAACTCACTGTTGCAGGTGCTTGAAGAAGGCCGCTTGACTGATTCGCAGGGTCGCGTTGTTGACTTCAAGAACACCGTGATCATCATGACAACCAACCTTGGTAGTCGCGATGTGTCACAAGGAGTCATGCTCGGCTTCGTTGCAGAGAACGAAGATGACACTGCTTACGAACGGATGAAGGCGAAGGTTCAGCAGGAACTCAAGCAACACTTCCGCCCAGAGTTCTTGAACCGTATTGACGATGTCATCGTCTTCCATCAGCTCACTAAGATGGAAATCATCGAGATTGTTGATTTGATGATTGCTAATTTGGAAAAGCGTTTGGCTGACCGCGATATCGACATTGAGTTGACCACCGGCGCTAAGGATCTCTTGGCAGAGCGTGGTTATGACCCACAGCTTGGTGCTCGACCACTGCGCCGCACAATCCAGCGCGATATCGAAGATCCTCTGAGCGAGAAGATGCTCTTCGGCGATCTGCAGGCCGGAAATATTGTTGTGGTTGATGTGGAAGGCGAAGGAACAGAACGTGAGTTCACCTTCACCACGACGCCACGTGCGCAGTTGCCTGATGCACCACCAATTGAAGCGGTGTAACTACTGCGGTAGTGCAAAACCTCGATCAACGCGAATGACGAGCCCATCATTGATGAGGCTCGTCATCGCTTTTTCGCGTTGCAATTCGTTGGCCCATGCTTGCTCAATCACACTCGCTTGAACAACAGGTGCTGCGCTCACGGCCCGCAGTAGGGCACCTCGGGCTTGTCGATCGCTGCCAGCAAATGACGGTTGCTTTCGACGAACGGGAGCGTTGTCAGGTTTGCCCGCAGCAAGCCACGCGCAGGTCTTACGGATTGGGCAAACGTCACATCGTGGATTGCGCGCAGTGCACACGAGGGCGCCAAGTTCCATCACGGCTGCTGACCACTGTGCGCCGTCATGGTCGCGAACCAATGCGGTAGCGCGCTCCACTTCGGGCTTGGTGAGGTGGGCAGTAGGCATTGCCTGCGCTGACCAGGCTCGCTCGATCACTCGCCGAATATTGGTGTCGAGCACGACGGTGGGCTGGTTGAAAGCGAAGGCACAAATCGCTGCTGCGGTGTAATGACCAATGCCAGGCATCGCTAAAAGTTCAGCCTCAGTGCTGGGTACTTCACCATGACATTCATCAGTGATCACGCGTGCGCACGCTTGTAATCGCATGGCCCTTCGCGGGTAACCCAGTCCCTGCCAGGCGCGCAAGACATCAGAGGTGGAGGCTTCAGCCAGATCCGGGGCAGTTGGCCAGCGATCCATCCAGTCCAACCACTTGGGAATCACCCGATCAACTTGCGTTTGTTGCAACATGAATTCGCTCACCACGATGCCCCACGGTGAAACGTTGGAACCGCGCCACGGCAGGTCTCGTCGATGCAGTTCAAACCAGTTGATGACTGCAGTGACTTCATCGAATCGTCGCGCCACGAGGGGATCGTCGCATGTGGCATGCGCGCTGCCACTACCGTGGGTGCCGTGAGCGGAATGATGTCCCCAGTTGGCCCTGAAGCACCGACCGTGTACTGGGTGCGCCGTGGCGCAGTCGCATTGGTCGCACTGACCGTGTTGATTGGTCTTTGGTGGCTTATCGGTGGCGGATCAAGTTCAGATCCCGTTTCCAACCCGAGCCCGGCAGTGTCAGCGAGTGCTAGTCCAGCGGCCACTGCAGTAGCGACTCCTGTTGCAAGTACACCCGCATTGGTTCCCGTAAGTGATCCAACGGCTCCCTGCCCAGATGCCAACATCGAAGTGACAGCCACATCTGATTCTTCAACGTATGTTGTTGGGTCCACCCCGCGATTAACGCTTGGCATTCAGAACATGGGTACTTTTGCCTGTACGCGCGACATTGGGCCAAAATCAAATGCACTTGCAGTGACTTCGGGCGGGTATCCAGTGTGGTCAAGTGACGACTGTGACGCTAGCGATGTCGTCAAGGATTCGGTGCTTCAGCCCGGTCAGCTGTTCCGTACCACGATCACTTGGGATGGCCGCAAGGCTGCTGCAAGTTGCGATAAACAAGGCGCGTTTGCAAAGGCAGGAACGTACGATGTGAGCGGCACCAACGGTGCAGTAGAAAGCGTCAAGACGCCTTTCGCGATTACCGCGAAGCGCTAACGGCGCAGGGTGGATACTGCGCGCCCAAGGGTTGGCACTTCCACAAGTTCAATCGCTTTATCGCGTATGCGAGCTTTGGTGCCAACGGGTACCAGCAATCGAGTGAACCCAAGGCGAGCTGCTTCACTCACACGTTCTGTCATGTGAGGAACAGGGCGAACATCGCCAGAAAGCGTGACTTCTCCAATGGCGGCTACATCAAGAGCAATCGGCGCTTCTTGACTTGCTGAAACCACGGCTAGACATACAGCCAGGTCGCTTCCCGGATCCGACAAGCGCATGCCACCGATAGTTGCAAGAAACACATCTTTGTCGAAAAGTTTCAAGCTTGCAGCGCGTTCAGTGACGGCAATTAACATCGCCATTCGTGAACTATCAAGACCAGATACCCCGCGGCGGGGATTGGGATTTGTCGTAGGTGCAACGAGAGCTTGCACTTCGGCAGTTAAGGCTCGATTGCCTTCGACGGTGACGGTGATGCACGTTCCAGCAACAGGAGTATCGCGATGTCCGCGAAATAACATGCTTGGGTCAAGTACTTCAGCCAGGCCTGTGTCAGTTTGTTCAAATGCAGCAACTTCAAGTGAGCCATATCGATTCTTTACTGAACGAAGTAGGCGCAGTGAAGTGTGCGCATCGCCTTCCAACGAAAGAGTGGCATCGACAATGTGCTCAAGCGCTCGCGGACCAGCAACATTTGAATCCTTTGTGACCTGACCAATTAAAATAATTGGCAGGTTGCGAGTTTTAGCAACGCGTGTGAGTGCTTGGGCAACTTCCATGACCTGAGTGACACCACCTGCGCGACCTTCAATGTCAGAAGATGCGATCGTTTGAACGGAATCAACGATTACCAGCGCGAGTTCAGGTGAATGCTCATCGATATGCCCGATTGCCGATCCCAATTCGGTGTCATCAACAAGTAGGAGATGTTCACTGGTTGCGCCAATGCGTTCAGCTCGAATAGCAATTTGCTCTACTGACTCTTCACCCGAGATGTACAGGACCGGGCGACCTAGACGTTTGGCAAGGGAGTCTGCAACGGCAAGCACAAGCGTGCTTTTACCCGAACCCGGTGCGCCACTGAGCAAACACATTTGGCCTGCAACCAATCCACCGCCTAGAACGCGGTCGAATTCACCAATACCTGTGGTGATGCGTGGGACGGGGCCCGACTTGGTAATGGTCGAGACTGGGCGAGCTGGACGCAGGGGAGTGGTACCGGTGAGGTTGCTCTTCATCCCAGGCGTTGCGGCAGTGGGAGTCTGGAGATCCATCGTGCCAAAGGCACCGCATTTGGGGCATTTGCCAGCCCAACGAATGGTGGTGGCATCACAGGCGGTGCAGCGATATGAACTAGAAACCTTGGCCATAGATGGACCGTACCTGTCCGTGCTGACGTATTACTGAGGGTCAGCTGGATGTGGAGCGAGGTTGAGCCCGCTGGTATTGACCTGTTGCTCATACTTCTGGCACGCGTCAACAGCAATCTCATAGGCCGCTGGGCCGATGAGTGCAACGAGTTCGTTTTTATTGCTGATGTAGACGGGCTCAGAACCGATATGCGCCTCAGTGTTTGAGCTGCAATACCAATCGAAATCATGGCCACCTGGGCCCCAGGAAGCACGATCAAATTCGCTGATCACGACGACCGTCTTTTCGGTTTCGTCAGGGCTATCCAAAGTTTCAAATGATCGACGCATCGGTACTTGCCAGCACACGTCCGGCTTTACGTCCACGAAGGACAGACCTTCACGATCAGCGAGGTGGTGCAGGGCGCAGCCGTAGCCACCCGAAAAGTCAGGGTCGTTATGAAAAATACAGGCCTTGCGAACGACGCGGGTCTTCCATTCGCCGTCTTCCTTGACCATCCAGCCCTTTTTCGTGCCGGTTTTATAGTTCTGCCAAAGCGATTCATCGAGCTTGGCCACCCAGCCTTCAGTGCGCTTGCGGTCGTCCTTGTCGGTGAAATGCGCACCAAGGGTGCAGCAGCCGGCTTCAGGGGCACTCTTGTAGACGCCTGGGCAGCCGCGTCCAAAGATGCAGGTCCAGCGCGAAGTAAGCCAGGTGAGATCTAGGCGGATGCGTTGGTCTTCATCTGCTGGGTCTGCAAATTCAAACCACTGACGCGGAAACTCCAAAAGGATCTCAGGCATGCGCATACCTTAGGGGTTCAACATGAATGGCAATTAAAGGAGTCGACTGTGTGTTTACTCCTGAATTTAGATAACGTCAGCACGTGCGCATGGGAGTTCTCGACATTGGTTCGAACACGGTCCACCTGTTGCTCGTTGATGCCCACTACGGAGCAGCACCAATCCCAGCCTCCAAACTCAAGATTCCGTTGCGCTTGGCAGAGCACCTCACGCCAGAGGGAAATGTTGACAATGCTGCAGTCGAAACACTTGTTGATTTCATACACAAGGCACAAGAGCTCGCCGAAGACCTCGGTGTAACTGAATTAATGGCCTTTGCCACGAGCGCAATTCGTGATGCAGGCAATGGTGTGAACGTGTTGAATCGTCTTGTCGAGGAAACAGGACTTCAAGTTGAAGTGCTTTCTGGTGAAGACGAAGCTCGCATGACCTTCCTAGCCGTGCGCCGATGGTTTGGTTGGTCAGCAGGCCGCCTCTTGGTGTTGGATATTGGCGGAGGTTCCCTTGAACTTGCTTCGGGTGTAGATGAGGAACCCGATGTTGCGGTGTCATTACCTCTTGGTGCAGGTCGAATGACGCGCGCGTATCTCCACAGTGATCCACCGTCACCAGAAGATCTGCGAGAACTTCGAAAATATGTGCGTGCATCGATCGCAAGTGTTGCAGGCAAGGTTCGCCGAGGAGGCGAACCTCGTATCGCGGTTGCATCGTCAAAAACCTTTAGACAACTCGCACGCATTGCAGGTGCGGCTTCTTCAAGTGAAGGCCCGTTCGTTGAACGCACGCTGACATTGGAAGCAGTGCAGCAGCTCGTGAAAGTCCTTTCAGTGATGCCTGTTCACGAACGCTCACAGTTGCCTGGTGTTTCTGAAGGTCGCGCGGAGCAATTGCTGGCGGGGGCAATCGTCGCTGAAGGCGCCATGGAACTCCTTGGGATTGATGAGCTAGCGATTTGCCCTTGGGCATTACGCGAAGGCGTGATCCTGCATCGGATGGACTCCCTCCCGTCATGATCGCCGCGCAGTTAGGGCTTACTTCTCAGGAAGTTGAAGCCCGCATTGCAGCCGGTCAGATCAATCACGCACCAACAGCCACAAGTCGCAGTCTTGGCGACATCATCAAGGCAAACACCCTCACTTGGTTCAACTTTGTGATTGGTGCGATGTGGGTTGCGATGCTGATCGTTGCGCCTTTTCAAGATTCATTATTCGGATTCGCAATCGTCGCAAACACTGCAATTGGCATTATTCAAGAATGGCGTGCTGCGCGTGCGCTCGAAAAACTTTCAGTTCTTGGCGCTGCGAAACCAGTGGTGCGTCGCAATGGTGAAGATCTAGCTATCTCAGCAAATGAAGTAGTGCTTGACGATGTCATCGTTTTGTCTTCGGGTGACCAACTTGTTGTCGATGGCTTTGTGATCGAATCCGTCGGGCTGGAAATCGATGAAAGCTTGCTAACTGGCGAAGCGGATCCCGTCGACAAGGTTGCCCAAGACAATGCAATGTCTGGTTCCTTTGTTGTTGCCGGCAATGGTCTTATGCAAGCAACACGAGTTGGCCGGGATTCATTCGCTGCCGGATTGACTGAACAAGCTAAAAAGTTCCATCTCACTAATTCAGAACTCCGCGATGCAATCAACGGTTTTATCCGTGCAGTCTCCTTCCTGTTGCTTCCCGTTGGTGCGCTGCTGTTGTTCTCGCAGGTAGTGCGTGCAGATGCTTCTTGGCCTGATGCGATTCGCGGAACAATCGCGGGCATGGTCACGATGGTGCCTGAAGGTTTGGTGCTACTCACCAGCATTGCAATGGCAGTATCAGTTGTTCGTTTAGCTGCGAAGAAAGTCCTTGTCCAAGACATGCCGGCAGTTGAAGTGCTCGCCCGGGTTGACACTGTGTGTGTTGACAAGACGGGAACGCTGACTGAACCAGGTATGCACGTGCGATCGGTGGTGGCATTGAGTGGCACTGAAACCGAACTCACAGACGCGCTCGCTGCCTTAGCCTCGGTGGAGTCAGCACCGAATCCAACGGTTCAGGCTGTCGCAGATTCCTATCCGCATTCCTCGTGGGTTGCTACCTCAAGTGTGCCGTTTTCAAGTGCCCGCAAGTGGTCTGGCGCCAACTTTGGAGACCATGGCACTTGGGTCTTGGGAGCCCCAGAGATGGTGCTGGCTCAAGGTGACAATGCTTTGTCTCAAGCAGATCAGTTAGCCGCCGATGGCTCACGAGTGCTCGTGGTTGGCACGGTTCTTGGTGAATTAGACGTTAATCAACCGCTGAATGGCGTAATGCCCGTGGGATTTGTCGTGATCGATCAACGGCTGCGTGCTGATGCTGCTGCGACTGTGGCTTACTTCATTGAGCAAGGTGTGAATGTCAAAGTTATTTCCGGTGACAACGCCGTAACGGTGGGTGCCATCGCAGCTTTAGCCGGAGTACCTGGGGCAGATGCACCGGTTGACGCACGAACGTTACCCACAGACCTTACTGAACTCGCACTGGTCATGACGAAAGCATCAGTGTTTGGTCGCGTCACGCCAACACAGAAACAAGCGATGGTTGATGCGCTCCATCTCAATGGTTCTGCGGTGGCCATGACTGGAGACGGTGTTAACGATGTGTTGGCACTGAAGTCAGCGGACCTTGGTATTTCCATGGGTTCTGGATCGGCGGCAACGCGTGCTGTTGCTCAGTTAGTGCTCTTAGATAACAAGTGGTCAGTGATGCCAGGTGTTGTTGCAGAAGGCCGACGAGTACTTGGCAATATCGAACGAGTGTCGGATGTCTTTCTTACGAAGTCTTTTTATGCGGTACTGATTTCAATTGCAACCGGCTTATTCGCCGTTGAATTTCCTTTCCTCCCCCGCCACCTGACCCTGATTGGTGCACTCACTATCGGTATTCCCGGCTTCTTCTTGGCGTTAATGCCTAACACGGAACGCTTCCGTCCGGGGTTTTTCAAGCGAGTGTTGCTCTTTACGGCTCCCGCGGGTGCAATCTGTGCAATTGCCGCATTTACAAGTTACGGAGCAGCGCTTCGTGTAGGTGAACCAATTCCAAGTGCACAGGCGGCGGCAACCGTAACGTTATTTATCGTGGCTATTGCAGTGCTCATTCAAAGTGCGAGGCCATTGAACGCAATCCGATTAGCAATCGTCGCGGCGATGATTGCAGCATTCGTTGCGGTGCTTTTCATACCGTGGCTCTCGAATTTCTTCGCTTTGTCGCTTGCTCCCGAGCGCTATTCAGTGGTTGCAGTGGTCGTCGGTGTGATTGGCGCGCTTGCAGTCGCGGTGGCCACGAAGATCACCGACAAGTGGCGCAGGGCTTCATGACACTCCCGCTCGTCGGGCTTTCGACTTCGTCAGTCTTTCCAGAGTCAACGCACACTGCTTTCGAGTTGGCTGCTGAATTGGGGTACGACGGTGTTGAAGTCATGGTCGGCACTGATACTGCAAGTCAAGATTCTTATATCTTGAATGAACTCGTGCAGGAGTTTCAAGTTCCCATCCTTTCCATTCATTCACCATGTTTGTTAGTTACTCAGCGAGTGTGGGGAACTGATCCCTGGGGAAAATTGCGTAAAGCGCAAGCAACTGCGCAGCTGCTGGGAGCGCAAACAGTTGTGGTCCATCCGCCGTTTCGCTGGCAAAGAACCTATGCACAAGATTTCGTCACTGGATTGGCGCGCATGTCTGATGAAACAGACATCGTGTTTGCAGTGGAGAACATGTTTCCGTGGCGAGCCTTGAGTCAGGAAATCGCAGGTTACGCACCAGGGTGGGATGTTCGCGATGAGGAATACCTTCACACCACGGTTGATCTCTCTCACACGTCGGTTTCGCGCACAGATGCTCTTGAGCTCATTCGTGACTTGGACACGCGGGTAGCGCACGTGCATCTTGCCGATGGTCGAGGCTCAGCCAAAGATGAGCATCTTGTACCTGGTCGAGGAACTCAACCAGTTGCTGAAGTGCTGCAGGAACTTTCGCGCAGGCACTTCACGGGCAATCTCATTGTCGAAGTCAGCACGAGATCTGCGCCCTCGGCCGATGTGCGCAAGGCAGACCTTGCCGAAGCTTTGGCCTTTGCTCGGTTACACAGCGCTCCCATGGCAGGCTAGGAGCGCAACATCGGTTGTGTTCGGGGTTGAATGAGAAAGGTGCTGTCATGACGCGCATTGCTGTACTTGGTGGCGGAGTGATGGGCGAGGCCCTGATCGCTGGGCTACTCGAGCTTCAACCGGCGCCAGAAATCGTGGTGGCGGAAAAGCGCCCTGAGCGGGCTGCCGAGTTGAATCGCACCTACGGGATTGATGTTGCTGAAGCATCGAAAGCTGTGACAAACGCAGATGTGGTGATCGCGGTCGTGAAACCACAAGACATGCGCGCAGTCCTAACTGACGTCTCCTCTGCAGTGCCCCAAGGTGCTCTCATTATTTCAATTGCTGCCGGCATCACGACTCAAACAATCCAAGCGCTGGTTCCGCAGGCGGCTGTGGTTCGTGCGATGCCAAATACTCCGGCGCAAATTCAGCGCGGCGTGATTGGCGTGAGCTCCGGTTCATCGTGTGCAAGCGAGCAGCTTGTGAAGGCTGAAATTCTTTTGAGTGCGGTGGGTACCGTGCTGCAGGTACCTGAGTCATTGCAGGATGCGATTACCGCAACCTCGGGAAGTGGCCCTGCATATGTATTTTATTTAGCGGAAGCGATGATCCGCGGAGCCGAGCTTGCAGGTCTCAGTGCGCAGGACGCGCGCACGGCTGTCGTGCAAACCATCCTTGGTTCAGCGGAACTCCTTGCGGCATCGGATGAATCACCAGAATCGCTACGGGAAAAAGTGACGTCACCCAATGGCACAACTGCAGCGGCCATTGCTTCATTTGATGAACTCAATGTGCGCGAATCAATCGTTGCCGGCATGGTTGCTGCCCGCGATCGAAGTGTGGAGTTGTCTCAGTCATGAGTGATCGCGTGGGGGTGGTGTGGGACGACGCGCTCGCGGGCTATGACTTTGGCCCCGGACACCCCCTTGCGCCTATTCGCGTGCAATTAGCGATGAAACTCACCGCTGATCTCGACCTCCTGACACATGAAAATGTCGAGCTACTCACGCCTGTCTTACCAGCATCGCGTGAGGAGTTGGAGCGCGTACATTCGTCTGACTACATCGATGCCGTGGTGAAAGCTTCGCAGGATGCAGCAACTGTTGATGTCCTACACGGGCTCGGCACTGCCGACGTTCCGGTATTTCCAAACATGCATGCAGAGAGTGCGCGTGTGTGTGGCGCAACCCTGGCGGGTGCCAAAGCCATACATCAGAATGGTTTTGACCACGTGGTGAGTTTGGCGGGTGGACTGCATCACGCGATGCCATCTGCGGCTGAGGGTTTTTGTGTGTACAACGACATTGGAGTAGCAATCCAGTGGTTGCTCGATCAAGGATATGAGCGCATCGCTTACCTAGATCTCGATGTGCATCATGGTGACGGTGTTCAAGCAATCTTTTGGGATGACCCCCGGGTCGTCACCATCTCGTTGCACGAGAGCCCAAAAACGTTGTTTCCGGGTAGCGGGTATCCCACTGAAAGTGGGGGTGCTCATGCGCCTGGCACTGCAATCAATATCGCTTTGCCTGCAGGCACCGGCGATCAAGGATGGCTACGCGCATTCGATGCCATTGTGCCGAACATTCTTGAAGAGTTTGCCCCGCAAATATTGGTTTCCCAACATGGAGCAGATGCGCACCGGGCTGATCCCCTTGCCCATCTGATGATGAGCCTTGATGGCCAGCGCCTGTCCTAT